>JAVZSS010000022.1:0-11247 GCA_044343155.1 Candidatus Aenigmatarchaeota archaeon
TGCATTTTATTTCACCTCTATAACTTCTTCTTTCATCTTTTTTTCTTCTCCCTCTTTATATTCTCCCTTTCTTATCAATTCTAAAATTTTTTGTTTAATATAATCTTTTGGTTTTCCAGTTAAATCTGAAACAAATTCAGAAAATATCTCAGAATAAGCTTCAAAGATATTTGCTCTCATTGCTAATTGCTCTCTAACAAACTTTTTATGTAAATATGTAGAAAGTCTTCTGCCTGCTTCTTGTAAAGCAAGCTTAACTTCTTTTATTATTTCTGGATATTCTGCAATAGCTTGTTTACCTTCGCTCTTATAAGGTATCCAAACAGATATCAAATCAACTAAAATTATTAATGGTGCTGGCGGTAAACCTTTTGAGTTTCTAGGCAATCTATAATTACCCCAATCAACTTCTTCTACTGCTCTAGTAATGGCACAATCAGATTGGTTATATAATAAAGGAGTATGATTTGCGAACCTAAGCAAAATTGTTTCTTGACTAATTTCACTAATTTTTCCACCATAAGCTAATCCAACTTGAACTTGAAACGGATATCCTCTATATACACTAGGCTTTCTAATAACAGCAGTAACGAATTCTGGTTCAAATTCTTTTTTTAAACTTTCTATTAAATATTCTTCTTTAAGAGGAGATAGGCAATCTGTAGGAGGGGACATAAGTTTAATATTTTGCATTGCTTTGTGCAATCTCTCAATTTCTTCATCCGTTAAATCGCTTGGTTTTTTATTCGGATCTACTTTAGCAAGCTTACAAATTTTTTCAGCAGAATCTTTTCCTACTCTAGAAAAATCATTAACCAAAAATCCTATTAAACTTCTACTATTTGTTAAATGAGCCATCCTTTTTAATCTACCTAATTCTACTCCATATGGATGTGGTTTAATCTCTTTTGGTTCCTTTGGTAATTCATTAAATACTCTTTCTAAAACAAAATTAGAATTTGGCCCTTCATAAACTATTTTTGTAAATGGGTTTGCAATCCATATGTATCTTAAGTATGTTGGTATTGATTGTCCTTTTTCTATATATCTACCTTCAACTAAAAGCTCTACTTTTAATCCATGCAAATTTTTTTCTATTGGCTCTTCTTTTTTAGAAATTACCTTTGGCTCATTTCTTATTACATCTATAGTAAGTTCAAATTCATGTTTTTTTCCCTTAAAGTATGTTGTTATTTTTGCTGGCTTTCCAGTTGTCAATTGAGCGTAAAGTATTGCTCCTTTTGCTCCAATACCTTGAGTTCCAACATTTTGTCTTAAGCGCATAAACTTACTTCCAACTAAAAATTTACCAAAAGCTAAAGGTATTTTTTCTGGTGGCAGCCCAGGGCCATTATCTTCAACAACAACTCTAAAAACGTTTTCCTTAACTTCTTTAACCAGAACTTTTATAGTTGGTAAAATCCTGGCTTCTAAACAAGCATCTAAGCTATTATCAACTAGCTCTTTAACAACAGTAAGTAAACTTTTTGTCGGATTTTCATAACCTAACAAATGTCTGTTTTTTTCAAAAAATTCGGCAATACTTATTTCCTTTATTTTTTCACCCATTTCTTCTGCTATACTTTTTTCTTCTTCCATATTTACCAGATTTAAATTTTGTAATCTTATATTAAAAAATTTTATTTCAATAGCTCTCTTTCTAAAAATTTTTGAACAGTAGTATGCATTCTTCCTTCTAGTAACATTTCTATAGCTCTTCTTGCTAGATTAACTCCTTCCCATTTTCCTAATATGGAAATTGTTTTTCCCTCAACTATAATTTTTGTTCCAGTTTTTTCTTCTAACATTTTTTTAAAAGAACCTTTTTTTCCTATAACTCTTCCTTTTAGCTGAACTCTTCTCTCTCTAGTTTTTCCCCAATCTTTTAAATCTATCACATCCAAATAATAATCTTGATCTAATAAAAGTAGAGCGTCATTCAAATCAAATCCTCTTCCTAATGCTCTAAAAACTTCTTTAGTTCTTAAAACTGAAAAATGATCTTCTCCTTCTATTTTTACTTCTTGTTCATCCAATTCAATCTTACAATTACTTAAACTTTCTATTTTTTCTATCCATTCTTTTCTATTTTTTATTATCTTAGCTCTTTCCTCTGGCAAAACTATATACTCTATCATTTTACCACCTTAAGCTTTCAACAAAATTTTCATCAACTTCAACCCCTTTTTTCTTAAAAAAATCATTAATGTTTTCTACGTCTCGCTTTAAAAATTCAAATGATAATGGATGCCTCTTTGTTACAGCATGACTAAAATCAATTATGTAAGCTTTGTCGTAAACCAAAATATTGTAAGAACTTAAATCAGAGTGAATCAAATCTGCATTAACCATTTTTCTTATTTCTTCTATAATCTGTTTATATAAAACATCCCAATCTAAATCTTCATTTTTTGCTTGCTCTAAGGTTGGAGCAGGTATTCCGTTTTCACCAATAAAGGACATAACCAAAACATTATTGTAAATAGCTATTGGTTCTGGACAATTGACTCCATTTTCAAAAGCTATCTTCATATTTTTAAACTCTCTTTTAGCCCAGTTTAATACAACATGCCATTTACTCTTTCTTACTCTTTCAAATCTAAAATCAGAAACCAAATATTTCCACATAGTTTTGAAATCGCAATGCTCAACCCTATAAATTTTTAAGGCAAGCCATCTATCATTTTTATCTTTTGCAGAAACAATAACACTTTCTTTTCCTTCTTTTACAGTTGATTCAAGTTTTTTTATTATTCCTTTTTTTAAAAGCTTATAGATTGAAAGCAAGGTTCTCTGATCATAAACCTTTGCTTCAACTTTCTTTTCAGAAAAGAAATCTTTCATAAGATTATACCTGTAAGCTCTTTATGTATCCATTTTTCTTCAACCAATTTGCTTGAGTAGGAGTATACCTAAAAACAACATCTCCTCTTTTATCTCCTTGAATTTTCCATGGTTCAACTAATATTAAATCTCCTTCTCTAATCCAAACTCTTTTTCTCAACTTACCAGGAATTCTACAAATTCTTTCTTTACCATCATCACAAATAACTTTCATTCTATCTCCACCCAACATCATCTCAACAATTCCTAAAACTTCCCCCTCCTGAGGAATCCTTATTCTAGAAATTTCCAACTCTTCTTCACTTATTTCTTTATCTTTTGCCATATAATTTCAATAAAACTGTATCTTTATATTTTCTTTTTCCTCCCTTAATGCCAATCAATTTTCTAGAAATTTTAACTTCAAACAAATATTTTTTCTTAATTTCTTTAACTATCTTTTTTAGTTCTTCCTTAGAAGAAAAATCTATATCATATCCACCAACTACTTTTCTACCAAAAATTAAATATTTTCTAAAAATTTCTTCAACCAAATTTTCTTTACCTCTAACTTGTAAAATAGCTTCAACTTTTCTAGAGTATTTTTCCTTACATTCATTACAAATAAACTCTTTTTCAAAAACATCTAATTTTTCTATAGGAATTTTATCTATTTCTAATGAAATTTTCTTAGAAACAAACTTTTTTAAATAATAATCTATTGCTCTTTCTTTTTCTTCGAAACCTCTATTTGATACAAAAAATCTATTACATTTTTTACAGACTCTTAAATTGATTTCTATATTTTTCATTTTTTCAATAAAACAATCTAAGCAAAGATTATCATAAAAATCTTTTGTTTCTTTTCCACATCTTGCACATATCATTAAAAAAATTAATTCAATAAAATTAATGAGATATGCAATAGTTCCAGCATACAACGAAGAAAAAACTATAGGAGAGGTTATAAAAAGGCTAAAAAAATTGAAATTTAAGGTTTTAGTTATTGATGATGGTAGCAAGGATAAGACATATGAAATAGCAAAATCTTTAAAAGTTGATGTTATAAGACATGAAAAAAATAGAGGAAAGGGAGAGGCTCTTAAAACAGCTTTTGATTTTCTAAAAAACAAAAAATTTAATTCTTGTGTAATAATAGATGCTGATATGCAATTTTTACCAGAAGAAGCTCCGAAAATTGCTAAGATGGTTGAAAAAGGATATGACATAGTTATGGGAGCCAGAAATTGGTCAAAAGTTCCTTTTAGACATAAATTAGGAAATTTTGTTTGGAGATTGCTCTTTAACTTCTTTTTTAGGACAAAACTTAAAGATACAAACTGTGGATTTATTGGGTTAAGTAAAAATGCTATACTAAAAATAGAAAATGTTCATGGTGGCTATATAATTGAAAATTCTATTTTGATTGAAGGTTTGAAAAAAAATATGAAAATAGTAAATATTCCAGTTAATGTTTTTTATCATAAGAAAAGTAAAATTTTAAGAGGTATTAGAGTTGTTGGTGGTGTTTCATTTTTTATAATAAAAGAAGGAATAAAGTATTTGTTTAGCAAACTTTAAACTTTCCTTCAACTAAATCTTTTATAAATTCTTTCAAAGTTTCAAACCTTTTTAAAACTATCTCTTCCACTTTCCTTTTTTCATCTTCATTAAGATTGTCAACCTCTATATAAATCATTAATGGCTCATTTACTGGCTTTCCTATTTGACTTAAAAGCCAAACATAGTTTGCTTTTTCTATTTCCTTATAAATTTTATTGGCAATATCAAAGGCTAAAACATTGTATATTTTTCCAACATGACTTACCATATTTTTACCTGCAGCAGCTTCAGAACCTGCTGGCCTATTCAAAGAAATAATACCATTAACTCTATTCCCTCTTCCAACTTCTCCTGAATCAGCAGATTCTGCACTAGTTCCAGTAACTGTAAGATAGCAACCCTCTTCTTTTTTCCCTTTTTCATCCAATGTATTTAAATAAATGTTTGCATTTATTTCAAACTCGTTTTTCAAAAAATTTTTTATTTCTTCTAAAATTTCCATTTTTTTCTTAAAATAATCATCTTCACTTTCTACAAATCTATCAACAAAAGCAATTGCAACAGTATATGTAAAATTAAAATCATTCCTTAGACCCATAACCTTAATATCTTCACCACTCCAAGGAAATCTTTTTTTAAATTCAAAAGAATTTAAATATCTTTCCAATTCTAAAACACTTCTTTCTAATAAAGTTAAAGGAGCATAACCAACTAAAGCACTAGTATCATTAGCTGGAAGAAAATTTTCTGATTTTGAAAATATAGAAGTTAATTCTTCTGAACCAAATTTAATTTCATTTATAATTTCTAGATTTTCCTCATTTACAAACCTTAAATTATTTTTAATCCAATCAAAAATTGCTTTTTTTGCTATTTCTTCAATAGGAACTTCTTCATTTCCTATTTTGTATGTTGCTCTATCACCAAGAACCAATTTCATTGGTTTAATTATTTTTCCGCCACCAAACTTAGTTTTTGCCTCTCCAGCAGAAAGCAATGCCTTATCAATATTATAATGAAAGATCCTACCAAATCTTTTTAAGTAATAATTTGCTAATTGAATAGAAATTTGGTCTGCAATTGAATCACATATTGTATCTGGATGCCCTATTCCTTTTCTTTCAACAATTTCTGTTTTTGGCTCGTAATAATTAAAAGATGCTATTCTAAGATTAAGGTTTTTCATTATTTCTATTTTGAGTTACTATATAAAAGCTAAAATTGGGACGGGTGGGATTTGAACCCACGACGCACCGGTCTTCAGCCGGTCGCTCTCCCGGGCTGAGCTACCGTCCCATTTATTAATTTATTCTTTTTTCTTCTTATAGATTTCAGATATTTTATATGTTAATACTGTTGGGGAGCTAAATCTTCCTAATGTTATTTTTATATTATTAATTCCCCTTTTATAACATTCGTGAGGAGAAATAACCAAAGTCCTTCCTTTATCCTCTAAGCAAACACAATCTAATATCCAATCTGGTGAAATTTTTTTTCTAGTTTCTTCTTTAATTTCTTCTTCCATTTTTTATTTTAGCTCAAAACTTTATTTTTCTTTACTAAAAAGTTATATGGAATATAGCATATTAGTAAATTACTATGAAAAGTTGGAAAAAACATCCTCTAAAATAGAAAAAACAAAAATATTGGCAGAACTTTTTAAAAATTGTGAAATAGAAGATTTGGAAAAAGTTGTTTATTTGGTTCAAGGAATAGTTTATCCTAAATATATGCAAATTGAGTTAGGAATTGCTACTCAACTAATGATGACAGCTATAAGTAAAGTTGTTGGTATATCTGTTGAAAAAGTAGAAGAAGAATTTGCTAGAACCGGAGATTTGGGTTTAACTGCTGAAAAATTGCTTCCTCAAAAAAGACAAATTACACTTTTTAAGAAAAATTTAACTGTAGAAATGGTCTTTGAAAATCTAAGAAAAGTTTCCTTAGCTTCAGGTGAAGGTGCACAAGAAAGAAAAATACAAACAATTTATAGTTTATTATTGTTAGCTTCTCCTAAAGAAGCAAAATATTTAGTTAGAACAATTTTAGGAGAGTTAAGAATTGGTGTTGCAGAAGGTTTAATAAGAGATGCTATTGTTGAAGCATTTTTTGGAAAAAATGAAAAAGCGTATGAAGCTGTTGACTATGCTTGGAATATTCTTTCAGATTTCGCTCTAGTTGCTAAAATTGCCAAAGAAAAAGGAATAGAAGGTCTGGAAAATGTAAAAATTGAATTTGGTAGGCCAATACAAGTAATGCTTGGCGAAAAGGCTGAAAGTATAGAAGAAGTTGTGAAAGAATTTGGAAAAGTGGCTGCAGAGTGGAAATATGATGGAATGAGAACTCTTATAATGAAAAAGGGTTCAAATATTAAACTTTTTACTAGAAGACAAGAAGATGTAACTAAACAGTTTCCTGATTTATGTGAATTGTGTTTAAAAGGAATAAATGCTGATGAATGTGTTATAGAGGGAGAAACAATAGCAGTTAATCCTCAAACTGGAGAACCTATGGCCTTTCAAGTTTTATCAAGAAGGATTCATAGAAAATATGAAATAGAAGAAATGATTAAAAAAATACCAATTAGGATTCATTTATTTGATGTTGTTTATTTAAACGGAGAAATGCTAATTGATAAACCTTTAATAGAAAGAAGAAAAATTTTGGAAAATATAGTAAAAGAAATTCCTGGTAAGTTTGAATTGGCAAAACAAATAATTTCAGATAATATTCAAGAGCTTGAATCATTTTATCAATCTGCTTTAAAAGCCAAACAAGAAGGTTTGATGTTAAAAGTATTAAACTCTCCTTATAAATTTGGAAGACATGTTGGAGGATGGTATAAAATAAAGCCAACAATGGAAACCTTAGATTTAGTTATAATTGGCGCTACTTGGGGAGAAGGAAGTAGAGCTAACTGGCTAACTTCATATGAATTGGCCGTTAGAGATCCTGATACTGGAAATTTTTTAAGATGCGGGATGATGTCTACTGGCCTAACTGAAGAAGAATATGAAATGATGACAGAGCTTTTAAAACCATTAATAATTCAAGAAAAAGGAAAAGAAGTTAAAATTAGACCAAAAATTGTTATAGAAGTAAAATATCAAGAAATTCAAAAATCGCCAAATTATGAATCTGGCTATGCTTTAAGATTTCCTGCCTTTGTTAGAATTAGAGATGATAAAGGCCCTGAAGAAGCAGACACTTTAGATAGACTAATAGAGCTTTATAAATCCCAAGGAAAAGCAGGTTAATAAAATTTTTTAATATTTTAATTCAATTTAGAAAGTATGGTAAGTATATATGAAGTGCCAGCAGAGAAGCTGATAGAAAAATTGAAAGATGAACTTAAAAAAATGGAAAAGATTAAGCCTCCTCTTTGGGCAAAAATAGTTAAAAGCGGAGCTCATAAAGAAAGGCCTCCTGAGCAAGAGGATTTTTGGTATATTAGAGCAGCTTCAATATTGAGAAGAATTTATATTGATGGTCCTGTTGGAGTTTCTAGGCTTAGAACCTATTATGGTGGCAGAAAAAATAGAGGTATGAGACCGAAAAAATTTTATAAGGCTTCTGGATCTATAATTAGAAAAATATTGCAACAATTGGAATCTGAAGGTTTAGTTACAAAAGAAAAAAAAGGTAGAATTTTAACACCAAAAGGTAGAAGTTTTATAGACAAAATAATAGGTGAAATTAGTGGAAGAGGTTCAAAAGAATGAAATATTGAGAAAAATTCTTGAGCCAAAAGCAAAAGAAAGATTAGCAAGAGTTAAGCTAGTTAAGCCACAATTAGTTGAACAAATTGAAGATTATTTAATAAAAATGTTTAATAGTGGAAAAATTAAAAAAAGAATAAGTGAAGAAGAAATTATTAAATTGTTGGAAAGCTTAAGTAGGTGATTTAATGGGAAAAACAAAAAAAGTTGGTACTGCTGGTAGATTTGGTCCTAGATATGGTAAAAAGATTAGAGAAAAGGTAGCGGAAATAGAAAAAGAGCAAAAGAAAAGACATATATGTCCAAATTGTAAAATGGAATATTTGGTTAGAAATGGAAGTGGAATTTGGATTTGTAAAAAATGTGGAGCAAAATTTGCAGGACAAGCATACTATCCACCTAGGGTGATATAATGTATAAATGTCTTAAATGTAAATCAATAGTAAATGAGCTTTTAGAAGGAAAAGTTATGTGTCCTTATTGTGGATATAGAATATTAGTTAAAGTTAGGCCGGCAGTAGTTAAAAGGGTTCAAGCAAGGTAAAAACTTTTATTTTTAGCAAACTTTCTTATTAATGGTAGATAAGAAAATTGAAGAAGAATATCAAAGTTTGCAAGAACAATATAAAGTTATTGTTTTTCAAAAAGAAAGTATAAAGCTTCAACTTTTAGAAATTGAAAATGCAATAAAAGAGTTAGAAGGAATAAAAGAAGATTTTGCATATCAAATTGTTGGAAATGTTATGATTAAAAAAAATAAAGATGAAATTTTAAAAGAACTTAAAGAAAATAAGGAAGATTTGGAAATCAGACTATCTAATTTTGAAAAAATGGAAAAATTCATTGAAGAAAAAATTAAAGAAAAAGAAGATATAATTAAAA
The DNA here is from genome assembly GCA_044343155.1 of Candidatus Aenigmatarchaeota archaeon. Classification (GTDB taxonomy): domain Archaea; phylum Aenigmatarchaeota; class Aenigmatarchaeia; order CG10238-14; family SpSt-28; genus SpSt-28. The sequence continues at coordinate 8,988 of JAVZSS010000022.1, forward strand.
AAGGTGGTGAATAATGAGCTATAAGCCTGTTTTAGAAATTTTGGAAAGGATTATAAGTGATAGAAGTATACCTAGAAATGTTAGGGAGGCTGTAGAAATGGCTAAAAATGCTTTAAATAGTAATAAAGAAGATGAATTAAAAACAAATGAAGCAATTTATATTTTAGATGAAATAGTTAACGATCCTAATCTACCAATTCACGGAAGAACAATGATTTGGAATGCCGTTAGTCTATTGGAGCAAATAAAAAGAAAAAGTAAGAAGAAATAATATTTTTAAATTTAGTTTCAAGTAATTATTATGCCTCTAGGAAAAATATTTAAAAAATTGAGTAGAAAGGAAGAAAAGGAAGAAATAGAAATTAAAGAAGATGCTTTTAAGGAAGAAATAAAACCAAAAATTAGAGTAGAAGTTCTACAAAGCTATAATGAAGTAGAAAAAATACAACAATTTTTAAGAGAGGGACAAATAGTTTTGTTAAGAATTAAAGATCTAAGAGAAAAAAATCTAAGTGAGTTGAAAAAAAGTGTTGATAGATTGAAAAATACGGTTGAAGCTATAAAAGGAGATATAGTTGGAATAGATAACGATTATTTATTATTAACTCCAAGTTATGCAAAAATTTCAAGAGGTTAAAGTGAGTATGACATTTAAAATAGAAATTCTAGAAAAAAATAAAGATTCAATCAAATTTTCTATAGAAAATTTAAAACCTGGTTTTGCAAATGCTTTAAGAAGAATAATGTTGTTTGAAATTCCTACAATGGCTATAGAATGGGTTGATATAAAGAAAAATGATTCTTCCCTTTATGATGAAATATTAGCACATAGATTAGGATTAATTCCTTTAACATATGATAAAAAATTTTATAAAATTCCTGAAGAAGCAAAAAACATAGATGACGTAAAAGAACCTTCTTTATATTGCAAATTAATTTTAAAAAAGAAAGGTCCGTGCATAGTTTATTCCGGAGATTTAGAATCTGAAGATGAAAATGTTAAACCTGTATTTAACAATATTCCAATAGTTCAACTTCTTGAGGGTCAAGAAATAGACATTATTGCATATGCGAGATTAGGTTATGGAAGAGAACATGTAAAATGGCAAGCCTCTGTTGTTGGATATTCTATTCAAGATGGTAAAGTAGTTTTTGAGGTTGAAAGTTGCTCAGGTTTAAAGCCAGAAGAAATAATATTAACTGCTTTAGATGTTTTAGAAAAAAAGCTGAGAGAATTTAAGAATAAAATTTCTAAATTATAAATTATCTTAGCCGGGGTCGCCTAGCCTGGTCAATGGCGGCAGACGCCATTGCCGAAGCTTAAGTGCTGGCTAGGCACATAAGCTCTGAATAGTGAAGAAACCTGCTGGGTTAGTCCCTTCGTGGGTTCAAATCCCACCCCCGGCAAAACTTAAATCATTTTCTTTTCAATTTTAATTATGAATAGATTTGAAATTGAAAAAGAGCTATTTGCATATAACTTTCAAGAGATGTTAGCAATTCCAATGGAACAAAAAATAAAATTAGCTGAAGAAGGATATCCAATAATTCTAACTATTTCAGATTTGGAAAAAAAAGAAATAAAAGATTTGGATTTGGAAAAAATTTCTCAAACTTACATTTTAGATAAAAATGGCAATTTTTATAATTTAAAAGATATTATTGAAGGAAGAAAAGAATTGCCAGACGATGTTGCTATAGAAGTTATTAATTCTCCTCTTTTTGATATTATAGAAAAATCGTGGAAAAATGGGCTAGAAAAAAGTGTAGAAGAAGAAATAAAAGAAACAGTATTTCAATCTGGAATTGAAGGACTAATAAATCCAGAAAAAGTTGCTAATAAAATAAAAGAGAGATTTGAGAAAGAAGGGAAAATTAATGAATTAAAAGAATATTTGAAAGAAAGAAAAAATAGAGCTGACTATATGCTTATTGAGCCTGTAAATATAGATAATCAAGAAATTCCATTTTACATTTTACTTGAAGAAAAAGGAATATATTGGGACCAAGATGGATTTCTTTGGAAAGACAAAGAAAGAATTGCTTATGTTGGAGAAAGAATAATTCCTTTGAAAGGTAAAAAACAAAAATTGAAAGAAAGTTTAGAAGAAATAGTTAAATTGAGAAAAGAATATTTTAAAGAAAATGATAATGCATTTACTCAAACTTTAAAAAATATTGAATTTTTGGAAGAATTGGAAGAATATGGTGAAAATAGAAGAGATGAAATAAAAAGAAAAATTGTTGAGGAATTGCAAAA
>JAVZSS010000023.1:0-10132 GCA_044343155.1 Candidatus Aenigmatarchaeota archaeon
TTTAGAAGAAGATCCAGTAATGAAAACCTTATACTCTCTATCTATTAAAGTTCTCACTAAACTTTCCCAACCTTCAACAATTTGAATTTCATCGAGAAGAATAGTTTTTGGAGAAAAACCTTTAACCTCAACAAAAATTTTTAGTATTTCAAAAAAATCCTCTGCTCTAACATTTCTAAAAGCTAGATCTTCAAAATTTATGTAAAGGGAATCTTTGTATAAAGTGTTTAAAAGATAAAGCATATACCATGTTTTTCCGGCCCTTCTCGGTCCTAAAATAGAAATTGCCTTATCTTTAACATCTTTTATTTCCAATTCTCTCTTAATTCCTTTAAACTTCTTTTCTCTTATGAAATAATCTTTTATCAGTTCTTTATTCATAATAATATAAATTCTATTAAAAATTTATATCCTTGAAATACAAATTTTCATAACAAAATATTACCTTTCTAACAACCATTTCCATAATGGTATGCATTTAATTGTTTTTTCATTAACTTTTAACTCATCTTCATAGTCCCATGTAATTATTTGCAAGTTTTTACATTTTAATAGCTCGCTAGCTTTTATTAACGCTTTTATTTCTCTTTTATCAATTTCATCCTTGCTTGAAACATAAGTTACTTGAATTAGTTGTTTAATATTTAATCCTTGTTTTATTACAAAATCGACCTCATTTTGCTGATAATCTTTCCAATAATAAACTTCTTTATAACCCTTTCTCAATAACTCTATAGCAACCAAGTTTTCAATTAATCTACCAATATTTTCAGAAAATTTAAAACTGGTAAAATTCGGGAAAGATAAATCCATTGAATAAACTTTCTTCTTAGATTTAATTTGATTTTTAATACTATAAGAAAATGCATCTAAATGAAAAATTAAATAAGCTTCTTTGAGATATTCGAAATAATTTTGAACAGTATGGACGCTTCTAAAATTAAGAATTTCATTTATTTTATTAAAACTTTGTAGAGTTGAAATATTAGAAATTAAATATCTTGCCAGCTCATAAATTTTTGATGAAAATCTTAAATTATATCTCTTAACGATGTCTTTAAATATAATGCTATCGAAAAGCATTCTAACATAATTCTCTGGCCTATAATTTTCTATTACAACTTCTGGAAGCCCACCAATTTTTAAATATTCATTCAATAAATTTAGCAATTTTCCTCTTAATTCTTTTATTTCTAATTCTTCCTTTCTTATCTTAAAATCCTTTGCTTTTAAAAACTCTCTAAAGCTGAATGGAAAATTTTCTATTTCAATATATCTTCCTGTTAAATGAGTTGCTAGTTCTTTGCTAAGTAATTTTGCATTAGAGCCAGTAATTATAATATTATAACCGCTTCTTTGCAATCTGTTTACAAAAAGTTCCCATTTTTCTAAATTTTGGATCTCATCAAAAAACAAAAAATTAACTTTTCCATATATTTCATGCAAATTTTTTAATATTTCATCATAATCTTTAACCTCTACTAATCTCTCGTCATCAAAATTTACATAACCAAAGTTAAATTTTTTTATTAAATGAATTCCTAAAAATGATTTCCCACTTCTTCTTAATCCTATAATAACCTTTATTAATTTTGTATTGAGATATGGTATTATTTTCTCTATGTTTTCTCTTTCAATAAATTTTCCTTTAACAATTTCTTCAACTTCAATTTTCTGTCTTAACAATACTTCTTTTATCATAAAATTATACTGCACAAAAATTTATAAATTTATGCAGTACAACTTTTTAACTGAAATTTAAAATTTTAACAACCATTTCCACAAAGGGATAAATTTAATCGTTTTATTATTAACTTTCAATTCATCTTCATAATCCCAAGTAATTATTAACAAGTTTTCACATTTTAATAGCTCGCTAGCTTTTATTAACGCTTTTATTTCTCTTTTATCAATTTCATCTTTGCTAGAAGCATAAGTAACTTGAATTAATTGTTTAACATCTAAACCTTCTTTTATAACAAAATCTACTTCGTAATCATTGCTGACTAGATAGTAGAATTCAAGCAATGGATTTTTATTCTGTTTTCTCTTTAATTCTAAAAACACACAATTTTCCATTAACTTTCCAAAATCTTGTGAAAACTTTACAACCTTTGTTAAACCGTTGTCTACAACATAAATTTTCTTTGGCCAAGATTCTCTAATATGCACCTTTACAGAATACCTATTAAGAAAGAAAAACACTAAGGTATCATTTAATTTATCTAAATAATCATAAACTGTATCTTTTGAAACTTTTAAATTAGAAGATTTAGTTTTATCGTAAATAGACTTAATTGACACTTCTTTTGAAAAATTTTGCAGAACAAAATTAAGTAAAAATTTTGAAAAACCTATGTTTCTTATTTCATGTCTCTCTATAAAATCTCTAAACAAAATTAAATCGTAATATTGCTTAATTATGTTAATCTTAATTTGGTCATTCAATATTACCTCGGGAAAACCACCAAATTCAATATATTCTCTTAAATTTCTTTTTATCTCAACCTCCTTTTCTTTAGACAAAAATTTTTCAATAGAAATTTTTTTAGCATCCAAAAACTCTCTGAAGCTAAACGGAAATAATACATAACTTAAAGTTCTACCTCTAAGTTTTGTTGAAATCTCTTTACTTAAAAGTTTGGAGGAAGAACCAGTAATAACTATTTTATAAAGTTTAAGATCATGAATTTCTCTTATTATAATCTCCCAGTTTTTAACATTATGTATTTCATCTAAAAGTAAATACTGTGGTTTTATTCCATAAATTTCTTCAAACAATCTTATCATTTCTCTTATATCTCTAAAATTCGCTCCAATTAAACGAGAATCTTCAAAATTTAAATATAAGCTATTTGGTTTTAAGTTTTTTATTTGAAAAAGATAATAGGTCTTACCGGCTCTTCTAGGACCTATAATTGAAATTATAAAATTTGTATCCAATGGTATTTCTAGTTCTCTTTTTATTATTTGTGGTTGAAATTCTTCATATTCCTTAAAAAAATCTATTAAAGCTTCCCTATTTATCATAATAATATTAGGAAGGAAAATATATTTAAAAATTTTCCTTATAGCAAGGAAAATATTATTCCAGTTAAGATAACTACTCTAATAACCATTTCCACAATGGAATAAACTTAATTTTTTTATTATCTATTTCCCATTCATCCTCATAATCCCAAGTTATTATTAATAAATTTTTACATTTTAATTGGTCAGAAGCTTTTAGTAAATAATTACCTTTTCAACTTTAGTTTCAAAAAATTCTTTATGTGTTATTTCTCTAAAGACAGAATGTTCCAAATCAACATATAAAGTGTTTTTATTGTCTCTCAACTGGATCTTCTTGGCCCAATTATTGCTATAACTTTATTTTTAAGAAAATCTACTCCGTTTTAATTTTTTCCACAAGTTTGTTGAAATATTGAAGTACAAAAATCCTTAGGAAAGATTATTTAAAAAGTTTACCTATTACGGGAAACTTTAATAATAACAAACATTTTTGAAAAGCCTGTAGTTAACGCTATTACTTTATGCAACAATTATTTCCAGTACAAATTTCAAAATGATTCAAATTTATGAAAGAACTATTTACATTCCAAAAATTAAAAAAGAAAAAAAGAGAGGGGTTAGGTTAACCCCTTTACATTGGAGTTATTACAGGTGCTGCAACTGTTCCTGTTACTTTAACTTTAGATGCTGTTTGTCCTTCTAATTTACCTTGAGATAGTAAGCTTGTTGCCAATCTTGTATCTTCTGCATTAGTACCTGCAACTACTAATGCAACTCTTCCTGTTGCAAATGCATCTTCAATTACTTGAACGTAAGCTGCTCCTGGTGTCCATGCAGCTCCTAAGGTTGGGTAGCATGTGAAGCTTGAATCCATTTTTCCTGCATTTATCAATTCTTGTACTAGAGAGTTAGCACATGGACCTCCTACTAGTACAATATTTGCATTTGTTTTGTCTGCAGTTGTAACTTCTCTTGCCAATTTAGCAACTGGTAAGCTTAATGGTGCGTATGTTTTGTAAGTTCCTGCTTCTGTTGCAGCTGATACAACTCTTAAATCTTTTCCTCCCAAGTAAACTTTTGGATATGCTTGAGATGTTGGAACTCTCAATGTTAATGTTTTACCTCCTTTCAGATATACGAAAGTTCCAAAGTCTGTGTAGCCTGAGCTTACTTCTTCTTCTTGGTGAGATACAAGTAAAAATGGTAGACCATTAAATGCTAACTTGTCACCTGAACTAGTAATGGTGATTGTATATGTGTCTGCTACATTACTTTGTGATTTATCAAACTCTCCCAGAACCACATTTACTTGTGCGGAATCACTATATATAGCTAAGTAATGTCCTTCTTTAGTTTTTATTGCTGGATAGCATGTTGGTGTAGTATCCTTAACAACATAGTATGTTGAACCTTCGTTAGAAGTTACAAAATCTGCAATATTAACATTACTAACATCTATATTTTCATCCCATTGGATAGTCAATAATAATTTCTTACTCCCATTCACCGACGTCTCCTCAACTATAAAATCTACCGTGTTCCCTCTTATTACCTTAGTTCCTTTATAAACATCTGTTTGTACTTGTTGTAGACTTACCTCAATCACTTCTCCTGTGAAGTAATCTGTCATTTTTACGTTACTATTTGATACTACATCTACCCTATACAATCTAGGCTTTCCAAACAAATTCATTAAGACATAATCACTTTGAGATATACCTGTAATTTCTTCTGAAGTGCCACTTCCCCCACATTCATCTAATTTTGTTATTAACGTCTTTCCACCTAATTTAAGCTCTACATTACTCCCACTACCCGCTGCAAATTCGAAAGTTTTTCTTATTCCTTCAGATGTTGTTAATGTTATTGAGTACTTCTTTTCGTCTGAAGATGGTGTTAGTTTTATTTCGTCATAAACTGTTGGCAATACCTTATCAAATGTTAGTTTCAATTCACCGAAAACTGGGTCTGTCCAAGTTGAGCCTAACTTTAAGCGTCCATCTTTAATTGGTAAGTCAATAGATATCTTGCTAACCAAATCGTTGCTTGTTTCTATCTTAACATTTGCATTTTCTACAGTTGTTGTTCCTATTTTAACTTGTCCATTATCTTCTAATGTAACTTCTTCTGCTCCAACTAGCAAGACAACTGCTCCTGCAGATGTTGGTATTGTATAAGCTTGGATATCTTTAACATAAACTCTTAAACCAGAAATAGTGTAACTATTTCCACTGTAAACAGTTCTTGATACTCCATTTACATTTATTACTGCAGATGGTGTTTGTCCTTGTGTATTAATTCCAACTACTCTTATTACATAATCTCTTCCACCAATCCTTACAGATTGCTCTTCTCCAGCATTTACTAATAACTCTTGTGCCGCTCTATAAAGTATTATTTTTGATGGTGTTGAATCTGGTGAAATTATGAAGGATTGGCCCATCATCCTTAACTCTTTTCCTACAACCGTAGATAAATCTAAAGCTTCTTCAAAGGTTAAAGTGTATGTTGCTACTATATTTTTATTATTCTCGTCGCTGAAATCATAATGTAAGCTTGGTACTTTGTCTTCTCCATCTATATTGTATTTTAATAAACCTCCTTGTAGGGTAATCATTTGCTCGTATTTGTACTCTTTTCCTTCTTCGTCTTCAACTATTCCTTTCTCTAATATTGTTGGTAAGTCATCAGCAGTAACTACTTTAATAACCTTGTTTATTTGCCCATTCAGAAAATCCAACTTCACATATTCTGTATCTAAGCTTATTCCTCCTGTAACAGTTTCTGTATATACTCCTGGTAATGCGACTTCTTTTGTAACTTGTTGAGCTAATGCTGAAGCAACATCAATTGCTCCAACTATGTCGCTAGCTGCTGCATTATCTCCAACTACTACCAAATATGGAGTTCCTGTAGCTGCTTGTTGTCCTAAATGAGATAATACTCCACCTACATTAACAGCTGCCAAAGCAGCTCCAGCAAATGTTGCACCAGCCATCAAAGCAGCTAAGCTGGACGCAACAAACTTTCTAATTTGCATATTAAACCTCCTTTTTCATTATTAAAGTGCCTTGTACGCCAGCTTTTCATCGCTTTTAAGCTCTATACTGTCGCGTACAAGGCTAATCATACTAATTATATATTGTTTAAAACCTTATTTAAGCTTATCTTGAAACGGTTTCATTGTTTCAATAAATATAAAAAATTTTTTTCAAATAGCCATAAAAATTAAAATTTTTGCTTTTTATTGTTTCTTAAGAAATAAAATACATAATTAAATCTAAAAACTTATAAAATTAACAAAAAAATAAGAAGAAAACTTTATAAAGTTTATAAACAATAAAAACTATCAAAGTAAAAAAATTTATAAAGTTTATAAAATTAAAATTGGGAAAATATTCAAAATCAATAAGCTAGCAAAACAAAAAAAACTATTCTAAATAAATAATTTCGATATAATTAATTTCATGAACAAAAAAAATCTAAAAATAGCAATTTTAGGAAGTAGAGGTATACCTGCGAGATATGGAGGATTTGAAACTTTTACCGAAAAGTTAAGTACTAGACTTGTTAAAATGGGAATTGATGTTACAGTTTTTTGCCCACATAATCTGGAATTTAAAAAACATACTTATCATGGAGTAAAACTGAGATTTATATTTAATTTCGAAAAATTTCTTGGTCCTATTGGTACTCTCTTATATGATATTTTTTCTCTAACTATAGCAGCTTTATCTAATTTTTCATTAATTTATATGCTTGGTTATGGCTCTGCTCTATTTTGTATTATACCAAGAGTATTTGGAAAAGAAGTAATAATAAATACAGATGGTTTAGAATGGAAAAGAAGTAAATGGCCTAAGTTAATAAGAAGATATTTAAAATTAAATGAGTATCTTTCAACTAAGTTTGCAAATGAATTGATATCAGATTCTATAGCAATAAAAAAATATTTTGAAAAAAAATATAATAAAAGTTCTATATACATTCCAAATGGTGCAGATATCTTTTTTTCGAAAAACAAAAAAATCTTGAAAAAATTTGACTTAAAACCTTTTGAATATTATTTGGTAGTTGCTAGACTAGAACCTGAGAATAATATTGACAAAATAATTAAAGGGTTTTCATTAACGAAATCTAAGAAAAAATTATTTCTAATAACAAATATAAAACATACAAAATACTTCAAAAAAGTAAAAGAGTTGTGTGAAAAGGATAAAAGAATTATCTTCTTTGGACCACTATATAATTCTGAAGAGTTAAATGAATTAAGAGCAAATGCTTTTGCCTATATACATGGTCATTCAGTGGGTGGCACAAATCCTTCTCTGCTGGAATCAATGGGTTGTGGTAGTTGTGTAATTGCATTTGATGTTCCATTCAACAGAGAAGTGCTAAGAAATAATGGTTTTTTCTTTAAAAACGAAAGAGAACTGAAAAATATAATAGAAAAGATTGAAAAATTGGAGAAAAAGAAAATTAGTCAAATTGGAGAAAAAAACAGAGAAATTATAAAGAAATATTATAACTGGGATAAAATAGCTAAAGAGTATTTCAAATTCTTTACCAGTTTTTCAAGGAGGTAAAGCAATATGAAATATCCAAAAGTTTGTATAATTATTTTAAACTGGAATGGTAAAGAATTGCTTAAAAATTGTTTGTCTTCTTTATTTAAACTAACAGACTATCCAAATTATAAAGTTATAGTTGTAGATAATGGTTCTACTGATGGAAGTGTCGAATTTGTTAAGAAAAATTTTCCAAAAGCTGATGTTTTAGCTTTAGATAAAAACTATGGTTTTCCAAAAGGAAATAATGAAGGAATAAGATATGCCTTAAAGAGATATAATCCAAAATATGTAGTTTTGCTTAATAATGATACAATTATAATTCAAAAAAATTGGTTAAAAGAAATGGTAAAAGTTGCTGAGAGCGATAAGAAAATTGGTATTATTGGTTGTAAGCTAATTTATCCAGATGGAAGAATACAGTGGGCTGGAAGGAAGAAGGAGTCAAATATTTTTTATTTAATGTTTCAAACTATTTCAGCTAGTCTAAATCCTGGTATAGGCAAGAAAATAAAAGAATCTTCTTTTATAGGAGAGGTTAATACTGCTAGTGGAGCATGTATGATGATTAAAAAAGAGCTAATAAAAAGAATAGGTCTATTAGATGAGGATTTATCACCATTTTTTCAAGAGGATGTAGAATACTCCTTTAGAGCACAAAGATCTGGATACAAAGTTTATTATGTTGGTACCACTAGTGTAGTTCATTTACAAAGCTATTCGTTTAAAAAAAGAAAGATGGAGGATGAAAAATTATACTTCGCATTAAGAAATTCAATGATTGTCTCGAAAAAATATTTTGGATATTGGAGAACTATAATTTTGGGGTTACCGATTTTAATTTTAACTGCTTTCTTAGAAAGAAGGGATAAAACTCTAGGTTTCTCTTTATGGAATTTAAAACCGAGACCAAAACTTTTTTCTAAATTTTTATTGGTACTTAATATAATTAGAAAAATTGTGAGATAATGAAGATAGCGGTAGTAATTCCTTTGTGGAATGGTGAAAAGGTTATTGGGAAAACTTTAGCTTCTTTAAAAAAACAAACATTAAAAGTTGATAAAATAATTATAGTTGATAATGCTTCCACTGATAATTCTGTCGAGTTTATTAGAAAAAATTTTCCTGAGGTGATAATTCTTAAAAATAAAATAAATAAAGGTCCAGCAGGTGGTTATGCTGATGGTATGAGATATGCTTATAAAAAAGGATATGATTTTATATGGTTACTTGACCAAGATAGTAACCCAACACCACAAACGCTTGAAATTCAATTAAAGTGTTTTAACATGCTACTCAAAAAATACAAAAAACCTTCTATAGTAGCTCCCTTACCAATAACAAAAGATGGTAGGGTTTACACAATAAGGGCTAAATGTTTGTATAAGAGCTTACCCTTCGAAGCTTATATTACCGATCTTTCTGGTATGCTTATTCATAGGGATATAGTTAATATTGTTGGTTTTCCCCTAGAAATACTTTTTACTGATGCAGTAGATTGGGAATATTCTATTCGTGTAAGATATAATGGGTTTAAAATTTTTATTAATCCAAAAGCGTCTATGTACCATAGAAGAGGCACACCAGTTAAAATACGACTTCCTATTAAAAATAAAATATATAAAGTTAGGAAGCGTGATGGAATAGTTGCTACATATACTAATACTTGGTTAATTGGTAGATATCCGCCATTTAGGTACTATAATATGGGAAGAAGTGAAACTCTTTTACTATGGCACCCTTTTTTTAATTTAACTGATAAATTATTTATATTGAAACAGTTATTGAGAAAACTAATCAAAATACAACTTTTTGAGAATGAAAAAAGTAGAAAAACTATATCACTTTTAAAAGGAATTATTGCTGGGATTAAAGTGAAACACAAATTTTTGAAATTAGTAAAATCTTCTGTTCTGAAATCTCGGAGAAAAAACTAGTGCAATTATTAGGGCTTTTAAAAAATAGTAAAATCTTTTTAAAAATTTCTTATGCAACAATATGTTTGATGAAGAAAACTTTAGGTTTGTATTTTTCTTAGTAATAAATATTTGGAAAAAAGATTTGATAATAGCCTTAAGTTTTTTAATTAAACCAAAGTAACGAAAATATACTATCATTACGTTTTTTCTTGTGGTGAAATAATACAACTCATTGCTGTGTTTGTCTACGGAAGCGCCTTCCTTATGAATGATTGCTACTTTTCCAACATAATAAATTTTGAAGCCAAGCCTTCTAACTCTTATACAATAATCTATATCCTCCCAACAAAAAGGTGAATATATCTCATCAAACCCTCCAATAAGACGGAACAAAATCTCCCTCACTAACCAGCAGGCGGCAGTAACACTTTCAAGTTCTTTTATTTTATTATATTTCTTAGAACTTTCACCATAACCAATATACATCATTCTAGAAGTATCAATACCGGCATGTTGTATTCTTCCATCTGGATAAATTAGCTTACAACCAATAATACCAATTTTCTTATCGCTCTCAGCAACTTTTACCATTTCTTTTAACCAATTTTTTTGAATTATAATTGTATCATTATT
>JAVZSS010000024.1:0-10006 GCA_044343155.1 Candidatus Aenigmatarchaeota archaeon
GGAAAAGGTACAGGAACTGGAAGTATCCCAGTAGTTGCAGAGTTAGCTAAATCTATGGGTGCATTAGTTATAGCGGTAGTTACAATGCCATTTAAAATAGAAGGTGCAAGAATTTCTAAAGCTGAAGATGGTTTGGCAGTTTTAAGGCAATATGCTGATACTGTAATTGTTATTGAAAACGATAAGTTGCTAAAATATGCTGGCAATTTAACAATTCAACAAGCATTTGCTGTTGCAGATGAATTGATTGCAAGCATGGTAAAAGGAATAACAGAAACAATAACATTGCCGAGTTTAGTTAACTTAGATTATGCTGATGTAAAGGCAGTAATGTCTACTGGTGGAGGAGTAGCAGCTATAGGAGTTGGTGAAAGCAACTCTTCAGATAGAGCAAGAGATGCAGTTATGAAAGCTCTACAAAATCCATTGTTGGAAGTAGATTATACAGGTGCTGCGGGAGCTCTAGTTCATATAACTGGTGGTCCAGATTTGAAGTTGGAAGAAGTTAATTTAATAGGAGAGACAGTTGCACAATCTTTAGATCCTTCAGCAATCGTATATTGGGGAGCAAGAATACTTCCAGAATTTGAAGGAAAGATACAAGTAATAACTATAATAACTGGAGTAAAATCTCCATATATTCTAGGAAGATCCCCAAGAGAACAACCAATAATTAGAGAAGTTAATCCATTGCTAGGAATAGACATAATTAGATAATACTTTCTCCTTCCTTCCTTTTTCTTTAGGTGAGAAGGGTGAAAGAAAAAGCAGACGAAATTTGGGATCCACTAGAGGATTTAGAATATTTAGACGATTTTTAATTTTTTTGTTAAATTTATTCTTTTTTAATTTTTCTAAATAGAAATATGTTTACCCATCCACAACTACAATTATAAAACACAGAAAGATAGTTCTTTCCTTTTAATGCATATTCTAAGGCTTTCTTTGCATCTTCTATTGCTCTTCTTTCTTCCTCTTTACACTCTCTTTGGGTAAGTTCATTATAAAAGGCTTTAAAATATCCTTTTATAATTCTATTTTCTTCTTTTAGTTGCTTAGGTAAATTGTTTGCTCTCATTGCATGACTAAGCTCATGAGCAAATTCACCATAAGTACTAAAATGTCTAATTATTCTATAAATACCATACAATGCTAACACAAAATAAATTTGGGAAGAAAAAAGTATAAAAGATGGAAGAAACGCTACATCTCTTATATCAAAATAAGGAATAAGAATTTCTAGTTTTTCATTTTCTTTTCCAATTAGTTGTGGACCAATATAAATTATTGGTCTTCTTATCCTAGGTACTTCTCTTTTCCCATATTTCATTAAATAAAATTCTACAATTCTTTCCATTATTTCTTCATTTTTTATAGCTTTAATCAAATTCATATGTTAATTTTTTAATTACTACTATTAATTATGGCCGCGATAGCGTAGCCTGGTTAGCGCGGGGGCCTGTGGAGCCCTATGCCCGGGTTCAAATCCCGGTCGCGGCCTTTTGTGTTATAATTTTAATCTAGAAATAATAAAATGAAGTACTTAGTTTTTGTATTTGATGGTTTAGCAGATTTTCCAACTGAAAAAACTCCTTTAAGATTAGCGAAAAAACCAAATATTGATTATTTTTCATCTAATGGTTTTGTAGGAAGATTAAAACTTATTAATAAAAAAGATTGGAATGAAAAAACAAGAGCAAGTGTAAGTCATATAGCAAATACTTCATTTTTAGGCTATAATCCGAAAAAATTTAGAAATGAAAGAGGAGTTTTGGAAGCAATTTCTGCTGGACTGGAATATAAAAATGGTTGGCTTTCTATAAGATGCGATTTTGCGACTTTAGAAAATGGTATTGTAGTTGATAGAAGAGCCGGTAGAAATACTTTTGGTTTAGATATTTTGGAGAAGGAAATTAATAAGAAAATTGATATTGGAGTAGATTTTATATTTAAGAGGACTTATGGCCATAGAGCTGTTTTATTAATTAAAGAAAATTTGAGTGATAAAATTCAACTTAATGATCCTTTATCTTCTAATTTTCCTCCAAAAGAAATTATACCTTTAAGTAAAAAAGCAGAAAAAAGCGCGAAAATTGTAAAAGATTTTATTGAGCAAACAAGGATTTTACTTTCTCAACATGATGTCAATAAAAAAAGGGAAAAAAATGGTATTTTACCAGCAAATTATTTATTACTAAGAGAAGCTGGAAACAAAATAAAGTATTTTAAACCTTCTTTTACTAAAAAGTATAAAGTTAAAGCAATAGTTATTAGTGAACCTGGAGTTATGAAAGCTACTTGCATGTTAGCTGGTTTCGATTCTTTAGATATTTTTGAAGAGTTTGATTATAAAAAAGGTCTAAAGTTTGTTTTTGAAAAAATAGAAGAAGTATTGGTTGATTATAATTTTGTATATGTACATTTAAAATGGAGTGATGAAGCAGCTCATGATAAGAATTATGAAAAAAAGAAAAAAATTATAGAAGAATTTGATAAATATTTGGGAGAATATAAAAATTTTGAAGGTAGAATAATGATAACGACAGACCATATTACTTCTTGTGAAACTGGAAAACACGAATTTGGTGATGTTCCAGTACTAATATATCCTTATAGTAAAATAAAAACAGTTAAGTATTTTGATGAAATTTCTGCTCAAAAATCTATAAGATTAACTCCAAAAAAATTGTGGAAGATTTTCTTTTCTTAAGAAATTATTTCAAGTATATCTGCAGAATTTTTAAGGCTAGCAGATAATCCTGGTTCAGCAGCAAATATTATAACTTTTTTTCCATATTCCTTAGCTTTTTGTATTAATGGAAGAAAATCAGTATCTCTTGTTGCTAAAGCTAAAATATTAACATCTTTTGTTAATATAGCTTCCATAGCTTCAACAGCCAACATAACATCAACATCATTCTTTTCTTCTTCATTTGCGGCAAGCCCAATTTTTACTTCAAATCCTTCATTCATTATAGCTTCAATAAGTTTTTCGGGAGCAAATTGATTTACAAAAACCTTAGCAATTATAAGTCTTCCATATTTTGATGCTCTTTTTCTTAATTCTCTCAAATCTATTGAAAACTCTTTTCTTAACATGTTTGGGCCATCTACAAATAAGGCTATGTTTGCACCTTCATATTTTGTTTTCAACATTCTGACACCTATATTTTCCACTAGAAATTCCAATAAATGTGATAGAATTATTTCTAATTACAACTTCTCCATTAAAGTTGCTTATTTCTAGATATTCGCATGGTGGAAAGTTAACAATTAATGAGGGCTTATCTTCTGCTGTATAAATTTCTAGCTTCCCTTCTATTTCTTTCATTTGAATATTGCTAGATTGTACAAAAAAGTTGCCAGAATCTATTAATATTTCTCCTTTAATTTTTTCTTCTGTTTGATAAAATATTCCATTTATTTCAAAAGATTTTGAATCTATTTCAAAAGACACTAGATTTTGGTTTAATGTTATTTTTCCATTGGGTTCATAAAATTTTAAATCACATTTATAATTTGCTAGATGAATTGAGGTTTTTCCTATTTTTATTGGAATTGTGCAGCTTCCATTTAAATTAACCATATTTTCAAAAATAGGAAATGTTAAAGGATTTTTTAATTCATAAATAGTTAGTGCAATTTTCTTTTCTTGAGATCTCCAAACTTTTGTTATGAAACCTGTTATGCTTTCAAATTTCGGAATCTTAATTTTTTCCTTGTTTAAGAAAAGAATACTTCCTATTAGAAATACTAAAAATAGTAAAAACAAAATTTTCCATTTCATAATAATTTTCTTTATTTTAAGGATTTATATTTATACCTTCAAATAAATAATAGCCTAATAGTAAGGGATAAGCATGTTTTTGTTACAAAGCGACATATCAAATATTTTTTGGATATTCCTATTTTTCTTTTTCATGTTTTTTTATCCAAGACTTTTAATGTTTCAAATAATTGCTAGATTTTCTAAGACTGCAATTCTTCTTGATGAATTATGTATGAAAGGGAAAAAAATAATTATAAAAAAACTAAAAAATGGGAGTGAAGAAGTTAAGAAAAAGCTTGAAAATTTTTTGAATTTCTTTGTTATAAGTCCGGTTAATCTAGATCCTTTTGGTATAATTAATAAGCTTGAACATTTACAAGAATTAGAAGAAGATAGATTCATATATTTTGTTAGTAGAGTTGGAAAGAACTTAAATGAGGATGAAAAATGGAATATTATTTCTTCTATTAGCGCAGAGATTGGTATTTATCAATTCTCTAAAATGATTAAACATTATATTAAATTGATCCAAAAAACTAATGCATACCAATTGGGGCTTATATTACAAATGCAACTTCCCATTATAGAGAAATATTCTAAATCTCTTTTAAAAGCTATTGAGGCATTAAGTGAAGGTTTGCCTATTGGTGATGGGGCTGGTCCTTTGGTTGCTTCTTATTTTATAACAAAAAAGCCTAAGGAATTAGATAATATGGTTTATTCAGTAGAAAATATGTTTGGTAAGAAAGTAATAGTTGTTAAAGCAAAAGGACCTGGAGCAAGGATTGGCAAAGTTGGAAAGGTTGTTAGTTTTTTAGTAAAAAAATATGGTGTTCAAAAAATAATAACAGTTGATGCTGCTCTTAAACTTGAAAGTGAAAATACGGGAGAAGTTGCAGAAGGTATAGGAGTAGCTATTGGTGGAATAGGTGTAGAAAAAGCAAGAATAGAAGATTTAGCTACTCAAAAAAAGATATTGTTAGATTCTTATGTTATTAAAATGAGCAATGAAGAAGCATTAATTTTAATGAAAGAAGAAATCTTAAAAGGGGTAAAAAATGTAATAAAGTTGATTGAAAATAATATAAAAGAAAGTAAAGAAAAGGTAATACTTTTGGTTGGTGTTGGTAATACTTCTGGAATTCCTAATAATAGGAAAGATTTTGAAAGAATTGAAAAAATTATAGTGGAGAATTCGAAAAAAATTAAAAAATGGGAAGAAGAAGAAAGGAAGAAAGAAGAAAAAATAAAATGGTTTTTGAGTATTTAGAGGATTTAAATTTATAAAACATAATTAATTGTAATGGCAACCAAAATAATAGTTTTTGAAAAACCCAAATTGAAAAGACCAATATTTATAGAGGGATTGCCCGGAGTTGGAAATGTTGGTAGGGTTGCTGCTGGATATTTGATAGAGGAATTAAAAGCAAAAAAATTTGCTGAATTAATTTCTTCTCATTTTATGCCAATAGTGATTGTTCCTCAAAATTCTACTGTAGAAATGGTTAAAGCAGAATTTTTTTATTGGAAAAATAAAAATGGAAAGAATGATTTAATTATAATGATTGGGGATAGTCAAAGTATAGATCCAGAAGGTCATTATGAAATAGTTGAAGAGGTTGTGAAATTCTTGAAAAAAATGAATGTTGAAGAAATATTTGCACTCGCTGGATTGAACATTGGTATTATGACAGAAAGACCAAAAGTAGTTGGTGCTGTTAATGATCCGAAGCTTGAAGAAAAATATAAAAAATATAACATAGTTTTTGATACAAGTAAAAGGGTAGGTACAATTGTTGGTGCTGCTGGTCTTTTCTTAGGAATTGCAAAATATTATGGTATACCAGCTACATGTCTAATGGGGGAAACATCAGGAATGCCATTTTTACCAGACCCTAAAAGCTCAGAAGCAGTATTGAAAGTTTTAACTCAAATCTTGAATATAAAAATAGATACAAGCAAATTAGAAGAAGAAGTTAAGAAAATGAAAGAGTTTATGCAAAAGATTGAAGCTACTCAAATGCAAATGTTCCAATCACCAACTGCAAAAAAAGAAGAAGGTTTAACTTATATTGGATGAGATAAATAGTAATACTTTTTATGAATTAAAAGAATTTTTTAATCAACAAATCTATTTTACGCTTTGAATAGTTACAAATTTTGTTCTCCTTTTAACAATTTTATAACTTCTGGTAATTGCTTAATTGAAGAAATATAATAATCAGCATTTCTATTTTTTAGCCCTATTGTTATAAAACCATACTTCTTAGCTCCAATTAGTTCATCAGTATCATGCCCTAAAAATATTTTATTTTTTCTATTTTTGAAAATTTTGAAAAGTTCTGGTTTTTCCATTTTGCAGGAATTAGAGGTATACATTCTTTTAAAGTACTTTTCTATTTTTAATATCTTGAGAATTCTTTTTGCTTCTCTAACTGAATAAACACTATCTCTTATACCAATTAATTCTATTCCTATTTTTTTAAGTTTTTGAAGGACTAATTTGGAATGTTTATAGAGCTTAATGTATTTTTTCAAATTTTTAAATTCAAATTCTATGTATTCTTTTGCTAATTTTTTATAGTTCTTAGGATATACAGCTTCAAAACATTTTTCTATAACTTCTCTATATTTTAGCTTTCCTTTTCTAGCCTCTTTTGCAAGATTTGGAAATATTTCTTTCTCAATCTTTTCTATCAATTTTAAGTTTATTTTATGTTTTTTGAAGAAGCTAGTAGTTAATTTTTTATAAGCTTTTTCATCTTTGAAGATCCAAATCCCCATAATATCGGAAAATAGAGCAATTCTTTTCATCTTTGAATACTCCTTTCTTTGTTTTTATGTCAATTTTTAAGTTTTCTAATTGACAATTTTTTTTATTTATCTTTATAAAGTTATTTTTAACTTGGCTTTATATTCTTCTAAGGAATTTGTTTACCTTTTGTTACTTGAATTATTCACATGGAAGCAAAATACTTGAAAAGTTTAATTAATATTAGCTAATGCAGCTTTTTACAAATGAAACAAAAATTGGATGGGGCTCTAAAAATCTTGACTTAAATTCTGGATGAAATTGGGTTCCTAAAAAGAATTTATGATTTGGTAATTCACCTATTTGCATTATGTTTTCATCTTCTTTAGAAATTCCAGAAAAAACAAATCCATTTTTTTCTAAGATTTTTATATAATTTGGATTTACTTCATATCTATGCCTAAACCTTTCTTCAACTTCTTCTTTTTGATAAATTTTATAAGCTAATGTACCTTCTTTAATTTTAACTTTATGAGAGCCTAACCTCATTGTACCACCATACTTATTTTCTTTAAGTAATTCTTTTTGCCAAGGTAAAAGATCTATTACAGGATGTGGAGTATTTTGATCTATTTCTGTAGTGTTTGCATTTTTAAGATTACAAACATTTCTAGCAAATTCAATTACAGCAAGTTGAAAACCATAACATAAACCTAAAAATGGTTTATTATTCTCTCTACAAAATTTTATTGCTTTTATTTTACCTTCTACACCACTTGCACCAAAACCACCTGGAACTATAATACCATTTAAATTATTTAATAAAGGTGAAGGATCATCGTAATTTTCTATTTCCTTAGAATTTACGTAAATAATTTTTGGTTTTATATTTAGGTAAGCACAAGCATGTTTTATTGCTTCAAGTATAGAAATATAAGAATCTGCTAATTCAAATTTTCCAATATCAAAATATTTTCCAACTATACCAATTTTAACTTCAGTTTTCGAATTTTTTATAGCATTTACTCTTTTTTCCCACAAATCCAAATCAGAATTTCTTTTTTCTAAACCAATTTTTTCCAAAATTTTGTTTCCTAAATTTTGTTTTTCGAAATGGAGAGGTAACTCATAAGTTATTTCTAAGTCTGGAGCGGATATTATATCTTCTTTTTTAACATTACACATTATAGCAAGCTTTTCCCTTCTGACATCATCAATTTCCGTCTCAGACCTGCATATTAAAAAATCTGGTATAATTCCAAGTCTACCTAACAATTCTACACTTTGTTGAGCGGGCTTAGTTTTCATTTCTCCTAAATGTTTTGGTATTGGTAAATACACAACATGAATAAATAAAACTTTTTCTCCTTCGTTTTTCATTATTCTAGCGGCTCTATAGTAAATTTCATTTTGGTATTCTCCCACAGTTCCTCCTATTTCTACTAGTACAAAATCTACTTTTTCTTTTTCTCCTATACTTTTAATCCAATTCTTTATTTCGTTAGTAATATGAGGAATAGCTTCAACAGTTTTACCTAAATATTCTCCTCTTCTTTCTTTTTCTATAACCAAAGAATATATTTTTCCTGTAGTTATGTTATGATTTTTCGATAAGGAAATTCCAATAAATCTTTCATAATGTCCTAAATCTTCATCTGTTTCCCCACCATCATCAGTAACAAAAACTTCTCCATGTTCTGTTGGCCTTAATGTGCCAGCATCATAATTTATATAGGGATCTATTTTAATTGTAGTTACTTTATAGCCTTTTGATACTAATATTCTACCAATAGAAGCGGTTATTGTTCCTTTACCAAGCCCACTAATTACACCACCAGTTATAAATATGTAATTAACCATATTGTTGTTTTCTTTCTAATTTAAATGTTTTTTGGACCGGCCGGGATTCGAACCCGGAGCCTCCGCCTTGCCATGGCGGCGATCTACCATTGATCTACCGGCCCATTATTATATTTATTTAGATAAAGCAAGTAAATATTATGTTTGGAAAAAAAGAAAAATGTGGCAGATGCGGAAGAGATGTGAATAAGGATTGGAGTTATTGCCCTTTTTGTGGATATCCTTTAAAGAAAGAATATAGAGAAGAAGAGTTTAGAAGTCTTTTTGGCTTTGATGAATTTGACAGATTTATAGAAAAAGAATTAAGAGAGTTCGATAAACTGTTTAAAATGGATTTCACAATACCAAAAATTAGAATGCCAGAGGGAGGATTTTCTGGAATAAGTATAACAATACATGGTGGAACTGGAGTTAAACCAAAAATAGAAGTAAAAACGTATGGGGAAATGAAAAAGTACGAGCCAGAAATTAAGAAAAAATTGGGAATAAAAGAAGTAGTTGAAGAGGAAGAAGAAAAAGAAGAATATAAACCACCTAAAATTACTGAAGAACCTGAAGCTAAGGTTAGGGATTTAGGTAATAAAGTTGTAATTGAAGTTAATTTGCCTGATGTAGAGGATGAAAAAAATATAAAAATTACTCCTTTAGAGCAAAGTTTAGAAATTAGAGCAAGGACCAAAGATAAGCTTTATTTCAAGCTTTTACCAATTTCTGGAAGAATATTAAAAAAGGAGCTTAAAGATGGAAAACTCATAATAGAGGTTGAAAAAAATAAGTGATAAAATTATGAAAATAGAAAATTTAGTTTTATTCATTTTTCTTTTCTTTTTAGTCGGTTTTTTTGTTTTTAGTAATTTGAAACCAAATGAATATAAATTGGAGTTAAATAGTGAAAAAAATATAACAAAAGAAAATTATACGAAATATGAAATAGATACTAATGGATTTATTAAAGCAAAAATTAATGTTGATTATATCTTAGGAAATAGTGCAGAAATATCTTTAGTTGCGGGATGTTATTTAATTAAAGCAACAACAGATTCTTTTGTTGCTGAAGCTATTATTAAAGGAAAAGAAAAAAAGATAGAATTTAGACCAACAGTTTATGATGTTATTGTTGATGTTTTTAAATCCTTAGGAATAGAGGTTCTTGGATTAAAAATAATCGATATACGAAATAACACCTATATTGGGCAGCTAATATTACAGCAAGAGGATAAGGTTTTATTTTTAGACATAAGACCTAGTGATGGCTCAGCAATTGCTATTCGTTTTGATGCACCAATTTATATAAATGAGAGTTTAGCCAAAAAAATGGGAGAATATATTTGTTAGAATTAAAATAGAATAATGATAGAGGTTGTCTTTTATTCTTTAATACTTTTGTTCTTATTCTATTTTCTTTTTAAAGGAATAACAAATATAATTAAGGGAATAATTTTCTTCATTTTAGCTTTTTCTATTTTTTATATATTTTTTATAAATCCTAAAACTTTTCAATTACCGACTATTAGCAATTTTTTAAAAGGAATAAATCTATCAAACTTAAAGATTTTGGGATATTTTTATTATGATAATAAATTGTATATAGTAGTTAAGAATGATGGTATAATTCCGATTAGAAA
>JAVZSS010000025.1:0-9844 GCA_044343155.1 Candidatus Aenigmatarchaeota archaeon
TTCTCTAACGAAATGTAATAAATACTCACTAACTTTTCCTTTTCCCATTAGTTTATTAACAAGCATAGAAAGAGAAAATTTTTCTGGAACTGAACCGATAAATGGTATGCTTGTATTACAGTCCAACTCTTTACATTTTGTTCTTTTATTAGTAATTTGAATACAGAGATAATTCCCAAATGAATTTTGCTGCAAAAGTATATAGTCGATAAGTTCCTCTCTTCTATATTTTTCATAAGGAGTTTTTGCTGCATATATTCCTTCTACATTTTCACTCAATACTACTCTATATTCTCTTTTGTTTCCAGCAAAACTCCAACACAAATTATTAACTATATTTGCAATTTCTTCAAATTGCTCCAAACTCTTTTGCTCAGTAATAGCAACATTCATTTGTACAATTTGATTATAAGCAAGTGAAAAAATTATTAAGCCGGCTATTATACTTGCAGCAATCCAAATCCATTCCTCCATTTAACTCTCCAAAACTACTTTATTCTCCAGACTTTTAAATCTTATAACTGCAATATTTTTAGAATTGTCAAATTCGCTTATATCAACAGAAGCAAGACCTTCTAATGCATCTTCTAAAGAAGATGGATTCACTTCACTCATATCTCCCTTAAGAATAAAACAAACAACATCTTCCTCAAATTTTTCGCCAGTTCTACCCCAACATGCCCTTAAATATACCTTTATTTGGGAAGTAGAAAACTTTTCAGCTTCTATTATTTCTGTTTTAAAACTTTTTTTTGGTTGGATTGTACCTCGAACTAAATTTTTTATTTCTTCGGAGAAAAAAAGAACTAAATTTATTACAATAAGCGCAACTGCTCCTAAAATAATCCACTTGACTACAGTTTCTAAGGCTAAAGCCCTCATCCTATTACCTCTACTGCATCTTTCTCATGATTATATTCTATAAGAATTATTTTTTGATTTCTTATAATTCCCCCCTCCACATTCCAAACAATTTGGTCTTTTTCTCCACATCCATAATCAGAGTTTTCAATAGAAGTACAGTGATCTTCTCTAATCAGAATTTGAGAAACATTATATTCGGTAACATCTTCAACTTCATTCAATAAATGCAACTCATAACAAGGATGTGTTTTATAAAGACCTTTAATTTCAGCTTCTTTCCAACAAGCAATAATATAGGCCAACAATATCCTAGAGAAAATCTTGTTATCACTTTCTCTTATTTTTTCAATTTTAACTTCCCATTTTCTAGCAATAGGTTTACAGTTTTCGGGTATTGAAGCCATTTCTCTATTAAAAAAAGATAAAATTTTTAAATAGACATTACAATAAAACCAGTTAGCTGCAGACTGAAAAGTGCCTGTTATTAGAGAAAGAAAAACCAAAACACTTGCTATTGCAATTATTATACCCCAAACAATCTCAAGAGCTAATCCTTTCATATTTAATTTTCTCTATATAAATAATTCCATTTTCATACCTAATCAAAATTTCTCCCGAAATTCCCAAATCTTCTGAGTTTAATTTTGAAATATCAATTCTTTTCTCCAAACTATTTTTTATATCTGTAGAAGAAATTTCTTCATTAGAAACAAAATAAATTGTAAAACAAATAAAACTTCCTTTTTTTCCTCTATTTTCCTCAAGACACTTATGTACATAGTTTGAAATTGAGACCAAAACCAAATCTTTTTCTCCTTTTATTTCTATTTTTTCTTTTGGATAAAATCTAAGTAAGTTAGAAACAAAACTTATAAGAATAAACATTCCACTCAATCCAATTATAATAAACAAAATTTTTATCCAAATCTTCAACTTACTCTCCCTATATGTATTATTAATGGCTGGAAAAGAAGAACCATAACAAAAAATACAAGTGAAAATAAAATAGTCGAGACAAGTAGAAATCTAGAAATAAAGTAATCTCTATAAACCTTACTAAATCCTCTTGCTATACCCGTCAAGAAAATTACCGTTATTATTGTAACTTCAATCATATAAATTCCAGCTATAAGCTCCATAACTGTTGGTGGCATAACTTTTCTAAAATCTAAAAAAGCTAAAGTACTATACATACTTTCTCCTACCGAAGTTCCTAAGTTATATAGTTTTTCTATAGAGGACAATGCCTTTGCTAGAGCCTGTAAAAGCTGAATTATTATTACTGAAGAAGAAGCAATAATTCCTGAAATAAAGGATGTAATAAACTTACCTTGAACTTCGAGATTAGATAAAATTTCACTCATTTCTTTTTTAATCAAATGTTCAATTTCCTTTAATTTTGATAGATAAAATACAACATTTTCCGTAACTTTTGAAGCCAAAATTGGACCTTTGGTTAAAGCATTTATAACTATCCCCATTATATTTTTTATCAAGGAAGAAGGAATTTTTGTAATTAATCCTTCTTTTCCAAAAAGGGCTTCCATAAAAGGAAGTGTTGGAGTAACAAGCTTTTGATATAATTCTAAGAAAAAAACAGCAATGGGAGTTTCTTTTTTGTTCAATCTTTCATAATGCTCCATTACTTTTAAAATTGCACTCTCTACAGGTAAATTTTGAGAAAGTGCCGCTTGAAGTTCAAACAAACCATCTTGAAAATCTTCTTCTAACTTTCTAATAAAAATGTCCAATTTGAATGGCTCTTTACTTCTAAAATAAGTAGAAAATATAATTGCAAATGCTATCCCCCAAATTAAAAACATGGCTTGAAAAGTATCAGTTAGCATGTTTGAAGGTTCATATCTATTCATAGTATATTCTTGCCAAAGGGATGCCGCTTGTTGAGGAGGATAATTGGAAAATAAGTAGGAATAGAAAGAGAAAAGTTGAATATAGTACATTAATCCTGGGAGAGTTATTATAAATCCCAAAAGAATAGCCAATGGCAAAATAGGAAGTTTTATTTTTAATTTCTTAATTTCAATATACTCGCTTATAGAGACTTCTTCTATTTTTTCAGAATGAGAATACGAAGCTGGTCTTTTTGAAAGAATCCTATACAAAAACCACCAAAGAAAAAAAGGTAAAATTATTGTATATCCTATTCCTATATATACCGGGTTAACACTATTTACTAGAAAAATACTTACAATAGGAAACATTACTAAACCCATTAAAGGAAGCATTATCCCAAAAAGTAAAAGAAAGAGGGAGGGTGTTTTTAATTTGAGAGCATATTCTTCCATTCTAGAAGAAGTACTAATCATTATCTTTTTTGTTGCATTTTTCAAAATCTCATTTCTTTCTTCTTCTGAAGATTGGAGCTCTATTAATTGTAACATAATTAAAGTTTCAACAAAATCTTCATTCCATAAGCTCCATTTTCGAATAAATTTTCCCATAGCCTCTTTAATGTTAGAAGAAGCCCCCGACTTTAAATCCCAAATTACCTTTTTAAAATCATTTCCAATTGGCCCATGACAACGATAGGCTGTAAACTCTACAGCTTTTTCATAAACAGGGGTTAAAGAAAGATAAGAAACCATATAAAGAATTATACTAACTGTCTCGTTTCCTGCTCTAATTCTTATTACTTCAGAATAAAACTGAGGATAAAAAAGAATATTATAAGAAATGAAAAAGGGAAAAATTAGAAAAAATAGAGTAAAGGGAAAATCTAAAAATGATAATAATAGAAAAAATGAGAAAGAAGTAAAAAAGGAGAGAATAAAAAAAGAAAAAACTTCATCTGAAGAAATCTTTAAACCTGAAAGGTAAATTGGATCATCTAGTCTTTTTTTTAAAAAAGAAGGACATGAAACTTTTAAAATTTTACCAGAAATTTTACACATCTTTTCATAAAAAGAATATCTCGATTTTTCTCTTTCTACAAATTCTTCAAAATATCTACGTGGGGTGAGAAGCTCTTCTACCATTATTATATTTAATTATTTTTTTGACTAAATATTTTTACAAATTCGATTATTTTTTCAGATTTCATATGCCTACAAAAAGCCAAGATAAATTTCCATTCATATCTATTTTTTTCTAAAAAATCAAACAAAATTTTTTATGGGGCCGTGGTGTAGCTTGGTCTAGCACGCGGGTTTCGGGTACCCGAAGTCCTGGGTTCAAATCCCAGCGGCCCCAATTAAACGTAAACAAATTAGAAAACTATTTTAGTCTAAATATAAAAAATATAATGAAATTCGAAAACTTTTTAGATTTATTAATTATATTTATTGCTATCTTAATTGTTTTTTCTCCGCTTTTTTTCAATGGAATGCCAAGAACTGATGCAATTTCATTCTACTTTAGAAGTTGGTTTATATATAAAAACCTTCAAGATTACAAAAAAATTTTTGAATTCAACGATTTGTGGTATCAAGGAACATTTCTCTATACTTTTTATCCACCTTTAAGCTTTTATATCCCTGCTATTTTAAAATTTTTATTTTCCGCTATTAGTCTATTTAAAATTTTTAACCTTTCTATTCTACTCTATGTCTTAATTTATACACTATCCTTTTATTTTCTCTTAGATTACTTTGAAGTCGAAAGAATTGGTAAAATTCTTATACCACTATTTTCAATCACAATCCCACGAATAACAACTATATATTCTTTTACAGGAGCCATACCATCTTTATCAGCATTTTCTATCTTTCCGTTATCAACTTTTTTCCTTTTAAAATTATTTGATAATAAAGATCTAAAAAATTCAATACTATTTTCAATATCCTTTTCAACTCTATTTTTATTTCATCATACATCTTCTTTGTTTTATTTTATTGCCATTTTCGTTCCTATATTTTTGTATAAAATAAAAGAGTTTGATATAAAACTACTTAAGCTTTTTATTTTTACTGGAATATCAATTTTGGTTTTGATATCCTTTTGGTTTTTACCCTTCATAGCTGAATCGAAATATTTTAATCCCGGCATTTCTAGTTCTTTTAATTTAAGATTTCTTTTTGTCTGGGTTGATGAAAAGTGTATTACATATGAATGTTTAGAATCATTTAGTATTTTTATTTGGATTTTTGCAACTATTGGCGTTTTTCTTTCATTTTTTAAAATAAAGATTGAAAATAGTGTGTTAAAAATTAATTTAAAAAAAATAGATCAAAAAACAAAATTAATTTTCGTAATTGTAGCTACATCTTTTCTTATATTATTAATTCAACATTTTGATTTACATAAAAACTTACCTTTTCTTTCCCAAATAAGATGGGAAAGAATAACTTTTTTACTAATTTTTCCATTATCATTACTCTTAGTGCCAATTTTTAAAAAAGAAAACTTATCAAAAGAAATTTTAATATTTGTAAGCATAATTTTTCTTGCAACTACTATATATCAATCTTATTTAAATTATGTTAGAAGTTCAGAATATTTATCTGAATTAGCTGCAGTTGACGAAAGTCCATTTTCTCCACTATATAATTTTTTAAGAAACAAAGAATTTGGAAGAATACATTCCTATGGTATATATTATCCAACTTTTCACCCATCCTTAGCAATAAAAACCGAAATGCCAGTAATTTCTGGTTGGTACCATGAAGGAGATTACAAATATTACAGTTTTGTTGGAAAAATAGAGGATTTAAGTGGAGAAGCTCAATTTTTGGATAAGATCTCAAAAGAAGAATTCCTACAAATTCTAAATTTAAGCGGGGCTAAATATATTATAACAAATGTTTGTTCTAAAGAAGGTTATAGAGTGGCTTTAGTTTTAATAAATGAAACAAAACCAATTGCGAAATTTGGTGATTGTATAATTGTTTTTGAAACTAAATACAATAGCTTTTCAGATCCAGAATTATCATACAATAGAAAAAATCCGCAATTCCATGAATTTTATAATTTAGAAAAAGGTGGCTATATATTTAAATTTACTTTCTATCCCTATTGGAAGGGATATTGTGACAATACTCCAGTAAAAATTGAAGAGAAAAACTATCTTATATTCGTAAATCTAGAAAATGGATGCAAAAAATTTATACTATCCTTTGAATTTCCAAAGATATACACTTATTTAAAATTAATTTCTTTATTATATTTAATATTCTTAGTTGCTTTCTTAATAAGACTAAATAAAATAAGTTAAATTCTAAGAATTGCTTCAATCAAACCTTTTTCTTTTGTTAGATTTTTTAAATCCCTCAATGCTTCTTTAATTACCCTTTTTTCAGATTTCATGTGCCTACAAAAAGCTAAGACGAATTTCCATTCATATCCATTTTTTCTAATATACTCTTGCAAAACTATATCTTCTAATCTTTTAACTTTGGGTAGCTTTATTCTTTTAACTGCATTTTTATTAACTAGAGTGTTTGAAGTGAATCCTCTTTGATCTATTCCAAATTTAATTTTAAGAAATATTATTAATTTCCTAAAAAATCCGATAAAACCATAAGTCAATCCAAAACCATGTATCGCTCCAATATTTTTATTTCTATTTTTAACTAAAATTTTAAACCATTTTTCATTTATTTCTATATCAGCATCTATAAAGAAAAACCACTCTGTTTTTACTCTTTTAATCAGTTCTTCTCTAACCTCTCCCAAGCTTTTTTTAGTTCTAAAAATTTCGCATCCATACTTTTTTGCAATTTCTACTGTATTATCTTTACTATATCCATCAGCTATTATTATTTTTCTATATGGAATTATTTCAACTATTTTTTTAAGACACCTTTCTAAAGTTTTACCAGAATTTAGAGTTGGAATACATACATCAAATTTTTCCATATTTTATATTTTTAAAAAAAGTTAAAAGCCAAGAAATTTCTCTATTAATGATAAAATTTTTATAGCAAATTTATTATTTGAAACCTTAGAAGAAAAATATCTTAAAATTTTTTTGTCCTCATTTTCATAGAATTTTAAAAATCTCAATATTAGTAAATACAAAAATAGAGTGAAAATCAAAAATATAAATTCTAAAACAATTGAAGTTGATATTTTCACAAAAATATACAAAATAGAAAATGAAATTAAAGACGAGAATAAAATTTTAAAAACATCATTAATTGGAAATTTAACTCCTATAAATTTCTTAATAAAAATATAAGAAAGAATTATAAAAAATAATGTAGAAACTAGATAGGAGAATACCATTCCGTAGTAAGAAAATTTTTCTGTTAAAGGAAATGCTAATACAAGAAATGTTAGAACTGAAACCAAAACTATATTTCTTTGTAACTTTGCCTTACCTATAGCATAAAGATTTTGGTTAAATATATTCCCTATACCAAATAGTAAGTTCGAAAACACAAGAATTTTGAGTATATCATTTGATTCTAAGTACATTTTGCTAGAAAATATTAATATAATTTGGCGAGAAAATATAACTAAAAACATAGCTAATGGTAAAGTTGTAAAAAATGCATATCTTATAATTTTTTCAATCAAGTATGCTTGATTTCTTTTTTTATTTTTCCAAACAGATAAGTAAGATGTTATTGGAAATAAAGCTGATGTTAAAATATTCGGTACTGTCAATATTATGCTTGAAATTATCATAGCTACACTAAATATTCCTGTTTGATACGTTGTTTTAATTGATGATAAAAGAAAATATTGAGAATAATAGAAAATATTCATAGCTAAGCCTGATATAAAAGCGGGTAATGCATAATTCGCCACTACTTTTTTACCATCTATAAAACCATTTTTTTCTAGCTTTACTTTACTAATTCTAAGTATTGAAACCAATAGATAACCTACCATGAAACTTATTATAGGTGCATAGTAATTAAAACCTATTTGAAATAAAGAAATGACTAGAATAAATTTAGCTAAAGTTCCAATCAAATCTGTGTACATAAAAACTCTCATATTTTGATAACCATAAATTACAGAACCTAAAATTGATGATAAAGATAGAATAAATATTGTTATTGAAATTAGATAAATTGAATCTTTTGGTACTTTTATAATTTCTGAAATTTTTGGAGCTAGAATTATTAGTATAACTATTATGAAAACATTAGAGAAAAAAATTATTTTTGCTGAAAAATTTATCAAAGAAAATACTTTCTTTTCTTGTTTTTTCGCAAGATATTCAGGTATTAATTTGCTTATAGCGGAGGTTAGACCAATTAAGGATATTCCACTTAAGAATATAGAAAAATTTATTGCTGTAGTTGCTATTCCATACTCATTTGGGTTTAAAAATTTTCCTACAATTGACCAAAAGAAAAAATTTATAATAGAAAGTAAAAACCAGTTTAAAAAGAGGTAAAAAGTATTAGATACTAACTTTTTCTTTTCGTTCATTAAATATATACTACTAACTAACTTAAATTCTATAAACCTTTCTGAAAATTTTTTCAAAATTTTTTACAAAAAATTTTTCATCAAATCTTTTTGCGTTTTTAATACATTCATTTTTATCCCAATATTCTAAATGTTTTTTGTTACTTATCACATTAACTAAATTCTTAAGATATGGTTTGTTTATTCTTACTCCAACTTTTTTATTTGTAATTATTTCTTTTAAACCACCCTCATTACTAACAATACAAGGTTTTCCAGATGCATTAGCTTCAACAGGAACTAATCCAAAATGTTCTTTTTCAGTAATATATACTACAGTTTCTGCGGTTGAATATAACTCTTTCAAAGTCTTATCTTCGACATTACCTAAGTACAAAATATTTTTATGATTTTTCGCGGCTTTTATTACATAGTTTTTAAGTGGACCATCGCCAACAATTATTAACTTCTTATTATCAATTTTCTTAAACGCCTCTATAACCACATGAACTCTTTTATGCAAATATAATCTACCAACATACAGACAGAAATCTCCCAAAGATCTATAATAAAATTCCTTTATGTTTACTGGTGGGTAAACAACATATTGTACATCTAGATTGTAAAAATCTTCATAAATTTTTTTAGTATAAAAGGAATTAGCAACTATATAGTCCATTTTACTTAAGCTAAATTTTTCTAAATTGTAAATTTTTCTAATAATTTTTCTTAACAAAATATTCCTCTTAATATCCATACCAATTCTATCTAGTGCTATAAAAAATGGCTCGGCTTGAATATAGTAAATTTTAGGAATTTTAAGATATTTTGCAAAATAGAAAGAGTAAAAGCCAGAAAAAAGTGCGATATCAAAATTTTTATTAATATACTCTGAAAAGTTTTTTAGTTGTCTGTTAAAAAAATAATAAGTTCTTAATATTTTTGCATATCTATTTAAAATTATTGGTTTATTAAAAAAACTTTTATTAGAAAATATTTTTAAATTTCTAAATTCTGGATAAGTTCTATCTTTATCATAAAAACATGTAAATATTTTGCTTTTGAAATTTTTAGAAATTGTTTTAATAACTCTTTCTCCTCCACCCCTTTCTATTATAAAATCGTGAAAAATCGCTATCCTCATAAATTATTTCATACCTATAATTTTAATTCTGGGATAAGAAAAGTTTTCAAGTATTTTAAAAATTCTTAAAATTCTTAGAAATATATCCAATAGTATTCTAAATTACCCTAACTCTTCTTTACCTCTATTAAAATCAATAAACTCAACTTTAACGATTCTAAATCTGACGAATCTAAGATGATTAACTAGATGTTCCTTAGTATAGAGACAATAATGCGTATCTAATTCTCCCATACCCTCATAGAACTTTAGCCTTTTTATTCTCAGTTTTGGTCTAACATGTGTGCCCAGAACGTGAAACTCCCAAAAACCAGCATTATCTGTAATCAAAACAATCTTTCCACCTTTCTTTAAAACTCTATAAGCTTCTTCAAGAAAAAAACCAGGATTTCTTAGATGTTCTAACAAATTTTTTGAATAAATCTCATCGAAATAATTGTTAGGAAAAGGTAACTTTTCTTTATCAACATTACATTTGATTACTTCTTTTCTAGTTGGATACAAATCGACAAA
>JAVZSS010000026.1:0-9509 GCA_044343155.1 Candidatus Aenigmatarchaeota archaeon
TGGTATATGGTCTATTCCCCCAGCATGAATATCAAATGTTTCTCCCAAATATTTCATACTCATTGCAGAACATTCAATATGCCAGCCAGGAAAACCAACAAAGTTGAATTTAACCAAAACTTCATTGCCTAAATCTTTAACATCTAAGATTTTAATGTTATGATTACTATTTGCATAATCTTTAATTTTTTCAAATTCTTCTTTGCTCAATTTCCATTCAGTTATATAATCCCATTCCATGTGCCTTTTTCTATCTGGTGGAGAAAACTTCCAAAGAGCAAAATCTGTTATGTTTTTCTTTCCTTCAACAGGTTCAACTCTAGCACCTTCTATTAAGTATTTATTCAATTTCTTAAAAGACATGCCAGTTAGTTTACCGTATTCTTTAAATTTTGAAGTATCGTAATAGATTCCATCTTTTAAAATATAGGCATAACCTTTTTCTTTCAATTTTTCTATTAATTCTTGCATTTCTTTTATATGCTCAGTAGCTTTCGGAATTATATGAGCTTTTCTTATATTTAAAGTTTCTATATCTTTAAAAAACTCTTGAGTATAAAATTCTGCAATTTCCCAAGCAGTTTTTTGTTTTTCCATTGCACTTTTTTCGATTTTGTCTTCTCCTGTATCTGCTTGGCTAGTTAGATGACCAACATCGGTAATATTCATAACGTGTATAACCTTAAATCCAAAAAGTTCGAAGGTTCTTCTAATCAGATCTTCATTCACATAAGTCCTTAAGTTGCCTATGTGCGCATAATCGTAAACAGTTGGACCACATGTATAAATTTTAACTGTTTTATTTTCAATTGGCTTGAAAACTTGTTTTTTTCTTGATAGAGTATTATAGATTTTAATTCTAATTTTTATCACCTCCAAAGAATTTTAAATAAGAATTTTTTTCTAGAAATAGATTATTGACAAAAGCGACCAACCATAGGATTAATTAATTTAAAAGTTTATAAATTTTTATGAAGTTTTACTATGTTCTTCATCCCAGACCAGTTGTTGTAATTGGAAGTGGAAGTGTAAATAGGAATGAAATAAATTTTTTTGCTTGCAGTTGGATTACTCCTGTAGATGATGATAATAAAATTGTTGGATTTTCTTGCTGGAAAGGAAACTATTCTTACAAATTGATTAAAAAATACCAACAGTTTTCTGTTAATGTTGTTGAAGATATTGACTTAATTTGGAAGGTTGGAACTAGTAGTGGAGAAAAGATAGATAAAGTTAAAGAATTTGAGATTGAATATTTTGTTGGCAAAAAACTTGATATTCCAATAATAAAAAAATCTTTGGCTTATATGGAGTGTAAGGTTGTTAAAGAAGTTGAATTTGGAGAAACATCATTCTTCTTTGGTAAAGTAGAAAATTGTGAAGGAAGTTTTGATAATTATGGTATAAGAGAATTTTGGAAATATCCATTACATAAAGCTGGAAAATCTTTTGCTTTTCCTTCTAAAGAGTTAAAGTTTGTAAGATAGATTTTATTACTTCATAAATTTTTTATTGGAGTTAGTTAAATTTTTTGTTAGTAGTACAAACCTTTAGAAACTTTCCATCTTCATAACCAGAGTGTTTAGATAAGGTTATAGAACTATACTCTGACCCTTTTAATGAGATAGAAAATAGAATAAAGAGTGTTATGGAGAGCTATAATAAGAACAATAAAATACATAAAATATTAGACGTATTAATAAATAATTTTGGATGAGGTTATCGAGATTTATGAATGTATAATTTTTGCATGTAAACATTTGGCTGTAGTTTATGAAACAATAGGAAGAAAAGAGATAGTGGTGCAGTATTGTTTATTAGTTAAAGTATAGGGGAATGGGTAATAGAATGCTAAAACTTTTTGACACAGTATAGTTATGAGCATTATTTGGAATAATTTTAATAAAAATTGAATAATAAAGATGACTTGAGCTAAGAGTTAAATAGGTTATTTTAGAAGGAAGTAGATTTTTGATATTCTTCGAAAATAGTTTCTTTTTTTCGTCTATAGGCCTCTATATTGGAAGGATAGTTTATTAAAAATTCTAGTATCTTTTGGACTAATGGATTATTTATGTTTAAAAAAGGAATTTCTACTATAGTTTTTTCTTTCCCACTATTATTTATATTTTTGTATGTGCTTATACTCATTAAAGGAGAAGTTCTAGCGTTATTATAGGATACTGTGGTTTCTAGAATTAGATATTCATCCATTTTTCCAATTTTTGATTCTTTTCTTCTTTTAAGTATTTCTAAGTTCCTAATCCTAAAATCTACTTCAATGCCTCCACCATACCCAGCTTCAATTGCTCGATTGTATATGTTATTGTATAAAAAATCATCTTCCTCTATACAGTAAGGTAACTCTATTTTTAAGTACGAAGCTCCTTTTGAATCCTTTTCTACAGTTGCTTCTATTCCTTTCTTCTTTAAATCTTCTATTATGTCATTTGCTTTTTCTTCATAGAGAAACTTTTCATATTGACTTATTCTCATTTAGATTTATTTTGATAGTAAAGAATTTAAATCTTTTAGTATAGATGCTAAAAGAAGGAATTATTGAGATGTTTGATATTATATTTAAGGATATAATGGGAAGGGCCAGAAATATGGGACTTAGTAGGGTAATATTTAATAGAGGGGCTTGTCCTCGTTATGATTTTGGATTTGATATGTATTTAAGGGAGAAAAAATTGCATAAAGAGGGTATTAGAATGCAATTAAATACAAAAGCTTATCTTGATAGTAAGAAGAGAAAAGAGGGTTATGTTGTTGAAGTTGGATAATTTTTAATTTTTTACTATGTTTAAGATTTTGATAAAAAGTAAATACAAAAAATATTATGAGAATACTTCTAAAGTTAATATCTGAAAAAAATTGCGAATACGATTTAAAATATTTTCATAAATTACAGGGCTTTATTTATAGTTTGCTTAAAGAAACTCCTTATAGTTTCTTACATGATAAAAAACAATACAAATATTTTTGTTTTTCTAATATTTTTCCTATAGGAGAAATTAAAATTAACGATATAAGAAATTTGATAATATCTTCTCCTGATATTTTGTTTATCAATTTTTTGTTAAATAAGTTGAAAGAAATGAAAGAAGAAAAAAGAAATGTAAATATTGGTGAAATGTCTTTTAAAATTGAAGATATAAAGTTAATAAAAACAAAATTGGGGAGAAATTGTAGGTTAGTTTCTGCAACACCAATTGTTATTAGAATTCCTGAAAAAAATTATGAAAAATATGGTATACCAAAAGAATTTAGGAAGAAAAGATATGTTTATTGGCGTTCTATTTTTTCTTTTGAAGCTTTTGTTAAACAGTTAGAGGAAAATCTTTTTAAAAAATACAGTGAATTCTACAAAACTAATATTGAAAGATTTTCTTTATTTGAACAGTTTAAGTTTAAAAAAGAAGTTTGTAATCATGTTATCATTAAAGGAAAAGAGTATAAAGTCATAGGAAGTATATGGGAATTTATGTTTAGTTATTTAGATAAAGAGCAAAAAAATATTTTAGAATTTGGAGTTGATTGTGGTTTTGGAGAAAGAAATAGCTTTGGATTTGGATTTATAAATGTAATGAGATAGAGAAAGAAGCGGAGATGTTATAAGTTAAATTTCAAAATGAGAAATAACCTAAGATTTTACAAAATCAATAGAGTCTACCTTGTTATCACAAACTTTTTCATTTGCCATACACCATTTTCATCATATCCAAATGGTAACTGAAGTACAGTAATTATTTCTCCTTTTTTTACTTCAACCTCATCAATTTCTTTTAATTTGTAAAAATTAGATATATCGATTTCTTTTTCATCTACTAGAGAAATCGACTTTATTAAGTTTTCAGAAGATCCAAGATAAGGAGTAAAAATACTTTCACTTTTTTTAATTTTTTCTTCAAGTATTTTGCCGAATGAATCATCACATTCTATTTTCACAAAGAATGTAAAATGAAAAATATAACTTTGTGTAACAACAGTTGTCCAATTTTTCTTCCATTTACTTTTGTCTGCATTCCATCTAAGAATGCCAAATTCGAATCTATCTGTTTTGATATTTGGAAAATAAATTTCCAATTTCTTTATTTTTTCTTGGACTTCTTTTCTTATTATTTTTCTATTCTCCCTAATATCATTGTTTCCCTTCCCCAGTAATGCAGCTAGAAGACCATAAATTGAAGTTGGCGGAGGTAAAAATAATGATGGAGAGGAAGTCAAAAATAAAGGATTCCTATAAGAAAAGGAAATTGTTTCTAGCTTGAGTAGAAGTTGCATATTCCCCCATCAGAATAGTATTGGATTAATTTCTTGAGGAAGCTTAAAGATATCCTTATATTCTTTTTTTATATAAACTTTAAACTCATTTATGATTTTTTCCTTATCTGTTTGTGTTTGTTGTTGTGTATTAGAGGCATTAGAGGTTGGATTTACTTTCAACTCATTTAGTTTTTCAAATAACTTGTGAGTATCAATTTCATAATCCCTTAAAGATAGTGGATTTTCAACTTTTTCTTTAACATCTAACATTCCAAAAAAATTTGCATATTTCTCATTGCAAAATTCTATCTCTACAATTAATAAAGGTGTAGAATTTTTAGAGGAGGTAGAAAGTGTTGGTGCTAACTTAAGATTCTGTAACGCTTCTATAAGCAATTTATAATCTTTTTCGCTCATATTGGTTTCTTTTGCTGTTATGTCATTAATAAAAATAAAATGCTCTACTATGGCAACAGGAACTGCATACTTCTTTCCTATCGATCCTCCCTTCTTTTTTTCTTCTTTAGAAGCCATGACATTCGTAATAGTTACATCTATTTTTTCTACTTTGTTAAGTGAAATGCCAAAACTTACTTGGGTTGGGCCTATTGATTTAATGCTTGAGCCCTCCTCCTTCTCGTCCTTTCCTGGTATAGGAATTAAGAAACCAAAAACTCTTAGATCCCAACATTTTTCTAGTAATTTTTGCTTGATTTGATTTAAATCTTTTTTATCTATCGATTCATTTTTTAATAAGTCCTTTACTCTTTCTTCCGGTGTTTTTCTTTCTCCATTTTCTTTAATAATCTCCCTGAGAAATACTTCTGTTTGTTTATTAGAGTAAACATAATCTCTTATTCTTCTTTTTAGGAAAACATCTGTGATAAATAGTTTTTCTCCAAATATTCTAGGTTCATTGTCGAAGCTAGGATCACCATTAGGATTACACCATTCAAAACCATAAATGTAAATAATTCCCCTTCTTTTTACTGGTTCTTTCGAATTTGTATCTCCCATGTTATATTATATATCCCATAAAAATATAAAATTTTATTTTCTTTTCCTTTTCTAATACTTCTAAATCTTTCCAAAAGGATGGAGAAAGTTTTTCCGTATTGAGTTTTTCTCTTTCTTCCTCACTTAAATAATAAATATATCTGTGCGCAATTTTGTTCACAATGCTTATTAAATCTTTTACCTTAATTTCTTCTTTACTTAGTAGTTTGCTCCCGATTGGATTTTCACCCATCTTTTCGTCTATTTTTCTAATTATTTTTCCTATAAATTGAAGTACTTCTTCTGCGCGAGCTTCCATAATTTCTATATAAGCTTTAATATATATATAGATTTTTTAGCTCCTAGCAGATAGATGCTTATTATAGTATTGAATGAATTTTATTACATTTATTTCATTTCTTATTTCTTTAGGATTATAATCCAAAATGCTCTTTTGTGTTATCTTGTTAAATATACTTAGGAGCCTAGTTTCCATTGTACTATCTATTCTTTCTAACCTAATTATTTTTTTTACTAAATCTAAAAAGAATGATTCATTTTTTATTTCTTTGTTTTTCAAATAAGAAAGAAGAGATTTCTCTGCAAATAATTTTATATTCTCAATTTTTTCACTTTCTTTCCATTTTTTAAAAATTTTGTAGGCTTGTATTAAGTTTGAAAGTTTAGTTTTTTCCATAACTATATCTTGCTTATTATTCTCCTGGCGAAAAAACACTAAAGTTAGGAAAATTCTTTCAGAGATTCTTTCCATTTGCGGGATTATATAATTTTCGATTATGGAATCTAAGTTATCTTCTCTATTTATATCTTCCCAAAACTTACAAACATCATATTCTTTTTCATTTTCAAAATAGGGAAAAATTTTAATTCTCCAATTAAGAAGTTTGAGGTTAGTATCTTCTAAAGAGATAAAATGTTTATTTGTTTCTAATTTTTTTGCACAGTCTGTACAGATTCTTATGCTTTTTTCATACCATTTTCCTGAATGTAAATATATTGGTGCAATATTTTTGTCTGCTTTGATTAACCAACCAAAAATTTTAGATAATCTTTCGGAAGGAGTCAGTTCTTTATTACTCAGACATATTAAACATTCGCCTTTTTCTTTTTTCATACTTAACTCTTTTTGTAGTTCTTCTATGACATTTTGTGGCTTTGGTGCAGAAATTCGTAAAATTTTAATAGTTATTTTTTCATATCTTTTATTTTCTATTATGTAATTATAATTATCCTTTAACCATGCCCATAATTCTGGTTCTTTTTCTTTTAATTCATCTAGGG
The DNA here is from genome assembly GCA_044343155.1 of Candidatus Aenigmatarchaeota archaeon. GTDB lineage: Archaea > Aenigmatarchaeota > Aenigmatarchaeia > CG10238-14 > SpSt-28 > SpSt-28. The sequence goes on from JAVZSS010000026.1 coordinate 6,568, forward strand.
ATAAGTTTTGAGATTTCTTTTTCTCTTTTATTCCATAAAAACTAAGGTGTCCTCCTTTTTCTTGTTTCGGAATTATATAATGTTCAATAAATGCCTTTATTACTTCCCTTTGAAATGCGTGTAAATCTTCTTGGTCTTTTCCCGGAATAAAAAATCTGTAGGGTTCTTTATCTAAAATTTCTATTATATAGTTTTTCCAATTTCTTACTTTTCTTTCTACTTTACTCATCATAATTTTTTTAATATACTCTTCTCCTTCTTTTACTTCTGGGAGTTTTCTAACTAATTGGGCTATGGCCTCTAACATATTATTATAAAAATACTTTCGAATTTAATAATTTAATTGTTTTATCTCTATTAATAATTATGAATGGATACTATTCCCATCCGGGGAAAATTTTTGAAAATCATCTTATTGAGATTCAAGCCATTAGCGAGAGATTAATTGAGATATTTGGTCCCGAGAAGGATGAAACTAAGAAATTTTATAAAAAGATAATTCGATATTTTGCTTTTTTTCATGATTTAGGAAAATTAACTAAAAGTAATCAAGAAAGAATAAAGAAAGGAGAAAGATTGGCTCATCCTCATTCAATTTATGGTGGAATAATCTTTAGATTGTTTTGTGAGAATGTAGAATTTTCAAGAAAGTTATCTGATAAGGAAAAGAGAATAATTTATTTTATAATAAGATATCACCATACATCTTTTTCTGATTTTTGGAATAAAGATGAATTAATAGAAAGGGAAGAATATAAGAAGGAATATATAGAAGAGATTCTTCATGTATTAGCAGATTTTTCTTCTTCGTTCTATAAGTTTTTCTCTCTCCGACTAGATAAAGTTCTATATTCTATAAAAAACCAACTATCAGAATTATTAGAAAAAGTAAAAAAGGACGAAATAAATATTGCTAGTCAGCAGTATAAGTATTCTTCTACTATTGATGATTATATTGATGTTCTTTTCATATCTTCTATCTCTTTTTTGGCTGATAGACTAAGTGCAAACAATAATGGAGAAGAGTTTCTTAAAAAAATTGAAGAAGAGATTAATATAGAAAAATATAGCAAATTGGAAGAGAAGTTAAAATTTTATTTATCACAACTACCATGCAATGAAGAAATTGATAAAATAAGAAAAGAATGTCATGAGAAAGTTATTCAAAATTTTGAAAAATTTAATATTCAAAATTTAAGAATATTTCGAATTTCACTCCCAACAGGAATTGGCAAAACTTATATAGGTGTTAGAATAGCACTTTCTATTGCAAAGAAGTATAAGCTACCTCTCGTCTATTCCTTACCGTTTATCAATATTATTGAGCAAACTGAGATAAATTTTAAAAAAATTTTTGGAGAAAAAAACGTAGAAAAGTTGCATCATCTAGTATTTTTAGAAAGTTTAGAAGATGAAGATATTGAGGAAGTCATAAACTTCAAAATTTCACCAATATTAATAACTACTTTTTTTCAAGTTTTTGCTTCTTTATTTCCTCCTGCTCGTAGTTTTATTTTAAGGTTTCCTATATTGATAAACTCATGTCTAATTTTGGATGAACTTCAATCCTTTAATCCAGAGTTTTATTCGATTTTTGAAAAAATTATAGAAAAAATTATTGAAAGAGGATTTAAGCTAAGGGTAATATTAATGAGTGCCACTCTACCACCGTTATTTAAGAATGCGAAGGACCTTACAGAAGGTTTGAAAGAAAAGTATTATAGCAAATTTAATAGATACAAAATGTTATTTAAAGGAGAAGTTGAGATAGAAGAATATAAAAAGTATTTGTTAGAAAAAATTATTAGTACTAGTAAGAAAAGAATAGGAATAATTTGTAATAAAGTAGAAGAAGCTAGAGAAATCTTTATTTTTCTGAAAAAGGCTTTAAATTGTAATCAGTTACTAAATCTGCATAGTATAACATCTTCGACTGAATTTTCAGAAAAAATAAAAAAATTAATTGAAGATGTATATAAAACGAATGAGTTTTCTCTGGAGTTTAAAAAGCTTGTTGGAGATTTTTTACAATCTATTGATTCAACATTAAAGGACGTAGAAGTAATTTATTCTTATAATAAAGAGCATGACATACGGCTTCTCTATCTTGCTGCTAATCTTATAGACGAAGTAAAAATTGAAAGGGTAAAATTTCTTATTGAGCTAATGAAGAATTTAAAAAATAAAAAGGAAAGAGAAAAAAAGCTTATTGTAGTTTCGACTCAAGTAATTGAAGCAGGAGTAGATTTTGATTTTGATATAATGTTCAGAGATTTTGCTCCATTTGACTCACTTATTCAGAGTTCAGGAAGAGTAAATAGAAATGCGAATAATCCATTGCCAGAAGAAATAGAAATATGGGAAGTTTTTGAAGAAAAAGAAAATAAGAGATATTCTTACTCTCCTATATATAGCGCTTTTCTAATTTCTCATACTAAGCAAGTCATTCCAGAAAACAAAATATTAGAAGAAAAAGACATTTTAGAAATTATGTGCAAGTATTAGAGAAAGTTGAATATTTAAAAAATCAAGATAAGTATGAAAGCATTATAGAAGGGTTGAAATTTACCGAAATAAGGACCCAATGTAGACTTATAGAAGATTGGTGGTCTGTTGAACTAATCTTAGATAAAAATAATATTTTTGAGATGTACACAAAAATAAAGGAATATCTCAGATCAAAGTACACATATCGTTTAGTAAAAGAAAAAAAGGTTTTCTTTAGAAAAATACTACCATATTTATTGCTTCTTCATTCTAAAAAAGCATTAGCAAAAGAAGAAAAGGAAGAATTTATAACAAATATAAAAGAAGGAAAAATTTTAATAGAAAGAAAAGAAGATATTAGATTATTGCCTTCCCATTTACTAGAAAGTATCAGATTCTTCGTAAGAAATTCGGAATTTTATGATGCTGAAACTGGATTTAAGCTTACAGATTAT
>JAVZSS010000027.1:0-8958 GCA_044343155.1 Candidatus Aenigmatarchaeota archaeon
GCTTATAATTGTAAAGAAATTTTAGAAGGAAAAAAATTTATAAGTTTTGATTTAGGAATTTCGAAAGAAAAAGTTGAAATTAGAGAAAAGGGTGTTTTGATTAGAGATTGTTTAGTTAGTTTAGAGAAAATAAAAAAGATTGCTAATGATAGCTCTAATTCAATTTATTGCTTAGAAAATGGAGAAATAAAAAAGATTTTGTTTTTTGAAAAAAATGTTTATAAGCTTAGATTGGTTAAACCAAATACTGCTCCAACTCTAGAAATCAATGGTATACATATGCATAGGATTAAAGGTATAACTCCTTGGGAAGATAGTAAAATTAAAGTTTCTTGTGTTAATGTAAAGAATAGATCAGTTTTAGATATTTGTACTGGTTTAGGTTATACTGCAATATTAGCAAAAAAATTTGGTTGCAAAGAAGTTATTACAATTGAAAAAGATGAAAATGTTTTGAAAGTTGCTGAATATAATCCTTGGTCTAAAGAATTGGAAAATATAGAAATAATTAATGAAGATGCGTTTTATGCTTTAGAAAAAATTGATAGAAGGTTTGATGTTATAATTTTTGATCCTCCAAGATTTAGTTTAGCTCCAGAATTATATAGCAAAGAATTTTATTCTATTTTAAAAGGTAAGTTGAATCCAAATGGAAAAATTTTTCATTATGTTGGTGATGTTTGGATAAAAAAAGGTAAAACATTTTGGAAAGAGATTAGAAATAGGCTTAAAAATGTTGGATTTAAGAATATAAAATATAAGCCGAATGCAAAAGGAATTGTAGCAAATGTTTAAACTTTTTAAAAATTTATAATTTATGAAGTGTGTTAGATGCGGTAAAGAAGCTAGTATTAAAGTTTTAGCTCCTCTTTGTAATGAATGTTTTATAATTAGTTATGAAAATAGAGTTGAAAAGGTTATAAAAAAATTTAGGTTAATTGAGAAAAATGATAAAGTTTTAGTTGCTGTTTCTGGTGGAAAAGATAGCTTAAGTTGTGCTTTAGTTTTATCTAAATTAAGAAATAAGCTTAATTTTGAAATGGAGATACTAACTATGGATGTTAATACTTACTGTTTTTCAAATAAAATAAAAGAATTTGTTGAAGATTTTAGTAAAAGGATTAATGTTAAATTTAATTTCATTTCTTTTAAAGATTACTTTGGATTTAATAAAAAGTTGGAAGATTGGATAAAAGAAAGAAAAATCAAGCGTCCTGTTTGCTCAGTTTGTGGAATTTTAAAAAGATATGCAATTAATAAATTTGCTAGAGAAAATGGTTTCAATAAAATAGCAACTGGACATTGTGCTAATGATATTGCTAGATTTTTTATTAAAAATTTAATTGGAAAAAATTTAGAATACATTTCAAAGTTAAAACCTATTGTTTATAGTGAGCATCCAAAACAAGTAACTAGAATAAGACCTTTATATGAATGCTTAGAATTTGAAAATTTAAACTATGTAAAGTTAAACAATCTTAATCCTATTTCTTCTTGCTCTTTTTACATGATGAAAGACAGATTTTATAGAATAATTTCGTTAATTGAAGAAAAAGATAGAAAATTTTTGATAGAATTTGTTAGAGGGTTAGAAGAATTGAATTTTGAAACTAGAAAAGAAAAAATATTTGAGTGTAGAATTTGTGGGGAACCAACAAATAAAGAAGTTTGTTCTGTTTGTAGATTGTTAAATAAAGAATGAAGAATATTTATTTCAAAATATTATTAATGGAAGGCCCAGGAGTATTAGTAATTAAAGAAAAACTAGAATTTTTAAAGGGAAAAATCATAGAGAAAGTTTCCGGAAACACTAAAGAAGATAAAGAAAAAATTTTAAATAAAAGGATTGTTGATATTAAGTCTTTTGGAAAAAGGTTGATTTTTGATCTTGAAGATGTCTATCTTATAATTCATTTTTTGATGTATGGTAGTTTTAGAATAAATGAAAAAATAGAAAATAAGAAAGAAAGACTACAAATCCTTGTTAACAATAACATTATTAACTTTTATAATACTTCTGTGAAAATTGTAGAAAAATCTGACTTTAATATAGATGAAAGAACTGACGTGATGAGTAATAAATTTGATAAAAACTTAGTAAAAAATAAGGTTAAAAATTATGAAGGGTTTGTTTGTGATGTATTATTAGATCAAAATATTTTTTCAGGAGTTGGAAACATAATTAAAAATGAGGCACTTTTTAGAGCTAAAATTCACCCATTAAGCATAGCAAAAAATTTGGATGAAAAGATAGTTGATAATTTAATAGAAGAAGTTATTAAATTTTCTAACATCTTTTATTTGTGTAGAAAAAGGAATAAACCACTAAAAGATTTCATGTTAATATATGGCAAAAGAAAATGTCCTTCTTGTAATTCTAAGGTAAGAATAATGAATCTTGGAAAATACAACAGGAGAACTTACTATTGTGAAAATTGTCAAATTCTTTACAAATGAAAATATCGTTAATTTTTTAGAGAATTCATTAATAATTAAGTTTGATCTTTTTCTTTAATTGGATTCACAAATCCAAAACCTAGGCTATTTTTTTCTCCCAAACCACAATCAAGTAAGAACTTATAGAATTTCCTCTCTCTATTTTCTATGTAACTCTTTTCTAATAAATCAAACAATGAACCAAAAATTAAAAATTTCTTACCATGTTTTTCTAAAGGAATAGAAACACTTTTCTTTATTTTCATTAAATCAAAAATATCCCCAATCTCTATACTTTCTTTAAAAAAGGCTTCATACTTTTTTAGAGAATTTTCCTTCAATCTTTCTACAAAAATAGAATAGTTTTTATCTTTTATAAAAGAGAAAGGTCTATTTTTATAATACACTACAATCGGGCTACCTGTTTGCCATTTTATTTTTTTGCCAATCTTTATATCAATAACTTTTATTTTTTCTTTTTTAAACAAACTATACCCCATATAGAAGTATTCTATTTTTTTCAAAACCTCTTTTGTTTCTTCAACTAATTCCTTATCTGGGGATGAAAATATTATAAAGAAATTGTTATTTATTTTAAAAATATCACTAAAACAAAAAAATTTAAAACCTTTTTGCTCATGCTTGTTTTTTAATTTTTCTGACTTTAAGAATAAAGAATAGAAAAATCCTTGAAGCATAAACTTATTGTTAAAGAATGATATTGGATGTACTTTTTCAATTGGAGAAAATTGAAGTATTATTCTCATAATTGCTCTATTTCAATTTTAACTAAACCTGGTAAATATTTTTTACCATTAACCTCAACTACTCTTATTCCTTTTTTGTTTAAGATTCTAATGTATTTAGGAACAGTTTTAGAATATATTCCACCATATTTGCCTATTGTGATTATTGCTTGATTTGATTTTAGATTTTCAATATCTATTTTAACATTCTCTATAATTTTTTTTACTAAAGCATCACTGGCTTTTCTTTCTATTATTTCTATATAACTTTTCATAAAATTTCGAGCAGCAGTAAGAACATTTTCTATATCAAAGTTTTCTTCTATTTGAACAACAGCTTTACTCTTGAAATTTATGACAAATTCAGAATAAAATCCTCTTTTTACTAAAACTTTTCCTATAATTATTTTGTAATCTTGATTAATTGGAAAACAATCTGAAATATGTAAATTTGGTATTTTTCCTGTTTCATATAAATGATTCATATTTTCTGGTTTTTCTATTGCTTCTTTTAAATTAGGATTTTCCTCAAAGAGTGACAATTCATTTAATAAAGCAGTTACAAAGAAACCCTTTAATGAGCTACCAGGTATTATAGGGATTAATTGTTTACCACCGCTTTTTATTACTTCTTGTATTTCTACACTCCCCTCTTCCAGACTTTTTTCATATTCTAATTTATAAATCTTAAAGCTATCGTCAAAATTTGTAGATTTAACAAAGTTTTTAATCTCTTCTTCTAATTGTATTGGTTCTTCACACTTAGATCTTTCTAGCTTTTTTTCTATAAGAATATTCAATATTTTCTCTGAGTTTAATCTCCATCCATCTTTTATAAAATAGCTCTTATAAGATTCTCCAGTTCCTATATGAATTGGTGAAATATTTTCCACTTTTATTTTAAAATCTTTTATACTCATACTTTTTCATCCATTTTTATTAACATTGGTCTAATTACTACAAAATAGTTCTTACCTTTATTTTTCTCAATCTTAAAACAATAATTTTTTAAATTTCCTCCTTTGAAATAGAGAATAGATCCTTCTTTGAAGCACATTAAGCTTCTTCCAACCAATTTTCCATTCTCGGAAGGTAGATATCCCTTCACTTTTATTATATCATAGTAAGACCTTTCTATTTCCACACTTTCTAATATTTTTTCATTTATTGGTATTCTGTTCATTAAATAGTAGTATCCCTCTTCAGTTTTTTCACATTCTATTTTTTCTTCAGGAAAAGTGTTATCATGATAAAACTTAACTTTGCCATAGCCTATGCTAATTCTTTTTCCAATGAAATGAATTGCTTCATTGCCGAAAAGTGTAGATTTAATTAATTCTATCTTTTCCCAATTTGTTTTTATTAGAAAATGAAATGGGTTTAAGCTTGATAAAACAATAGGATACAAGTTAATTGATTGAGATGTAATTCTATCTATGACATTCCTTATTCTAATCTCTTTTCTAAATTCATAAACTTTTTCTGAATCTTTATCTTCTAGAATAAAGCTCTTAACGAAATTTTCTATATTTGTTTTCATCAATTCTAAAATAGGTAGATATGGTTTTTGTTTTTTCTTGTTTGTAATTGTATCTAAAGCTTCCTTATTATTTACAAATCTAGCTAACCAAGTATAAAATGCTGAAGAAACTGGAAGATAGATTAGATTTTTTTCTATAAAGAATGGAGAAGAGACAGCAAAATACATTTTATCTTCTTCAATTTTTTCTCTAAAGCTATTAAAATCTGATGTATATCCATTTCTGTTTATTAGATAGATAATATATGCTGTAAGTCTTAATGAATCTATTTCCTGAAAACTATTACCAAAAACTATTCTATTATAGCTATTTTCACTTCCTTCTACTCTAATCTCTAGTTTCATTTTCACTTCCTTCTTTAACCATTAATAAAACTAGGTTCAAATTCTTTAGTTGAACCATCGTATTCTATCTTTATTTTTACTCTACCATAGCCTCTACTTCCACATCCTCCTAGATAAGTTTTCGCGACTAATTCTAACCCCTCTTCTAAAAATTCCAGATCTTCTTGCATTTCGTTTTCATTTTCTACAATATAGGTTATTAATCCTTTAAAAACGCTTCCTACTACAACCCTTTCCATTGTTCTAGGATTAATAGCTTTTCCAGAAGATCTTACTATTGAGTTTTCCATTTTTGTTTCAGTACCATAGTCAAAAGTTAGATCTTGTCTTTCTAATTCATCCCAATATTCTAATGTTTCGTTTGTTGGAAGCAAATCAGAAAATATTAATCTTCCTCTTCTAGCTTGTGTTCCAAACAATCTTTTTATTTTATTTCCAATCTCAGGTTCTTTATCTAAATCTTCACCTATATCTTTTCCTTTTTTTCCTTCCTCTTCTACCTCTTTATATAATCCGTATTTTCTAACTAACTCACATCTTATTTTTCCCTTTAACGAACTTCCAGGAATTATAGGAATCTTTTTTACTTCACCATTATCTTTTCTATTCTTGTAAACAACTCTTAACACAGGATTATCCAAGCTACCCACTTCAAATGTTTCTTTTTCACCTCTTATAGCAAGACCTGTTAATACTGTAACTTCAATTGGTATTTCTTTAATTTTATATTTTTCTTTATTCATATCCATAACATTTCACCTCCTTTTTTATAGTAAAGCTACAGTTATTGATTCAATTGCATCATACAAATTATCAAAAACCATAGGATTATTTTTACCCAATTCAAGAGCTCTTTCTAAAAACATTTTATAACAATTTTTTAATTCTTCCTTTATGACTCTTCTCTTAGATTGATATTCTAAAAACACTAAAACTTTAATTAATGTGCTAGACTTCTTTTTTTCGTCAACATTTTTTATTTCTCTAATCATATCAAGGATTTTTCTTATTTGCTTATTTGACTTCTCTATATCTTCTCTAGTAGACTTTTGAGTAATACCACTTTTAAATAGTTTCTGGTATAGAAGTTCGAACTCTCCATTTAGTAGAATTTTATCTATATCTGAAGTGGAAAACATATGTCCCATTTTTTGTTGAAAAGCATCCATCTATTTATCACCTCCTTTCCAAATTTTTTAACACATTATAAGCAAAAGAGAAAACTGGAGTAAAAATATAAATTTTGTGAATAGTATTGTTATCAAATATAACAAATGGATCTTCGAAACATTTTTTGAAAAAAACATACCAATCCTTTTCGCTATCTTTCCAATTTCTTTTCAATAGGTATTGAATTCTAGAAAAACCTACATATATTTTTTTAGTTGGTAATTTAGTTATATTGAATTTATCTAAATGAGATTTGGAAATTTCATATATGTTAAATAAAGTAGAAATAGAAAGAGCACCACCTTTAGTTACTTCTTCCCTATAATAAACTCTTAGGATTTCTTCAAAAACTTCTTCTAAATGCCTATAATTTAACCAAGGAACAATATAGTCTTTATTTAATATTCCTATCTTACCTTTTTCCTCCTTATTAGTAAAACTTCTCTTTTTTGATTGTTTTTCCAAACTTCTAACTTCTTCTAGTAAATACATTACAGGAGTTTTACTATCTCCCAATATTATGCCTCCGGAAAAACTAATCCTTCTTTTAAAATAGGTTTCAAATTCTTTCGAAAAATCTATTATATACTTAAACACTTCATACGGACTTCCAAAAAATGTAACATCATCACCCCCACTAAATACTATATAAATGTTTCTTCTTTTTGCAAGATAGTAATTTAATACGCTAAAGAAGAAATTTACATAAAAACTTAAGGTAACCCACTTACTGATTGTCATTTCTTTCGATTGGTATTCTTTCAAAATTATCTCTTTACTATTTTCATTAACATCTAAGAATTTGTAAACTTCTCCAGAAAATATTTTTCCTGCATTATCTATGTCGAAATATCCTATTGCTAATTTATTAAAATTAGCATACATTTCTTCTCTGAATATTTCTTTTTCTTCTATAGGTACTTTATTCAATAAAGAGTTTCTATTTAAACTATTATTTATTTCTTCATTCTCTTCTTCTTCAATTGTCCATATTTCTCCATTTTCTGAAGGAACAAAAGAGTACTCGAATAATGGTAATAATTTAACTTTTTTAATTAGTTCTTTATTGTCTAAAACATCCTTAAAGTTAATAAAGTAAAAAAGAAAGTAATCTGGCAAGTTTCTGTAATCTATTTTGTTCAATTTTAAAGGAACAATAACATACTTGAATGGACCTATACTAAATACAAATTCTTTTTCTTTGACATCATAATCTCTACTATATTCATATATTGCTACTCCGTCAGATTTAACTAATTCTTCTCCCAACTTTTCTAATAATCTACACTTCCTGCAAACATCATCTTCATTGGAACTTTCAACATCTATTATATTACCACAAACTTCACAAATTTTATTGCCTATGTTTATTTCATTTTTCTTTGCTATTTCATTAATTATTGAAGAAAATCTCCTAGCTTTACTTTCACTTAAGTTTATAAAACTTGAATTCAACAAATCCTTGAATTTTTCTCTACTAAAAAGACTTTCTGAAGTTATATTTTGGTCTTGAGCTTTTTCAATAAAACTTATTGAGATTGATAATTCTCCATCAAATTCTTTAAAAATGAAATCTTCTATTTCTTTTTTGATTTCTTCCTTTATACTATCATCTATTTTTTTAGATAGTATTATAAGACTTCCAGAAGAACAATGTAATTCATTTACTATAGGAAGCTCTAGTTTTTTTAATAAATACAGAGAAATTAATTTAGTAATTAGTGTAATTATAAAGCTTCTCCCTCTAATTCTCTTTGTTGCTTTTTCTCTCGCCCTTTCGTAATTATGAGCAGAAGAAATAAAATTCTGTATCCCTCCAATATCTAAAGAAATAATTGTTATATCTTCAGATTTTAGTTCCTTAGTGCAAGATAGCGATGCTGTTAATTTTAAATGGTTATATAAAGAAACATACTGACCTTCAGTATCTCCAGGCCTTACACTGGATGGTATAAACATGGTAAAGTCGAAAAGGATTAAATTTAAATTATTAATTAAAACTTCTATATCCTTAGATTGAAACACGGTTAATATTAAATCTTCAAATTCGTTCCAATTTTTTTCACTGTAATATTCTTCAATTTCACTATCTTTTTTATTATCTACAACAATTAATTCTGAAAAAGTTTTATTTTTTTCATAAGTGGAAATTGAATTTGAAAGCTCTTCAATTATCTTAGAAACTCTTTTACCCTTTAAATACCATTCTTCTTCTCTTTTGCTTGCTTCCGACGGTACAACTAGACCTATCGGATTTTTTAAAGGAATTTCAATTCTTTTTGTTTCTTCTTCAAACCTTATACTTCCTTCTCTTTCTTTTGATTCTTCCCTATCACATTTCTTTATAATGTTTAACATAGTATTTTCTGTTGTAGCATGTGTATGTTCAACTTGCTTATGATGATTTTCTATTAAATATTCAATTTTATTGATTTCAACGTCTTTGTTTAATTTTTCTCCAAGCTCTTTAATCTTTCTTATTAGAATCATTCCATTTTCAATATGTGAAGATCCTGTTTTGAATCTATAGAATTTTCCTATATCGTGTAAAAGAGAAGCTATAACTAAAGTTTTATAAGTTTGTTTCATAACTTATTTTTCTTTTATCCTTTTAAATACCTTTTTTCGAAATTTCGAAAAATTTTCGAAATTTTTGTTAGGTATAAAAGCCTTTTGGATAAACTATTTATACCCCTCAAAATTTTTGAAATATAATTTATA
>JAVZSS010000028.1:0-8869 GCA_044343155.1 Candidatus Aenigmatarchaeota archaeon
ATGGTTATTATTATAGCCTCCAGTACCAGCTCCAAACCCTAAAAAAGTGTAAGTTTTATCAATCGTTCCTGAATATGAGAAATGCTGAGTTCCATCTACTTTTAAAGTAACAGTATCGTTGAAAAAAGTAATTTCAATATTATGTATTGCATTATCTTCATTTGCTAAGTTAGTATTATAGTAAGCAAGATGTGTATATGGAGATGCAACATCTGTTTTTACAAGAGCATTGTGATTACCTGATGGATCATTAGTATTTTGATAATTATCGAACTCAACAGCATAACCTTTTGAAATCTGATTATTTGTTCCATCATATGCCATAAGTCCGAACGTACCTCCCGATGCTGCTCTACCATAAGTTCGATAAGGGGAAATATCCTTAAAAAAACCAAACGCCCAGCCGTCAGCTCCGCTTCCACCACCACCCCCTCCTTTTGTAGTAAGAACAAAACCATTTGGAGTTGATTTATTTTTAAAGAAGGCCATTACTCCTTTACTATTTGCAGCTTTAGTTAGGTAAACTCTTTTATTAGCTGAATCGTAAACAAATTCATTTACTGTATCTGCTGAATACCTATAAACTTCCCATTTATTATTAGTATTTGGGTCTGTAGAAAAGTCTTCAAAGAAATCAAATGTATTATCTCCATTGCTTAGTGAAGTTGCATAAGGATTTCCATAATAAACATAAATTGTTTTTGTTGAGCTTGCTGGAATAGAAGGTATCTTAACCCAGAATTTTCCATCTGCTTCTTGCCAATAATTTAATTGTGTACCATCAGAATCAGTAAATCTAATATCACCATAGTCTAAGCGAGCTTTCGCTTGATATAGAGCTTGAATTTCGGTATCGCTCAAAGCTCTATTGTAAATCCTAACTTCGTCTATTATACCAGGGAAATAGCCATCTCCACAATTTGGCCATCCAGCGCATTTGTACGAACCTATTCTCCACCAACCATTAAAATTTTGTGCACCTCCTGTAGACAACGATCCGACAAAATTACCATCTAAATATAAACGCATTACATTAGAAGAAAACGTTGCAACGGCAAAGTGCCAACTACCATCAGTAACCGTAGTTGTGGTGGAAATAGTTCTAGTTGATCCATCATAAACACCAAAATAGAGCTTCCCATCTGTACCAACATATAAGTGTCTATCATAATTAGTACTACCTGTTCCCGTTTGAGTATTTTCAAATCCAATAATTTTGCGCCCAGATGCACTAGTTGTTTTAAACCAAATAACTAGTGAAAATGTTTGAGGATTACTAAACTGATTAGTTGTAGAAACATAATCATCTACTCCATCAAAACTTAACGCTTTTCCAAATTTTCCATTAACCCAAGTGGGGCCATTAACTAAATTACCATTATTGTTATTTCCAGAGGAATCCAAAGCAATAGTTCCACTTCCTTCATTAAAATGCCAGCTTGCAATTAATCCTGTTTCATTATAAATTGGATTAATTACTAAAACTTGATAATCAGTTAAGGTATTAGAATTTTGGGTATTGTCTATTATAATTGGTCTTCTATAGCTCCATTGACTTCCTAAAACACAAGCAGCAGAATTAGACTTACAAATTAAAAGTTTAATTAATTCACCAGAAGCTCCTGGCTGACAAGCATTTGGACTACAACTAAAAGTTATAGTTCCTCCTCCTTGCTGAGGATCTGGACTATCAACTACAGTTGGGGGAGAAGGTATAGGAGTAGCAGCTAAGATTATAGGAATATTACCAATAATAAACTTATAAACAAAAATTATGGAAAAAATTAGGGGATAAACAACTATACTCATTTTCTTTCGTTTTTCAAGAAAGAAAAGAAGCCAAGTTCCAAGTAATAAAAAAAGAAGTATAGATTTGATACTTATACCTAATCTTAATATAAAATAGGAAAATATAAACAAACAAATCAAAAAATAGGAAAAATAGTTTTTTATTTTTTTTACATAACCATTTTTCTTCATATAAAAATAATGATTAATAAAATTTAAAGAAAATAGTAAAAACAAAACTTTATCTATTGCAAACTAAATAAAAGTTATGGTTAGAAAAATAGTAAAAAACCGTCTTTTCTTTGTCTTTTTATTTATTCTTTTATTAATAAATGTTTATCTTAGATTTTCTAATCTTAAAACTCAAACTCTTACAATAGGAGATGAAATATTCTTTTTTAATCATATAAAAAATAAAGTTAAAGGAGGAATAAGTGGAAGTTATCTTCCAACTATTTTTCTTTCACAATTTTTCCAATTCAACAATTTATTAAACTATAGATATTTTACAGCAACTTTAAGCCTAATAGGTATTATATTTTTTTATATTGGATTATTCTCCTTAACAAAAAATGTCTTTTTATCTTTCTTTACTTCCCTAATACTTTCTATAAATGGATTTATACTATATACTTCTAGATTATTTATCTCCGATTGGTCTGATATCTTTTTCCCATGTTTATTATGTTTTTTCTTTTCTCAAAAATTAAACAGCAAAACACAATTATTCATAATACTTTCTATATTAATTGGTATGCTTAACCATTCAGTAATGATCTATACTTTACCTCCCGCTTTGCTTTATTCATTCTTTTATTTTTTACAAATAGAAAAAAAAGAAAAAAATATTAAAAAAATTGATATACTAATAACTATTTTTCTTCTTCTTTCTGTTTCATTTACTACATATCTTTTTATTTCCCATATATTATCACAAAAATCAGAAATGGAAAATTTTTTGAAATGGCGCTACAATTCTTATGACATGAAATGGAAAGGTTATTTTGAATTTACAAATTTACTTAATTTTAAAAAGCTTATGTATAACTTTTCCTCATTATTAATTTTTGAAAATCCTTTTTTACCATTTTATATTTTAAGAGAAAATCCTTTTTTAGTTCTAATAATAATTTTAGTTCCTATTTTTATTTACGCCATATCTCCAAAAACTGACTTTCTAAATTATATAGCTTTTATATGCTATGGTACACTTATTTCCTTACTATTTTCTTTTATTCCGGCATATCATCCAACACATTTTATACCATTTTTTATAATTTATCTTTTCTTTCTCTCAACTTTATATAACGTTAATAATAAAAAAATTATAAAAGTTATTATTTTAATACTCTTATTCTTACTTTTTATAGGTGGTTTTTATTCTTCATATTCCTATTTTAAAACAAACTCATATAATGAATTAAAAAGAATAATTAAATCTGAAAATATAACCCAAATAAAAGTAGAAGAAATGGCTTATGAAATTATGAAAATACACTCACTTTCTTCTTTAATTAATGTAAGCTCAACTTTCAGATGTACAGATAATGGATTATTAAATTTTGGAAATCTAGAAAAAGAAGAAATTGTTATCTCACATGCAATATGTGATGTACTCGGATCTTATGGAAAAATGGGTTTTGGTGCATGGAACATGCGAACATTAGATGAGATAAGATTTACCAAAGTTAGTATAAAGTAAGAATTCTATATCTAAAATATAAGCTTTTTACTCTTGTTATTGCTAGATAGATAATTTTATTTAACTATATCTAACCAATTATTAAGTATGAAAAAATCTAAAGATATAGTAAAGGTATTTACCTATATTTTAATAGCTGGAATTTTTCTACTAACATTTGGTATATACTTTGTTGGAAAACATATACTACATGGAAACTTAATTTTAATATTTGGCTCTTTTCTCATTTATATATCCATAATCTTACTTGCAATAAAAATAAATCGGTAAAACTATGCGAGAATACATTAAACTTTTAGAAAAAATATTTCTTATCAATTTCTATAGAAGCTTTAGTTATCCTTTTACCATGCCTTATAAATATATTTTTATAGTAACTAATCTTTGTCAATCGAGATGCTTAACATGTAACATCTGGAAAATCTATAAAGTTAAAAAAGAACTTATTAAAAAAGAACTGAAGATATACGAATATGAAAAAATATTTGAAAAAATAAAAAAAGATGTTTTGTGGCTAAATTTTTCTGGCGGAGAACCTTTTTTAAGAGAAGATTTAGTTGAATTAACAAAACTTGCATTTAAAAAATTTAAAAATTTAATTATCTTTAATATACCAACAAATGGATTAGAAACAGAATTAATAAAAGAAAAAGTGGAAGAAATTTTAGAAGCTAAAAGAAAAAATGTGAAATTCTTTCTAACAATTAGTCTAGATGGACCAGAATATTTAAACGATAAAATTAGAGGAATTAAAGGATCGTATAAAAGAGCAAGAAAAACATACAATACTCTAAAAAAACTAAGTGAAAAATACGAAAACTTCTTTATAAGTTTTCAAAGCACAATTAGTAAATATAATATTGATAATTATAAAGAAGTGTTTGATGAAATAAAATATTCTTATCAACCAATAATTGCTTTAGCTCACGAAAATGTTTATTTCAACAACATAGGATTGGATATTAATTTAATAAAAGTTGAAAAAGAAAAAGTAATAAAAGCCATAAAATATTTCTATAAAAAATATCCAGTTAGAGATATATATGGACTTATACCAAAAATTTTTTTGAAATTAGCTGAAGAATATTATAAGCATCCCAAAAGATTGGTATTACCTTGTTTTGCATCATTTGCCTCAATGACTATCGATCCTTATGGAAATGTGAAACCATGCTCTTATTTTTCTGAAAGTATAGCCAATCTTAGAGATTTTGATTTCGATATAAAAAAAATATTAAAAACGAATCTAAAAGCAAAACTATTTAAGGAAAATATAAAACATGAGAAATGTATACATTGTTGGTCAAATTGTGAAGCCTATTTATCAATAATTCATACTTTTCCATTTCTTCCATTTTTATATTGGATAAAAAAGAAATAAAATTCATATCTTCTTATATACATACCAAATATTCTCATGAAAAGCTTGATCTATCCATGGAAGTTCATCAATTAAAATATAATTGTTTTTTACATATTCAAAAAATTTTTTAATAAGAGGTAATCTTCTATAATATATTACTAATGAATAATTTTGTGACAACAAATGATTAAAAACTTCTTCTTCACTAACTACATTTATATTTTGAAGTTCATAACAACTCCAAATTTCTGGAGATATTTCTTTTTCGGTAAGAATTAAATAGCTTACATGCTCAACTAAAACATTCCCTTCACTATTTTCAACATACTTTAATATTTTTAGATCTGTTTGTAGATTAATAAAAGGAGTAAAATCTTTAGGATTAAAAACATAAAAAAGAATTCTTTTATCAAAATCAATAAAAAGTAACAACTGAAATAAAACAGCAAGAAGTATAAAATAGAATTCTTCTTTTTTATTAGACTGTTTTAAAAGTGAAGATATAATAATTGGTGTTATAGCTGTTATTTCTATTAAATAATTTATCCAACTACCTTCTCTTATAAATTGAAATATAGTTAATATTAATGATGTTAAAAACCAAATTGAAACGATATTGTTTTTATTTCTTACGAAATAAATCAGTCCTAAAAAAATGAATATAGAACTGTTTATTAACCTATCTTTCAAGAGAAATATCAGATCATTTAAAGAAAAGATAATTATTCCTTTCGCATAATAAAATACATGTAAGATAAACTGACCATTAGTTAAAAAATTCGTAAGGAAGGTAATAATGAATGTTAATAAAGAAAAATGGATTAAAAACTTTATACAATTTTTTTTATCATTTATTAAAAGATAAAAAAACATAGAAAGTGGAGCTGCTATAAAGTTTTGTTTTGTAAATAGAGCTAAAAAAGAAAAAATGGTTGAAAAAAATAGATTTTTTCCTTTTTTATAATTTATAAAAAAATAAATTCCAACAATAGAAAATAGCATTGCTAGCATATCAGCTCTAACTTGAGTACCCATCTGAAAAATAACATAAGAAGAAAAAAAGAGTAATGTAGAAAATAAACTTAATTCAAAATCTTTTACAATTTTTTTTGTAATTAAAAAAACAAAAAAACCTACAAACAAAGTAGAAATAAAAACTATTATTCTTGCAGATAGCAAATTTTTACCAAGAATTAAAAGCGTGAAATAGTTTATTATTGGAAAAATTGGTGGATATTTAAAAGAAGAAAAATGGTGAAGTGAATGGATATCATTATAAAGAGGTTTTCCATTTAATAATCTAATGGCTGGTAGTAGAAGATAACTTTCTGTAACATCAGTATCAAAAGGATAAAACAATACATCAATAGAAACTAAAAGAAAGTTTAAAAAAATAAAAATGAAGAAAAATATAAAAGCATGTAAAAAAATTTTTCTACTGACTTTAAATTTACTTTTAACAAAACTTTCAATCTCTTTTAACCATATTAAAGAAACAAAAAGTAAAACAAAGAAAATAGATAAAAAAGGTCTAGGACAAGTAGTATTGCTTGATGCTCTTATATCAATATATTTTTTTTCTATTATAGAATCTAAAACTTTGCTATTTGGTCCGCATCTAAAAAAATATGGGTAGTAAAATTTTCTTAAAGGATCTTCAAGAATCTCAAATTTTTCAAATTTCTCTTTGTATTCTTTTAACATAAAAGAATTTGAAATATCTTTCAAGGCATCTTCATAAGCATTTGTCAACCCAGCAAAATTGTTTAAAATCGAAACTATCAAAAAGAAGAAAAGAAGTGGTTTAAAATAATCTAACTCTAAAGAAAAAATTATTGGAATTACAATAAAAGGAGAAATTATAGTCAAAAGTCTAGGGCCGAAACTTCCACCATGCCACCAAGCCCACCACATTGAAGATACAAAAAGAACTGATAAGAAAATTAAAAATGTTAAAACTGATTCTGAAGGATATTTTTTATACATTAGATAAAGACCTGGAAAATAGAAAAGAAGGATTGGAAAATAGAAAAATAATCCTCTGTAAGGATCGAATAAAAGCCTAAACATAACATTAAGATTGTAAGAAAAAGAAATAATAATACCATTTCTACCAGGTAAAGGTAGCCAAACTTCACTATCAAGATGATTCCTTGGTAAATCTATTGGATTACCAAAAATTATAAAATTATAAATAAAAAATGGGGATGAACCAAATAGAAAGAATAACAAAAATATTATTGCTTCTCTATACTTTCTTCTTAAAAAAAATAAATAAAAAAGAAATAAGCAAGAAACAACTAGTGATAAAAGCTCTAAAGTAAATGAAAATCCAGCTAAAATACCTGAAATAACTATATAAATTATTTTTTTTCTTTTCACAAAAAACAACAAATAATAAAAAGAAAGAAGTAATAAAAAAGTTGCAACTGCATGGCTAACAAAAATTAAGCTTGCGTGAAAAATTGGAGAAGCAAAACCGTAAATTATTGTTAGTAAAAATCTTCTTTTTTCATCTTTTGTTAAAAATTGAGAAAGTTTATAAATTAAAACAACTGAAAGAGAAGAAAAAAAGGAAGATGTAAATACTGTAACCAAAAACATGCCAGTTAACTCAAAAACTCCGGGATTTAAATAATAATATATAGGAGCTTTATTATGAACAAACTGTACTATATATTCATTACTACCTTTATTCAATTCTATAAAATCTTTTGGAAAAAAATTGTAATAAAAAAATTTCCATATCGCATAAATTGGAGTAGCTAAAAAAGATAGTCCAGGCTCTTTATCTGAATAATGTTTTCCATTATAAAAAGCTCTATCACTTGTTTGGTTATAATAACTATCTATTTCTAATCTATTTTCATCTACAATTGCCTTAGTTAAAAAGAAAACTGAATATTCTCTCATTCCTGGCCAATTAGCAAAAATAGTATAAAACATAAAAAAAGTTAAAAAAATCTTAAGCTCATTTGAAAAAAAATTAAATTTTATTTTATTAGCAACCATAATCATGATTCTAAAAGAAAAATAAAAATTTGTTTACTTTTGAAATTAATTAAAATATGATAACTATTATCGTTCCTGTTTTTAATGAAGCTGAAATTATAAAGAAAAATTTATTAAAAATAATTCATGAATTAAAAAAATTGAAGAAAAGATATGAAATAATAGTAGCTGAAGATGGGTCTACTGATAAAAGTTATGAAATTGTTAAAAAAATTGAAGAAGAAAATAAAAAAATAAAAGTTCTTCACCATAAAAAAAGACTAGGAAGAGGATTGGCTCTTAAAAGATGTAGTAGTGTTGCAAAAGGAAAATTTATTATTTATATGGATGCTGATTTGTCAACAAAGCTTGATGCTTTAAAGATTGTCTTAAAAGAATTAAATAAGTATGATATAGTAGTTGGATCAAGATATATAAAAGGAGCTAAATATAAAAGAACATTAAAAAGATTGTTTTTGAGTAAAATTTATAATCTGATTAGACTTATATTATTTCCAGATGTTAAAATTAAAGATACTCAATGTGGTTTTAAAGGATTTAAGAGAAATGTTTTTATAGAAATAAATAAAGAAGTAAAATCTAATGATTGGTTCTGGGATACAGAATTCCTTATAAAAGCTAAAAGAAAAGGTTTTAAAATTAAAGAAATTCCTGTTGTTTGGGTAGAAAATAAAAAGTCTTCAATAAAAATATTGAGAGATGGGTTAAAAATGGTAGCACAACTAATTAAATTAAGATTTTTTCCATAATTTTAAGTTTGAAAAACTAAAAATGGGAAGGAAACATGAAATAGGAAATTTGAAATAGATAAAAATACTTTTTTGATACAATCTTTAAAATTATATTTTTGTATTGGATTTTCTTAACCTATTTTTTGTATTCTTATATTTCTTATAGACATACTAATACATCTCTTATCAAAATTATGTAAAATCTCATCAACAACTAAACAACCTTTATTAGCTCTAAAAACCAATATATTTTTTCCTTTTTTTAATTTTAAT
>JAVZSS010000029.1:0-8476 GCA_044343155.1 Candidatus Aenigmatarchaeota archaeon
TTAAATTTGGAATAGATCAAAGAGGATTCACTTCAAACACTCTAATTAATAAAAATGCAGTTAAAGGAGTAAAGCTACCCAAAGTTAAAAGATTAGAAGATATAGTTTTGCAAGAGTATATTAGAAAAAATGGATATGAATGGAAATTCGTCTTAGCTTTTTGTAAACATATGAAATCTGAAAAAAGGGTAATTAAAGAAGCATTGAGGGATTTAAAAAATTTAATAAAAGAAAAAGGTTTTATTGAAGCAATTCTTAGAATTTAGTTATAATTTTGGGGCCGCTGGGATTTGAACCCAGGACCTCGGGTACCCGAAACCCGCGTGCTAGACCAAGCTACACTACGGCCCCATAAAAAAATTTGTTTGAAATTTTAACATTTTTTAAAAGATAAAATAAAAAAATAGAATGAGTTTTAATAAAAAGTTTTCTAATTGCTTAAGAATTGTAGAAAAAATTGAAGATAGAGAAATAACATGTTTTGTTTTTAGAAAAAATGTAAAATACACAAGATTAGAGTTTAGAGAAAATTGTTTACACTTGATAGTTCCGTATTGGTTTTTTGATTTTAGAAAAATAATTGAGAAAAAAAGAAAGTGGATTTTGAAAAAAATAGAAATGATTGAAAAATATTTAGATGATGAAAAAGAAAATCTAGAAAAATTTATTTTATTCGGTAAACCATTTGATTTAAAGGATTTTAACTTTGACCAAAATAATGAAAATACAACAATAAAATTTTTGAAAAATATTCTATTAGAAAAAATAGAAAAAATAGCTAAAGAATATTCTGAAAAATTGGGGGTTAAATATAATAAAATAATAGTAAGAAACCAAAAAACCAAATGGGGCAGTTGTTCTTCTAAGGGAAACTTAAGTTTTAATATTAAGGCGATATCTTTACCAGAAAATTTACTTAGATATTTAGTTTATCATGAAGTTGCTCATTTAATAGAAAAAAATCATGGGAACGGATTTATATCTTTAATTAAAAAAGAATTTCCAGACTATGAAATTCTAGAAAAAGAGTTAGAAAAATATTGGATTGTTTTAAATGCTAATATTTGGTGGAAAAAAATTATTTGATTATTCAGAAAATTTTCTTGCTATTGTTAAAAAGCCAGTATGTATAATGCCCTTAGTTTTCGGTCTAAGTGTTTTTTCATATTGCCATTCTCTAACAATATTTTCAAAAATATTTATGCTATATTTTTTAATTTTTGAGAGAGCTCTTACATTTTTTAGCAAATGATTAACTGTAGGAGAATAAATTACTATAAAACCACCAACTAAGATTTTACTATCTATAAATTTTAAAATTTTATCAGAATTTTCAAAATCGAGTAAAGCCAAATTAAAATTCTTTTCTTTACATTTTCTAACATCTCCAAAAATTAAAACAATATTATCGAGTTCGCAAAATTCAAAATTTTCTTTTGCAATTTTGTAAAATCTTTCATCTTTTTCGTAAGTATAAACTTTACCTTTTGTTAAAAAGTTTGCCAAAAATATAGAAGAAAAACCACTTCCAGTACCAGCATCTAAAACTTTCCAATTTGGTTTTAAACCAGTAAAAGCTATTATTAATGCAATATCTTTTGGAAGAATTACTTGAGCACCCCTCTTTAAATTTTCAATTATATCTATCAAATTTGGTTCAACAACAAAAAATTCTTTTCCTAGGTGAGACTTAATTTTTTTCCCTAATTTTGCTTTAGAAGTATCTATTATTCCAAAATGAGTAGAAATTTTCTTTCCAATTTCAGCTAAAATTTTTGTTTCTTTATTTATTAAAACTACTTTTTTCATAAAATTTTTTGTTTTACAGTTTTTTAATGTTCTGAAATTTCTTTTTCAAGTTTCTTTAAAGCTTCAATTCTTTTATAAGTTAAAGGATGAGTTGAAAATATTTCCGAAAATCTAATTAATGGGTTTTTCTTTTCCCATTCCATAGCTTCTTTAAGTTCTTTATCACTAATTTCAAAATCTTCATAAGCTTTACTTAATACTGCTAATTCTTTTGTTGCAGAGACAGGATCTGCTATGTAGAAAGATCTAACTGCAGAATTTTCGACTCTATCTGTTGAAATACTTAATCCATATGTAATTTTTGCTAATGCTCTTGCTAATAAACTTGGCTTTGTGTTTTTACCAGAAAATCTATCTGCATAATACTCTCTTAATCTTGAAAGATACAAAACAAGCAAATTTGATATAAAGTAAATTAGAAATGAAATAAATCCAATTAATATTGCAGCTCCAGTTTTTCTTTCATTCCTTTCACTAGAAGGTGCAAATATTAAAAATCTTGCTATGAAATAGAAAATTATTGGAATAGCAGAAACAATAGTCATAACAACCATATCTTTATGATTTATGTGACCAATTTCATGAGCTATTACAGCTTCAACTTCTTCTTTTGTTAAAGTATTTAATAAACCTCTAGTTATAACTAAATTTGCAGATTTCGGTGTTCTTCCAAAAACAAAAGCATTTGGTGCACCAATATTAGCTATATAAATTTTTGGAATAGGGGTTTTAGTTTTTTTACACAAATTTTCAACAATATCGTAAATCCATTTCGCTTCACTTCTTTTTAATTCTCTCATATTTGTGGTCCACTTAATTATATATGGACTAATATACCATTGAATTATTACCAAAATTATTGCACCGATTACAGGAATATATCCACTTAAACCAAAATAATAGCTTACTGCTGCTAGAATTGCAAATAAAAAACCAAATAGCAAAAATATTGTTAAAAACATTGAAAATATGAGTTTCAAAGGCATTAACTATATATTTATCAAGTATTTATAAAGTTTAATGAAAGCATATATAGTTACAACAATAATAGGGGTTTTTGGAGTTTCGGAGGATAATAAAATAATATTTTATATTCCTTTTAAAAAAGATGTGCAAGAAGTTGCGAGAAAGTTAAAAGAAGCAGAAATTAAAATAATAGAAGAAGAAAAAGAATTGGAAAATAAGCTTTGGAAAAGGGGTTATAAAGAATTTATTTATTCTATAAATAAACAAGGGGTCAAATATTTTGAAGAAAATAATAGTGCTGAAAATTTTATTAAAGATAATCTAATTCAAATAGCTATAGATAAGAAATTTGTTAAAGATGAGCAAGAATTTTTTGAGTTTTTTAATCAAGTAAACATAGAATTAACTAAAGTTAAAATTAAAATTGGAGTAAAAAAGGAAGCAATAATTATTCAAGCTGTTAGAGCTTTAGAAGAATTGGATAAAATTATTAACATTTTTTCTGAAAGATTGAGAGAATGGTATGGATTACATTTTCCAGAATTGAATAGAGTTATAACATCTCATGAAAAGTTTGCTAAGCTGGTTGAAAAATATGGAAAAAGGGAAAATTTTGAAGAATATAGAGATTTAGCAAAAGAAAGTATAGGAATAGAAATTAGTGAAAGGGATGAAAAGATTATGAAAGAATATGCAAGTTTTTTATCTAAACTTTTTACTCTTAGAGAAAACTTGGAAAAATATGTTAAAGAATCTATGGAAGAAATAGCTCCAAACTTTTCTTATTTAGCTGGCTCCTTATTAGCAGCAAAAATTTTGTCTAGAGCAGGAAGTTTGGAAAAATTGGCTAAAGCACCAGCTTCTTTAATTCAATTGATTGGGGCAGAAAAAGCTTTGTTTAGATATTTGCACGGAAAAGGTAAAAGCCCAAAGCATGGTTTAATATATTTACATCCTTATATTCAAAATGCAAAAGAAGAGGATAGAGGTAAAATTGCTAGAGTTTTGGCCAACAAATTGTCATTAGCAATTAGAATTGATTATTATACTAAGGAAGATAGAAAAGAGCAGCTAAAAAAAGATTTGGATGAAAAGATTAAAGAAATTTTGAAAAAGAAATAATTATGAGAGTTGAAAAAACAAATTTTGAAGGTATTTATTTAGTTAATGGAAAATTGGCAACTATAAACACTATTCCAGGCTATAAACCTTTTGATGAAGAAGTTGTTAAAATAGATAATGTTGAATATAGAATTTGGAATCCATATACTTCTAAACCAGCGGCAGCAATTGTTAAGGGTCTTAAGGTTTTTCCTTTGAAAGAAGGAATGAAAATTCTTTATTTAGGTTTGGCTGCAGGTAAAACAGCAACTTATTTTAGTAACATTATTGGAAATAAAGGAATAATTTTTGGAATAGATATAGCAGAAAGAGTATTAAAAGATGCATTAGAAGTTGCAAAAAAATATAAAAACATTATTCCAATTTTGGCTGATGCAAGAAAACCAGAAACTTATGAAAAACTAATAATTGGTAAAGTTGATTTTGTTTATGAGGATGTGGCTTCTGAAGATCAAATTAGTATTTTAATTAAAAATTGTGAAAAGTTTTTAAAACCAAATGGATATGCTGCCATAGCAATTAAATCTCAAAGCATTAGCTCTACAGAAGATCCAGAAGTTATTTATAAAAAATGTTTAGACGATCTGGAAAAATATTTTAAAATTTTGGATAAAGTTAAATTGGATCCATATGAAAAATATCATTTATTTGTAGTTTTACAAAAATCTTAGGTTTATTTTTTTAAACTAATAGGTTTAATAAATCCAAAACACTTTCCATCTTTTGTTAGGCTTACATACCATTTCATCACATTTCTATCTTCAATAAGGGAAATCTTAATTTCTTTTATAATTTTCATTTTAAATCCTCCCAACTATAAATTCATTCAATTTCTTTTGATAAATACTAGTATCAATAATTATTTCATCTTCTAAAAAACTTCCAATTCCCCTAATAAATATTCTTTTGTTTCCAAAACCATCTATGAATCTAATTATTCTACTTGGAGGACATTTTATTATTTTTTTCATTCTTTTCACCAATTATATTTTCTACTTTCTTATATACCCCATTTTTGAAAGAGAGTAGTTGTCAATATGACAAATTTATCTTTAATTTAAAGAAAAAGTCCCGCCCCAGGGATTTTCGTGAATCATGTCGAACCCTGAACCTCCCGGTTTCTGAGCGCAGGCTATTCAAGCCATGCTATTATAGCATAGCTCTACAGCCGGGCGCTCTACCAGTTGAGCTAGGGCGGGATATAATTTATTTTAACTAATCTATAAAAAATTTTGATCTATAAAGATACTTCATTACTTTTCAATTCTACTTTTATACCTTTTTCATTCATAAATCTTAATTTAGCTGGTGGTAGAACAGCAGAAACCAATTCTACAAGAGGTTGTAAATAGTAAACAAATATAGCTTCTTCATCAGGTTTAAGTTCATTAATTTTCCAAACTATTTTCTTTTCTTTAATTTTTTTAGATTCTATTTCTTCCGGTTTACTACCAGTATAAGAAATAACTTTAAACATTAAAGGAATAGAATCTTCAATATAAACTTCTTTCATTATATTTTTAGATTTGTTTTTAACTTTAATCATAACTTTAAGTTTTTCATCCTCTTTTTTAACAGTTTTAGAAATTGTTGGGGTATATGTTTTTCTAAAGAAGAATATTATTAGTAAAATAATTGTAACTAAAACAAGCCATGTTTGCCAAAGTGATATTTTATATTCTATTATAACACTTTCTCCAGGTTGTAGAGGCCTTATTAACCATTTATAATTAATATAACCAAGAGAAGATTCAATTTCATCCGGTTTAGAATATGGATAGAAAAAGTCTTTCATAAAAGCTGGTAAAGATTCTATTAAATAAAATGGTTTAGAAATAACGTTCCCTTCATTTTTAACTTCTATTCTTACATAAGCTTCTAATAGCGAATATTTTATTTCTTTTTTTGTATAATTAGTGGGAATTTTTTCTATAGCTTTTACTTCAAAAGTGGAATAAGCTTCATCAACTATTTCACCTTTTAAACTATACAATCTCCCTATAACTTCATATTTTCCAGCTTTTTGATATTTTTCCGCATTAAAAGTTTCACTAACTTTTAGGCTTCCAAAAGAGGGAATATAATCCGTAATTTTTTCTTTTCTAAATACTTCTTTGTTATTATAAAGAATAATGAATAAAGCCTTATAGTTTGGTGTAATTTCATCCTTAACATTTTCAATATTCATTGTAATTGTTAAACTTTCTAAAGGGTAAATGGAGTATTTGGATAATTCTAGTGAAGAAATATAAACTGGGAACCTTCTAAGAACTTGTAGAATTAGTGGTTTTTCAACTGTTTGGTTTTCATATCTTATGTTTAAATAAAACAAACTTGGTTTAACTTCTTTTGCAAATTTCTTTGCTTCTATATATATTCTAATTTTTGCCTCTTGATTGGGTTCTAAAATAATAGTTCTTGGATAAACATCAATTGAAATACCTTCTCTATAAAATCCAGAAATAAAAATAGAAAAAGTTTGAATTTTATTATCTTTGTTTATAATCAAATATTCTATTGTTTTGTTTTCTCCCGCATAAATTGTAATAAAATCTGTACCCGAAACAAATGGTTGGGAAAAAGCTGTACTTAAAAATATTAAAAATGGCAATATTGTAAAAGCTTTCTTCATTTTATTTATTTTGTTTTGGCTTTAAATTCTTCAATTTTTTCTTTTATTAATCTATCTAATGTTTTTATTTCAAATTCAAATCTATTTCCATATTTTTCTAAATAGCAAAATCTACTATAATCTTTTTCTCTACTTTCAACCTCTTCAGCAGGGTAACCAACAGTAATTATTGCTATTGGCCTAATATAATTTGGAAAGCCAACAGCAAATTTTACTTCCTTTTCATCAAAAGCCCCAACCCAACAAGTGCCTAAGCCTAAGGCAGTTGCAGCCAATAGCATATTTTCAATTGCCGCAGCACAATCTTCTAAGCAATAAACCAATTCCCCCCTTTCTCCATATCTCATTGATTGAATTTCTGTATCAGCCCCGACAACAATTAAAACTGGAGCATTCTTAACATGATCTTGTTCATAACAAGCTTTATATAGAATTTCTTTTGTTTTTCTATTTCTAACTACAACAAATCTCCATTCTTGAAGATTTCCAGCAGAAGGAGCTTGACAAGCGGCCCACAACAATAAACCAATATAGTTATCATCTACATCTTTATTTTGATATTTTCTTATACTTCTTCTCTTTTCTATTGCTTCAAAAACATTCATACGAATTTTTTACTTTAAAGTTTAAATTTGAAATTAAATAAAGAGCCGTATCTTTTATTATTCAAGCTTCATTATTGGGAAATAAGAATAACAAAAAATCATTTTCTCTCCATAATTTTCTTCGGAAACAAAGAAAATAGTTTTATTTTCTCTTACTAAATCTTCAACTTTACAAATTTTAGAAGAACCTTTTTTTACAAATTCGAATTCACAAATTTTTGTCTCATTATACATAATTCTAAAATTTTTAAGATCTTTATTTGCTCTTAAAGTAATATAGCCGCTTTCACAATAAGTATAGTAAGCATCTTCATAAAATGTAGTTTTTTGATATAAGAAGAAGGCTATTAAAGAAATAAGGAAAGTGCCTATTCCAAGAAACATAATTCCTAAACTTTTTAAAATTTCTAAAATTTCTATAATATTTTTGTTTCTTT
Source organism: Candidatus Aenigmatarchaeota archaeon (assembly GCA_044343155.1). GTDB lineage: Archaea > Aenigmatarchaeota > Aenigmatarchaeia > CG10238-14 > SpSt-28 > SpSt-28. Next base: position 7,572 of record JAVZSS010000029.1, read on the forward strand.
TCATAGTAAATTTTGAATAGAAAAATAAATTAGCCCTGGGCGGGATTTGAACCCGCGACCCCCTCATTACCAGTGAGGTGCTCTAACCAGTCTGAGCTACCAGGGCAATATTATAAATTTGTTATAAAAAATTAACTAACAAGAGAATCTATAAAATCATATTGAGATGCAATTTCTTTTTCAAAATTTTCAGCTAAATTTTTATCAAAATTTTCAAATATTCCTTTTATTAAATAGAAGAAATCATACCTACAAAGATAATGATCTTTTCTAGCCAATTGATTTAATATTTCGTAGATTTCTTTATTATTAAACTCTTTATTCAAAAGCCAATCTTTAATTCCTTTAATAAATACTTTAGCTTCTCTTTTTGTTATTACTCTTTGAATTGGCCACCCGCATATAGCACAAACATGGGAAGAATTGTCTTCAACTTCTTTCAATTCAAAATTTTCTTTACAATCATTACATACTACTAAACCATCTATTATTGAGAATTCGGAAGTTTCTTTACCACATAAATCACAAATTTCTATTTCGGTTAGGTCCCCGGTCATTAAAGAATTGAGAACCGGTTCCTCCCTCAGAGCCCCAAATAATTAATTTTTAAAGTTTTTCCAGAAAAACAAATTCTTTCAATGGGGCTCTTATTCATAAAAAAACTATAAACCCATATTTAAAAACTTAATTCTTTTTTTCAATATATTTTTTCTGGTGTAGGTATAAAAATATAAATAATAATGTGTATGGACCTAATTTAATCCTTATAATCAAAAAATTTTCAAAATTAACAAAGATTTTAATGAGTGTAGAAAAAATTTATGTCATCAAGATTACATTTTTTAATCCGTAAAAATACTTCTTATCTTTTCAGCGATTTTTTCTAAATCTTCATCTTTAGCTCT
>JAVZSS010000003.1:0-35297 GCA_044343155.1 Candidatus Aenigmatarchaeota archaeon
ACCCTTTGGAGAAAATGAGCCAAAACTATTAGAAAAATTAGATTAATTTAAATTTAACCTATGAGCTTTATTTCAACATGAATATCTTGTGGTATACCAATTCTTAAAATTTGCTTTAAAGTTCTTTCATCAGCCTGTACATCAACTAATCTTTTATGTATTCTCATCTCAAATTTATCGTAAGTTGCATTTCCATGACCAGTACCATCACCACAAGGTGTTTTTAGAGTAGTTATTCTTAGTTTTTTGGTTGGCAAGGGAATTGGTCCCCTATAGCTTACACCAAACCTTTTTGCCACTTCAATAATTTCTCTAGCTATTTCATCTAACTTCTTTGGGTCCCTTCCAACTAGCTTTATTCTAGCAACCTGCATTCTCCTCTACCTATCAAATAATTCTATAATTGATTTTAAAAACTTAAAAATATTTTAAGAAAATTTTTCCTTTATATATTCAATATCTAATTTTTCAGAGAAAAACGCCCTTATAAATTCCTCACTTGGTATAGAGTTATTTTTAATTATTAGAACTCTATCACAATACCAAATTTTTGGATTCCCTGAAAACCAAATATTATCATTATCGTTAGCTTCTTGAGTTTCATTGAATATAACTTTTTTAATAATATTTATCTCACATATTCCATCAGATTGGATAAAGTATGAATATAAGTTTTGTAATATTGGCAAATCTCCAATTAAGGTTAAATCATTATTAAAATATATTTGTGGTATTCCTGCAAACTTAAAATCTTTTCTTATATTGTTAATATACCAATCCATTGTTTTAGCTCCATCTTTGCTTTTATAAACTTCATACTCTATTACTATTAACTCATTGTTAGGAATAAATCTATAGAAAAGATATGGATCTACCTTAGCACAGTGTGGACATCCTATTCCAGTAAAGTATATTGCACAAGATTTTGGCTTTTTACAACTCGAATTTAATTCTATGTTAGTATCACAATATATTGGATTGTACAAAATTTTTCCATAAGTAGTATCTAAATAGTTCTTGAAACATATCTTTCCGTCATATTCACAAATTCCTAAATCTTTCCTACAAGAAAATTGAATATAGTTAGTAACAACATCCTTATTTTCATTATATGGTAAAAATTCTATAACAAAAAACACCAACAAAAAAATTATAAAAACCAAAATTATGAATAAAAAATTTTTATTCTTCATCTACTCACCTCATGTATAACCAAATAAATAAAGCTAAAAATATCATTGCAATTCCACCTATAATTCTCATTTTATTTCTATGTTTTCTATAGATTTTTTCATAAATATTTTTAGGTTCCGATCCTTTCATTAAAAGTAAAACTATTAAAATTTCTGGTAAAATAAAAATAGTGTTGTAATATCCTAGTATTAAAATTATTTCATACAATTTAGCTTTCAAAGAATGTAAGAAACTTATAACTCCAACATAAAATAGACCTGTGCATGGAAATTCTACTAATGTTACAATAATTGCTAAAAATACTGTTGCTGTTACTGTTGTAAATCTTAACAATCTATCTATTGTTGGTTTAAACCTTTTTGGTATTGAAAAAATAGATTCCTTAGATAAAATTCCGTCTCTGATATTTATTATCCCTGCTATAACTAATAATAAAACCAAGAAAATTTTGATAAAATTAAATAGATTGCTTGCAATTGCTGCTAAATAAATTAAAGATAGGCCAAAATACATAAGAAGACCTAAAATAAAATATGTAAAAAATATAGTAAGAGTAAAAATAATTGCTCTAATTATTATTTCTTTTCTCTCTATTTTCATAGATGCTAAAGTTGCTATCATTATCACTAATAAAGAAATTATACATGGGTTTATCGAATCGGCTAAAGAAAGGAATGTTAAAACAAATATGAATTTAAAAAATGAAAATTGAGTATCTATTTTCAACTCTTCTATTTTAACAATTTTAAGATTTGTTAAAAAAATGAATAGAAAAATTAACAAAATTATAAGTAAAATAAAAATGCTCTTTAGTTCTATTTTTATTTTGTTTTTTAATTTCAGCCCTATCACCTCAAATGCTTAATAATTAATTCAGATATATCTAAAACTTTTATTTTTTTAAATTGTGAAAGAGTAGCTACACACATAGGACATGAACTAACCAAAATTTTTGCCTTAATATCCAATGCTTGCTTTATTCTATCTTTGGCTATTTCTTTTGAAAGCTGCGGATAATTAGCTCTTAAGCCTCCACCACCTCCACAACAAAGAGATCTATCTTTATTTTCTTCCATTTCGATAAGTTTGTAACCTAAATATTCAATTAATTTTCTTGGCTCTTCATATATTCCTAAATACCTTCCCAAATAGCATGGATCATGATAAGTAACTATACCCCTACCATTTCTTCTTAAATTTAATCTTTTGCTTTCAACAGCATTCCAAATTGTTTGAACTAAATGCTCACACTCTATATTCCAATCTGCAAACAATTTAGGATACTCTCTTTTGAATACAAAACAACAAGCTGGACAATTAAATAAGATTTTTCCAACATTGTATCTTTTCAAAATTTCATAATTTTTTCTGGCTAACACTTTGAATTGTTGAATATATCCAGCATTTTTTACAGGAGAACCGCAGCAAACTAATTCATCAATCTCTATAAATCTAATACCTATTTTTTTCATAATTTTCTCATAATTTTCTTTCAAATTATTATAAACAAATTTAGTTAAACAGCCAGGATAATATAAAGTGTTTTTACCCAACAATTTTTCTAAAAACATATAATCACCTAGCAACAGTATAATTTTTCTGGTAATATTTTTTTATCACCACTACTTCCAAAAGGATTTCCAAAAGCTTCTATATTTTCAATCATTTCCATGTTCGATTTTGTTTCAAGTCTATTTTTAACTGAAATTTCTCTCAATCTTACTATTAAATTTGGTACATCTATTAAAAGAGGACATACATCTTTACAAGAAGAGCATGTTGTACAAAAATATAGGCCTGAATTATAAGCTTGCCCTATTCCTTCTAAAACAAAAGTTTTACTTATTCCAATCCCACCAAAGTAATTTTTTCCATAATAATCAAAAATTTGTCTATAAACTGGGCAAGAATATAAACATGCCCCACAATTAATACAATACAATACTTCTTTTAAATCTGTTTTAGAAATCTTAAGCCTATTATTATCAACTAAAATTAAATAAACCTCTTTTGCACCATGCATTCCGTATACTAATTTTTTTTCTATATCTGCAGTTTTACTAGGAGATGAAATTACGTTTATATAAGAAACTGCAGATGTTCCAGTTCCGTATATTGCTAAAATTTTTGAAAAAAACATAGCTTCTTCTAGATTGTTTAATATTTTATCTACTGTAGAAACTATTACATGATATTTTGGAATTCTTGATAATAAAGAGATATTGCCCTCATTTTCAACTATTACTACACTACCGTCTGAAGTTATAAAATTAGCTCCAGTTAAACCATATTTAGAAGCTAATATTTTACTTCTTAGATATTTACTAACAAACTTAACTATATCTTCAGGTCTTTTTCTCAAATTTATTCCAAACTTTTTTCTTATAGCATTAACTATTTTATCTATAGATAAATGCAAAGCTGGAGTTACAGGATGTGTAGCTTTTTCTCCACAAATTTGTAATACAAAATCTCCACAATCTGTTTCTATAATTTTATTTCTTTTTGAAAATGCTTCCTCAAATCCTATTTCCTTAATAACATTAGACTTACTTTTAACAATAACCTCTCCTTCTGGAATTATTTTCTTTAGAATTTTTATTGCGTCTTTTGAATTTTTAGCAAAAAACGTTTTTATTCCATTTTTTTCCAAATTTTCTAAGGTAATATCAACTAAATTATCCAAATTTTCAATACATTTTTCTTTTATTTTTCTAGCTCTCTCTTTTAGTTCTTTCAAATTTATATTTTTAAGAGCCTCACTTCTATTTAAATAATATCTTCTATAAGCAATTTTAAAAGCTTTTTTTGAATCAATAATTCTTTTTTCTTTAATTATTTTCTCAATTTCCATAAAAGAAGTTGGTTGAAACCTTATTTAAACTTTGGTTACATTTTTTGAAACCTTATTTTTATAAAAAAAATTAATTTATGGAAAGAAAAATAGTCGTAATATCTATAATAATAAGTCTTTTTGTATTTTCCGTATCTTTAGCTACATTATATGCTCAAATAAGAATTATAGAAGCTAATGCTTATACTTGCCTATTTGCAGTTCCCGCATTAATTCCTTTATTTTCTTCTTTCGGTGTTTTAATAGGTTTATTAGTTTATTACATATTAGCGCCAAAAATTGAAGGAATGGCAAAAAAGAAAATTTTTACAATTTTAGATCTTTTAGAACCAAAAGAAAGAGATGTTATAAAAATGATTATTGAAAATAATGGCGAAATTTCACAAGCGAAAATATCTTCTGTTCTAGGAAAGGTTGAAAGTCATAGAATTATTCAAAAATTAATTTTAAGGGGGGTTTTAGAAAAAAACAAAGAAGGAAAAACAAATAAAATCAAATTAAAAGAAAAATTTAAAGATATTATAAAATGAAAAGAAAAGAAAAGTAGTTGATATTATTATTTGGCCTTAACTACATCTAATACTATTCCTGCAGCAACTGTTATACCCATATCTCTTATTGCAAATTTACCTAGTGTTGGGAACTCTGACTGTTTCTCTACTACAACTGGCTTTAATGGAACTACTCTAACCTTAGCTACATCTCCAGTTTTTAAGAATTCAGGCTTTTCTTGTAATGGTTGTCCTGTTCTTGGGTCTATTTTAGCAATTATTTCCTCTATTCTAGCAGCAACTGTAGCTGTATGAATGTGAAATACTGGAGTGTAACCTGGAGCAATAACAGTTGGGTGCTGCAAAACTACTATCTGTGCTGTAAACTCTTTAGCTACTGTTGGTGGATTATTTGGGTGCCCACAAACATCTCCTCTTCTTACATCAGTTTTGCTTATTCCTCTAACGTTAAATCCTATATTATCTCCAGGTACTGCTTGAGGAATGCTTTGGTGATGCATTTCTATAGATTTAACTTCCCCTTTAACCCCACTTGGCTCAAAAACTACAACATCGTTAACTTTCAAAACTCCACTTTCTACTCTTCCAACAGGGACTGTTCCTACTCCAGTAATTGAATAAACATCTTGTATTGGAATTCTTAATGGTTTATCTATTGGTCTTGGTGGAACTTGTAACATATCCAATGCTTCAACTAAAGTGGGGCCATTATACCAAGGCATTTTGTCACTTCTCTTAAATATGTTTTCACCAACTTGTGCTGCAGTAGGAACAACTTGTATTTTAGAAACATCATATCCTACACTTTTTAATAGTTTTAATGTTTCATCTTTTAGTTTTTCATATACCTCTTTACTATAATTAGCTAAATCCATTTTTGAAATTGCGACTATAACTTGATTTATACCCAAAACTTTAATTAAAAATACGTGCTCTTTTGTTTGTTCTTGCACCCCTTCACCAGGTCTAGCAGAAACTACCAATATTGCAGCATCAGCTTGAGAAGCTCCAGTAATCATATTTTTAACGAAGTCTCTATGTCCAGGTGCATCAATAATTGTGAAAAAATATTTTGATGTTTCGAATGGTCTATGCATTATGTCTATTGTCATTCCTCTCATTCTTTCTTCTTTTTCCCTATCCACTATGTAAGCGAATTCTCCACCTTCTATCTTAAATTCTTTAGCCATTTCTTGCAATTTTCTTAGCTCTTCCTCTCTAACCGCTCCACTTTCGTATAGCAATCTACCAACTATTGTAGATTTACCATGATCTACGTGTCCTACAACTACCAGATTTAAGTGTGGTTTTGCCATCTTTCATCCCTCCTTCTTAAATTTTTGTTTTATTACTTAAATACTTAATATCATACTATAAATTTAAATTTTTTAAGCTGGTTCTGCTTCAGCTTTTGGAATATCTTCAGGTAAACCTTTCCTTTTTCTAATTGATTTAATTACTTGATCCCTTAGCTCATTTGGTAATTTTTCAAATACTATATCTATTAGGCTATAGAAACCTCTTCCGCTAGTTAAAGACTTTAATTTTGCGTCAAAACCGAAAAGCTCACTAACAGGTACCTTAGCTATTAATGCCATAGTGTCTCTTTCTTCATTCATTTCTAAAATATTTCCTCTTCTATTTTCTATTTCTCTAGACACTATCCCCATATATTCGTTTGGTATATCAATTCTCAAAATTTGTTTTGGCTCTAACAAAGTTGCGTCTGAGAGCAACATAGCCTGCCTTATAGCATATCTGACTGCTGGCATTATCTGTCCTGGGCCTCTATGAACAGGATCTTCGTGTAGCTCAGCATCTACCAACTTAACTTTTAATTTAATACATGGCTCTCTAGCTAAAGGACCATCTTCCATAACCTCTTTAAATGCATCTTTAATCATTTCCATAACTTCTATCAAAAACTGAACTCCTTTGGTTAAATCTATGAAAACGTTTTTGTTATAGATTAGCTTAACATTATATGCGTCTTCGTGATTCATTCCAGCTTTTTCTAAAGCTTGGAATAGCTCGACGTTTTTCTTTTTAACTTCTATATTACTCGGTATAGTTCCTTCCCTCATTGCTTCATAAACACTATCTTCTAAAGGTTCAACAATAAAGTAAAGTTTATTGTGCTTATTTGGTGACTTTCCTTCAACCATAGGTGATGGTTTGAATATGGTTTCTCTATAAACTACTATTGGTGGTGACATTTCAACATCAATTCCCATATCTTTAAGCTTATGCTCAACTTTAATTTCTAAATGAAGTTCTCCCAAACCAGAAACTAAGTATTCTCCAGTTTCTTGATTGATTTTAACTAATAGTGTTGGATCTTCTTTTCCTATCTTTCTCAAAGCATCAACTAATTTTGGTAAATCCATCGGATTTTTTGGCTCTATTGCCTTTGTAACTACAGGATCAAACAAATGTTTAATTTCGGCAAAAGGCTCTATAGGATATTCTGCATCACAAATTGTTTCTCCTGTAAATGCTTCTGGTATACCGACAATTGCAACAACATTACCTGCGGTTACTTCCTCTACAGGAATTCTATTTATTCCTTTAAATATAGCTACTTGCTGGACTCTCTCCTTTCTTTTAGAATTAACAAGTAGAATTTCCTTACCTTTAAATATTTTTCCGGAAAATATTCTAGCTGTAGCTACAAAACCTACATGCTCATCTGGAATCATTTTAGTTACTATAGCAGCTAATTTACCATTAGAATCACAAGTCAGCATTTGTTTTCCAATCTCACTTTCTATATCTCCTCTCCAAATTTTTGGCACTCTGTATTTTTGGGCTTCTATTGGGGATGGTAAATGTCTTACAATCATGTCCAAAACTACTCTATGCAAAGGTGCTTTTTTTGCTAATTCTTCTTCTCTACCTTCTAAAGTAAGTTGAATTACTTCTTTTAATGTAACACCACTTTTTTGTAAAAATGGTATCGATACTGCCCACCTTTTAAATGCACTTCCTATTGCAACACTACCATCTTTAACACTTACTAACCATTTATCCTTAAATTCTTCTGGGCAATGTTTCTGAATTAAAACATTAACTTCTTTAATAATTTTTTCAAATCTTTCCATCATTTGTTCTGGTGTTAATTTAAGCTCTTTAATCAATCTATCGGTCTTATTAATAAAAAGAACAGGCTTAACATATTCTCTCAAAGCTTGTTTAAAAACTGTCTCTGTTTGTGGCATTATTCCTTCTACAGCATCAACCAAAACTATTGTTCCATCCGCCGCTCTCATTGCTTTAGTAACATCTCCACCAAAATCTACGTGTCCGGGGGTATCTAAAAGATTAATTAAATAATCTTTGCCTTCATATTCGTGAACCATGCTAACGTTTGCCCCATAAACTGTTAGTTGTCTTTTTCTTTCTTCAGGATCGAACCAAGTATACATAACTTTTCCTGCCATTTCTTCTGCAAGCATTCCTGCCCCAGCCATTAAATTGTCAGTTAGAGTTGTATTATGAATAAAAATACCATTTGCAATAAAGTTATGAGTTTTTTCTACAGTAAAATCATAAACATATTCTTCATTCTTAACTTTTCTAATTTCTGAAATTTCTAAAGCAATTACAGGATTTTCTGAAATTTGAATAAAAGAATTTAAATTAAAAATTTTACTAATACTTGCATTTTCATACAATTTTAACAAGCTTTTTTGTTTATATTCAACATCAAAGTTTATAAAATTCAAAAATTTTTCCAAATCTTTTCTTCCAGAAATACTTAGAGAATATTCTTTAAACACTTTTCCATTCAACCTAACATCTTTTTCTCTTATATAAGAAAGACAACCAAACCTTAATAATAATAATTGAAGATTTCCTACTGCTTTTTCACTTGCAGATGAAATACTAACTTTTTGATGCACAAAACCATCTGTATCAAAATACCCTTTGATGAAATTCGAAACAAAACTCTTAGGTAAATTGAACAAAATCGTTGGAATTTTTAGATTTCTTGCTTTTGCCTTTAACGGATAATCGAATAATTTATTTAATAAAAACTTTAAAGTGAATCCACCATTTATATATACACGCGGACATTTATTTTTGTACTTTCTTAAAGAACATGTAATTCCTAACACTTTTTCAGAAATTTCTTTAACTCTATTAATTAAAAATTCGTTTTTGTTATCAAAAGTTAGATTAACACTTCCGTCTCCAAAAAGTAAACCCAACAAGTAAAAAAATTCTTTAAATTCACTTTCATTTTTCGGTAACTTAATTTTTTTTGAAGTCCTAGCTCCAAATCTCCTTAGGCCTTTCCTATAGGATAAATATGCTATGTTATTATAAACATCAGCAAGTTTTATTCCAAAAAGTTTAGCAATTTTTACTAAGTCTGCTAACCTATATCTATTTTTCCAAACACCATGGTAAAACGAAAGCATAGGAATTTTGGAATTTATTTTCTCCCATACTTCTCTTCTACCATAATTAATTATTTTTTGATGTAAAGATTTTCCAAAATCTTCAAATAAATAAGCTAAAAAACTATAATCTTCTGATAATCTTTCCAAGAATTTTTCTTTTATGGTATCTAAATCCATTGAGGAATTTGGTATGATTGCTGGAAGAACTAATTTATCACCAGTTCTCAAATTTCTTGCTTCAATCTCAACAATTTCACCATTTTTTAAAACAAGAAATTTATGTTCCGGGGTAACTTTAACTTTTCTACCATCTTTTACCTTTATTTCTAATAAGATATCATCATTTTTTATTTTCCAAATGTGTGTTAATTTGCTTTTAGAAATAGAACCATTATTATAAGTTAAAGCATATAATTCATCTAAAATTTCATATACTTCTTCGCTTTCTGTTTTTCTCACTAACTTACCAAAATTTTTTAACATATTGAATAAGTTTTCAGCAGTTACGGTTTCTTTTTCTAAAAATATTAAAGCATCCCCACTAACACATTTTCCATGATGAACATGACTACTTGTAGCTACATTTCTAATTCTATTGGGATCTTTCATACATTCCATTACTCTATCAATCATCTTTTTTTCTGCCATCTTTTCACCTAAAATTAATGGTATAGGTTAATTAATAATAAGAAATTTTTTATATTTAAAAAACACATATAACCTACCTATCTAGCTCCTTCAGCTTCTTTTTCTATTCTTTCCTTTTCTCTTATGGCATCGCTTTTACTAGCATCGTTATTATAAGCAGCAATAATTTCATCAACTAAGGCATCAACCATATTAGCTTTCTTACCAAATGCTTTCCTGTATGCAGCTTGAGCTATATGTCTTAAAGCTAAATCTACTCTTCTTTGTGGTGAAGTTATAACAGCTTTTCTAACTATTATTCCACCAACTTGATAAGCTGCTATTTCTTCTCTTAGGGCAGCATTTTCTAAAGCCCTAACAAAAACTTCAAGTGGATTTTTTCCTGTAATTTCATGAATTTTATCAAAAGCCTTTTCCACAATTTTATAAGTAGTTTGCCATCTGCCAACAACTCTTCCTGAAGTTAGAACATGTTTTTTTGATTTGTGACCTGGGACCATTAAATGAGTAATTAATCTTTCCACAATATTCATTTTTGACTTATGGAATTGGTATTTTGCATATCTCCCGCAAGATTTTGGAATTATCTTTGGTGTTAAATTAATATATCTTTCTAAACCCGGATCTTCAACTTTAACATTATAATCCCATTTTCCAAATAATTTAATATTCTCTTCCATAAAATCTACCTAGCTGGCTTCTGTTTTTTACCTTTTAATATTTCACTAAGAGCAACTCCATTAACTGCTATTACTTTATACTTTATACCTACCATGCTTCCTTTAGACCCTCCTTGGCCACCACCAACTTTAGCTATTATAACTTCATCATGCTCATTAATTTTATCAATAGCCCCAACACCAGGAACATGTGCAGTGACTTGTAAATTGTTTTTAATAAGTTGAACCCTAACACATTTTGTTAGTCCAGAAGCTGGCTTTCTTTGCTCAACTGCTCTTTTTTCAATAACAATTCCCCTAGCCATTGGTGCCCCTTCTAATGGATCTTTTTTCCAAAGCTCCAAAGCTCTATACCTATAGCTAGAGCTGGACCATCTAAATTTTTTTCTATTTTGTCTCAACTTTCTACCAGCAAATTCTCCTGGCATTATCTAACCACCACATTATCAACACCGTAGTTCCTTTTCAAAATTTTTCTTAGAGCATTTATATTTCTTCCATTCTTACCTATAACTTTACTTTTATATAAATTATCAACACTTATTTCAACAATTTTTTTATCCTTCTCGTTTCTTATTTTAATCTCTCTAACATTTTTAATCGAAGACTTTAAAAATTCTATGAGATTTGGATTATAATTAAATATAACTATCTTTTTTTTCATCATATTCTCCAAAGTTCTCAACACACCATTATTTTCAATTTTTTGATGACTATCAAGAAGAAAATAGATACAATCTTCAAAAATTAAACAATCTTTAACACTTAAATGTGTAATAGACTCAAATAAATGTATCATTCTTATCGTTTCTGTATCTAAGGTAATTTCCATTTTTACACCTCTAAGCTTTTATTGCTATTACTGAAATAGGATATGGCTTTCCACATATAGTTCCCATTTTTTTACTTCCTTCTTCAAAAATTTCAACCTTAATATTACTGTTCAAAATAGTTTTTTTTATTTTTTCTGGAGCATTATTTGCAAGAATAACTAATTCTACATTATTATTTCTTATAAATTTTAAAACTTCCCTATACCCATAAACTATTTTATTCTCCTTCATCGCTTCTTTTATCTTCTCCACTAGACTCATATTTGCGTCCCCTCACAATTAATTCAAACATTCCTGTACCTGTTGGAACGACTTTTCCAATCATTACATTTTCAAACATTCCTTTAAGTTCATCTACTTCTCCTTTAATAGCTGCTCTAGCTAAATGTTTTATTGTTTCTTCAAAAGCTGCTCTAGCTAGAACTGAATGTTTAGCTCCAGCAACTCCATATCTTCCGATTGACATAATTTCTCCACTCCATGTCATTACATCAGCCACTATATATAAATATCTCATATTAACATCTAAACCTTGTTCTTGCATGGTTTTATATGCTTCTTTAATTATTAAATTTCTCGCAGCCTCTATTCCAAATAACTTATAAACTTCATAAATATCATTAGAATAAGTTCTTGTTTCATCTACTTCTTCATGAGTTAAAATTTTTTCTAAATTACTACCGAGAGTTTGAATTATCCAATTGTTTCCTTCATTTCTAACAACAGCAGCAGTTATTCCTTCTATACCCTCAACAACTATATTCAAAATATCATCTTTCAATTTTTGTAACTCTATTACACCAATCCCCTCTCTATTTTTTAACTCAACTATAATTTCTTCATCTTTAATCTTAACCTTTACATTCTTTATTTTTTCTTCAATAATTCTAGAAACCTTTTCACTTTTTCTTTTATCTTTTAGTTCTATGTTAATTGAATAATTAAACAAATCCAAAGAAACTTTTTTTGATAAATCATAAATCTTTCTTTCTATAATCTTATTTGCAAATTCCTCTGCTTTCTCTTTACTATTCCATTCCTTTTTTAAGTATATTGTCATCATTGGGGTTTCTATTTTTTTCTTTGCATCAAATATTTCAATAAGTCTTGGTAATCCTAATGTAACCTTTATTCCTAAACTACCCGCTACATGATAAGTTCTCATTGTTAATTGAGTTGCTGGTTCCGCAATAGTTTGAGCAGTTAATATACCTATACTTTCACCTGGCTCAAACCTACATTTCATATATTCTTTTTTCACTTCTTCAATTAGCTTTTTTCTTTGATTCTCATTTAAATTAAACTCTTGACAAACTTTTTCTATTTCTTCCAAAATTTTCTTAGGCAACATTTAAAATCCTCCTCGCTATTTCTCTTACATTAATTTCTCCTCTAGATACTTTAGAAGGATCTAAACCATCTTCACCAGGAATAAATTGAATTATTCTATTAGCAGAATCTCTAACAGTACCATCATAAGCTACTTTAAGATCTTGTAATGCTCCAACTAGTCTTCTTTCCATATATCCAGAATGTCTTGTTTTGAGACTTTTATCCATTAAGCTTTCTCTAGAGTTCATATTATCAAAAAAGAACTCAAAAACATTTAATCCATCTTTGTAGCCTCTTGCAACAAAACCCTTAGCAGCTAGACTCTTATCATCTAACTTAAAGTGTGGAAAAGTTCTTCTATAATATCCTCTCTCTATTCTTTTACCCATTATCATTTCTTGACCAATCAATGCACACATTTGTAGTAAGTTAACCATTCCTCCTCTTGCTCCACATTTTATCATATCTAAAACTTGAGACGGCTTTACCGCTTTTTCAAAGACAGAAGTAACTTCATTTACACAACTTGCAATTCTTTCTTTAACCATATTTTCTAAGAATTCTTCACCAGCTTTTCCAATCAAGATTGTTAATTCTCCCTTTTTAAACTTTTCAATTATCTCATTCACATCATTCTCAGCTTTTTCTATAATTTTTTTAATCTCCATTTTTACATTATGCTCAATATCAAGTTCATCTATACCAAAAGTAAGGCCAAACAAATCTAAATAGTTAATTGCCAGTATCGCTGCTTTATATATAAAATCTTTAGTAAATTTTTTTCCATAATCTTTTTCCATTTTATCAATAATCTTTCCTCCGTCAGCACTAATTCCACTTTTTTCAATCTCACCTTCTATAAGTTGACCGTTAACAATTTTAACCATTCCTGTTTTTCCTTTATATTCAATAGAAAAATCTTTAGGTAAAAGTAAACTAAAAACTTCTTTTCCAGTAAACCATTCTTTATTTGGGATTTCTATATTTTGATCAACACTCCTTATAAGCTTTACAACATCTTCTCTTCTTAATCTAACTCCATCTTTTGTTAACAAATATAAACCTGTGATTTCGTCTCTAATTAAACCAATAATAGCTGACGAATATCTAGGACTTCTTATATTTTTTTCTACAGAAGCCAAAATTTCTATCTCTGCTCTAGCTTCTGCTGTTTGAGGAATATGTAAGTTCATTTCATCTCCATCAAAATCTGCATTATACGGTGTACAAACTGCAACATTTAATCTAAATGTTTGATATGGCATTACTCTCACTTTATGGCTCATCATACTCATTCTATGTAAACTAGGTTGCCTATTAAAAATTGCTATATCTCCATCAATCAAATGTCTTTCAACAACATAACCTATATCCAACTCCTTAGCAATTTCTTCCTTATTACTTTCCATAATCTTTTTTCTTCTTCCATCTGGCTTTATAACATAATTTGCACCCGGCCAAATATTTGGTCCATTCAATACATATTTTCTTAATTCCTCTATATTTTCTGCAGTAACTTTTACAGGAACTGTTAGCTCTTTTGCTATAACTAAAGGTACGCCAACTTCATCCACTCCAATTCTAGGATCTGGTGAAATAACTGTTCTTGCAGAAAAATTAACTCTTTTTCCTAAAAGATTACCCCTAAATCTTCCTTCTTTAGTTTTAAGTCTTTGAGTTAAAGCTTTTAAAACTCTTCCAGATCTATGTCTTGCTGGTGGTACACCAGTTAGTTCATTATCTATATAAGTAGCTACATGATATTGTAAAAGTTCCCATAAATCGTTTAACAAAAATTCTGGAGCACCCAATTCTAAATTTTCTCTAAATCTATCATTAATCCTAACTATTTCAACCAATTTATGTGTTAAATCATCTTCACTTCTTTCTCCAGTTTCTAATGTTATAGAAGGTCTAACCGTTACTGGAGGTATAGGTAGAATAGTTATAACTAACCATTCGGGCCTACTTTTTATTCCAAGGATTTCTAAATCTTCATTTGTAATTTTTTCTAATCTTTCTCTAATTTCAATAGGATTTAGTACTTTATTTCCTTCAACAAAAGTATAGGGTTTTATAAAATCAATATTTTTTTGCTCCGTTTTACAATATGGACATTTTTTTGATATATACTTATTTATTTCACTCCAAGAAATTTTCTTTTTCTTTAATTCTTCCAATTTTTCTTTTTCTATAAGTAACCTACTACATTTTCTACATATTATTTGAAGTAAAAAGTGAATAAACTTGGAATAGTGCGGATGTATTACAGGCTTTACTAACTCCAAATGACCAAAATGACCTGGACACTCCCCAATATTTCCTCCACATACTCTACATCTTATTGATGGCTCTATAGTTCCTAATCTCGGATCCATTATTCCTCCTTCAATTGGATAACCTTCTTCATCATAAATATCTATTTTTGTTATTTTTGCAAAAGACATCTTCATTATAGTTTCAGGATCTAGTATTCTAAACTCTATTTTTGTTATTTCTCCTTCTTCATCAACAACTAACTTCGGATAAATTAACATACTTTTTAACTCATCTAACATTAGTTTAAAAGCATAACTCATTTCAACAACAACTATTTCTGCTTTATCTCCATCAATAGGACAAAAATATCTGTTTTTTATTTTATCATGAACTGCAACCATACCACATTCTCTACAAATAGGTAAAGCAATTTTATCAGAATCAAATCTTTCTTTTAGTGTTAATACAGCACCATGAGCTAATAAACAATCTTTTTCCATTTCACCCAATCTTAAACCACCTTCTTTACTTCTTCCTTCTGTTGGTTGTCGTGTTAAAAGTGTAACTGGTCCGCGTGCTCTTGCTTGAATTTTATTTGAAACTAAATGGTCAAGTTTCATATAATAGGAGCAACCAATAAATATCTCAACAAGAAACTTTCTTCCCGTCTTCCCATCATACATAACTTCTTTTCCACTCTCTTTAAAACCTAGTCTTTTAAGCGTTTCCCTAAGTTCTTCTTCTCTAGTTGGATTAAAGGCGGGAGCATCTATGAATCTAGCAGATATTGCACCCACTTTTCCGCCTAATATTTCTAAAAGTTGACCAACAGTCATTCTACTTGGTAGTCCGTGGGGATTGAAAATTATATCAGGAATTATTCCACTCTCTGTAAATGGCATATCTGCAGGATCAGCAACTAATCCAATAACTCCCTTTTGACCATGTCTAGATGCAAACTTATCACCAATTTCTGGTTTTTTAAGGTCTCTAACAACAACTTTAACTAATTTTGTACCGTCTGCTGTTTGTGTTATATAAACTCGATCTACAAAACCTTTTTCTGCATGCCTCATCCTAATAGAGGATTCCCTTAAATTTTCAGCTCCAATTAAAAATTTCTCACTTTTACCTAAAAATCTTAATGGAGAAGTTCTCCCAATTAAAACTTGATCAGAAGAAACATAAGTTTCAGGATTTACTATCCCATCTTCTGGTAAATGTTTATATTCTTCTTCACCAGCATAACCCCTTATACCAGGTTGTGGAATACCAATAACATCTTGCTGTCCTCCCATGTAAATTTTTTCTTCAGCTTCATATGTTCTAAACATATAACTCCAAAACATTCCCCTTTCAAGGGAAGCTCTATTTATTACAATAGCATCTTCTATGTTATATCCTTCAAAAGTAGCTATAGCAACAACAACATTAATACCATGGGCATATTCATCTGAATTAGAAATTTTGTTTATATATGTTTGAACTATAGGTTTTTGAGGATATACCAAAATGTTCGACTTACTATCTACTCTACTTAAAAAGTTGTGAGCAAAAACACCAATAGCTTGATCGTTCATCTTAGAGCCATAATTAACTCTATCTCCTCTATTAAATCCTGGATATGGAACAAAAGACGCAGAAAAACCAAAAATTACAGCAGGATCTATCTCCAAATGAGTATGTTCTTTTGTAACTTCATTTGGATTGACAGCTATATATGTATTTTCTTCTTCTTCCGTATCAAGAAATTCAATTATTCCGTTTTTAACTAAATCAAAGAATGTTAATTCTCCTTTTTTCACTTTTTCTAAAATTTCGGGTGTTAATTTTGGTTCACCATTTTCAACTATAATCAATGGTCTAATAACTCTTCCTGCAGAAGATAGTATTCTTACTTCATCCAAATCTTTATGATAAGCAATATTTACCGTATACGGAATTTTCCCCTCCCTTCTCAATTTCCTGAATTCTTTTACAAAATCCTCAGGATTCTCTATTCTTCCTAAATATTTTCCGTTTAAAAACAAATCAGCCACTTTTTTCACCTCTCATTAAATTTTTTATTATTGGCATTAACTGTTTTTCTTCAACTTCTGTAGTTATAGATGCAGAAATTGCCAAATATTTTCTTAACCCAATATTAGCACCTTCTGGAGTTTGAGTCGCACAAAGTTTACCAAAATGAGTGGGATGTAATTCTCTTGCTTCAAAATGTTCTTGAGCTGAAGAAAGCGGAGAAACTACACTTCTCATATGAGTAATTGTTTTTGTCCAACTACTTCTTTCTAACCTTTGAGTAACTCCAGTTCTACCTCCAATCCAAGTTCCAACTGCCATAGCAGAGACTATTTGATTTGTTAATATCGTACTTTCAACAACAGATTGTAATGGTGGTAACTTACCTTTTTTAGTTAATTTTTGGTAATTGTAATTCATCCTAACAACTAAACCCCACTTCCCTAAAAGAATTGACCTTAATAATAATTCTAGCAAATCTCCGGACATTTTAATTCTTTTGTTTGAATAATGATCGACATCATCTTCTTCAATTAATCCAAAATGTAGTCTAATCATTTTTTCTATAGCTTTAGCTAAGAAAAATGCTTTTGTTAACCTATTTTCTGGCTCTTGTCCTAAATGAGGTAATAAATATTTGTCAATCATCTTTACTGCTTGTTTCCTTCTAACACTCTTTTGTGGTATCTTTAAAAATTTTCCAAGCTCATCTAAAGCTTCGTTTGAATCTTTGATAGGATATTCAAACACATTAACTAAAAACGCTTCTTGAATTCTTTCATCTAGAGAAATAGCTTCAATTAAATCTTTATCCCTTTCTAAACCAAGAGCTTTTAATATTATTACAATTGGTATTCTTAAAACATTTGCAAAAGTTATATAAATTTCTCCAGTTCTTTTTCTTTCAAGCAAATGTTTCTGAATAAATCCTTCTTTTTCTGAATGAATTCTCGCTTTTTCTGTAATTGAACCTTCGCTTGATTTTTCAACAATTATTCTATCAGTAGCTATTTCTTCAACTAGCATTAAAATCCTTTCAGTTCCATTAATAATAAAATAACCACCAGGATCATTAGGATCTTCTCCAGCTTCGATTAACTCTTTTTCACTCATTTTAGAAAGAAAACAATATTTTGATTTTACCATAATTGGTAAATCTCCTATTTCAACCATAATTGGTTTATTTTCAATTCCATTTAAAATTTGAGTCATTTCTACGTACATAGGTGCAGCATAAGTTAAATTTCTTATTCTTGCTTCAGATGGTAAAATAGCTCTAACAGAACCATCTGCTTCCTTAACCCTAGGATAACCCAACTCAAATTTTCCTAATTTTATTTCAAGTTCGCCAACTTCTGGCAATTCAGGCCTAATTTTTCCTATACTTTTAATTATTTTTGGTATTCTTCTTTCTACAAAATCATTAAAAGATTCTATCTGAAAATTAACTAAACCTTTTTCTTGTAAATAGGATTTCATTAATATTGGAAATGCTTCATTCATCTAATCTCCCCTTTCAATAACAACTCTATAATAAACTGTTTCTCCACTAATTTCACTCTTTCTTATAATTTTTATAACATCTCCGGGCTTTGCTCCTAACAACTTTACTTGTGGATCATTAGAAAATATCCTAGGAAAATTCTTTAAAGAGCCGTATGTTTCAATTAACTTCTTTTTCTCTTCTTCACTAACAATTTCATGCTTAGGAACTAAGAAATGCTTAGAAACATCTATTTTTTTCATTTCCCCACCCAATTTAATATTTAGCAGCTAAAATTTTAAATGATTTAAATATTTATAAATTTATCTATAGCCCATATTTATAAAGAGTAGATTCTTCAGGCTTAACAATCCATCTATCAACTTTTCTATTTATATTTTTAAGTATGACTATTCTTGCACTCTCATCTTCATCCATATATTCAAACTCTTCTAGATTTTCTTTCAATTTATTCATCCATTTTTTTATTTCCTCTAAAGTTACCATATTTTCTTCTTTTAGCTTAGATTTAGAATATCCAACGTGCATATAAGATTTAATTTCAACAAAATGTGGATTTGCTTTTTTTATTAATTCTGCAAAACCTTTTATTTCTTCAAAATTATCGTTTATTCCTTTAATTAATGTAATTCTAATAACCGTTCTAGTTGATATTCTAGAAATTAATTCTAGACTTTTATTAAATCTTTCCCAAGAATCTTTAAGAAGAGGTACGTTTACTTTTTTAAAAGTTTCATAATTTCCAGCATTCATCGAAAGATAGAGTTGGGTTGGGAGAGAATTTTCTTTTTCCAATCTTTCCAACATTTCTGGCTCTTGACCATTAGTAACTAAGAATATAGATTTTGTTAAACGTAAAGATTTTAAATATCTAATCATTTCCGGCAATTTTGGATAAAGTGTTGGCTCACCCATTAAAGAAATTGCAAAATGTGTTGGTGTTTTTGATTCTTCATACAATTCTCTAATAACTTTTTCATTTCCTCCAAAACCAGTAAGCAACTGATTTCTTATTTTTAGTAAATTCTCAATTATTTCCTTAGGATCATCTACTTCATCTTCTCCCATTTTTATTGTTTCATAAAATTCTGTTGGCCTCCAACAATATACGCATCTATTATGACAATACAAACCTGCCGGAGAAAACTCCATACATCTATGCGTCTCTACCCCAAAAAATTTTCTTTTGTAACAAACTTTTTCTCCTTTTAGAGACTTTTTAGTATAATGGCATATATCAACTACAGAATGACCAAAAACTCCATACTGGGCTTTTTTTAATTTTTTCTTAAATTCTTCTCCAATTCTTAATTTTTCCTTTCCTTCCATAATCTATATAATATTCAAAAAAATTAACATATATAATGGAAGTTATTAGAGTTATTGTTCATGGTAAAGTCCAAGGAATTGGGTATAGAAACTTTGTAAAATCTTACGCAAAAATGTTGGGTTTAAAGGGATATGTTAGAAATCTACCGAAAGATAAAGTAGAAGCTGTATTTGCTGGAAAAAAGGAAGATATAGAAAAAATAATAGAAATAATGACAACTTCTCACCCTTTAGCAAAAATCACAAAAATTGAAAAAGAAAGACTAGATGTTCAAGAAATAAACTTTAAAGATTTTGAAATTCTTTTTTAATTATAGGATGCTCCCCTCGTCTAGCCCGGTCAAGGACACAGCCCTCTCGAGGCTGTAACGCGGGTTCAAAAGCTTATGCTGAAAATCCCGCGGGGAGCATCCACTAATTATCCTATGCCCATACGTGGAGCATCCTTATCTATTTTACAAAAAAGAAAAAGAAAGAAAAAATTATTTTTCAATGAAAGCTTCATAGACTACAAACAGTGTTCCTACTAATGCAAATATCCATCCTAAGATTTCAAAGAGCTGAGCTAATCCTGTCCAAACTTGAATTCCTAAATAACCAGATAATGAAGTTGCTACTGGAAACGTTCCTGCGAATAAGAATAGTATTCCAGCTAATGTTAACCAATTGAACCCTTTTTTAGCTATATTCCTGAACTTTAGATATTCTGCAAATACTGTAGCTAAGAGAAAGGCAATTCCTAGATCAATTAAACCACCAAAGATTGCCATTGTCTCACCAATTTAAAGTTAACTATACAATTTAAAAATCAAAAAGAAACCAATTACCACAAAAAAATAGTAAAAAGGGGAAGAAAAAAACATGTTTAGTTTAGTTTTATTCTTCTTCCCATTCTTCTTCTGTTTCTTCGTCCCAGTCTTCTTCTTCCCAGTCCTCTATTTCTTCTTCTTCATCCCATTCTTCTTCCATTTATTCACCTAATGTATAATGATATAAAAGTATTTAAATTTTTTATTGTTTAAAAAAAACTATAAATTGCGGGGACTAGGTCTGGGGGGCTCGGCCTCCCCTACTTCGGCAAATGGTCGATATGGCCGAACCGAAAGCTCTAGGAAGGTATGGTATTGGGGGTTGTTCCATTTCAATTTCGATGAAATAGCGCCTCTACGGGTTTGGCTATCTATAAATCCCCCAGGGCCGGAAGGCAGCAAGGGTAAGTAGATAGCCAAATGCTGTAGAGTTAACGTTATAGAGAAATTGAAATGGGTAAAACAACCTTCAATACCATATCAACCTAGAGCCCGTCCCCGCGATTTAAATTTTTTATTGAAATAAATATAATGGAAAGAAGAAAGAAAAATAGCAATAAAAAAATTATAATTTTAGGAGCTATTATTACGATTTCTCTAATTCTTTTTCTTTCTCAAAATTTGAAGTTTGAGACAAAAGAAAAAATAGAGGTTCTTCCGAAAAAAGAAATTCCCTTTAATTATAATTTTTCTGTTCAAATTTTAGTACCTGCAGTTGATAGCTCTGGAGAAGGAGTAGTTACAAAACTAATAGTATATGTATTACCTGGTTCTGGAAAAACTCTAGTTGATATAAACCAGCTTTTGTTTTGGGTTGATACTCAACAATCAATTCAAACAGCAAAAAGTGTTGCTCAAAAATTGACAGGAATTGATCTTTCAAATTTTGATATAGTTTATTCAATAGAAGATATAAATGCAAGTATTATAGGTGGCCCCTCAGCAGGTGCAGCACTAACTATCGCAACAATAGCAGCAATTCAAGGGAAAAAAATAAAAAATGATATTTCAATAACTGGAACTATAAACCCTGATGGAACAATTGGTCCTGTTGGGGGAATAATCCCAAAAGCAAATGCTTTAAAAAACGCTGGTATAAAAACTTTTTTAGTACCGAACGGGCAAGGAACTCAAGTAAATTATGTTCCCCAAGAAGAATGTGAAAGAGTTGGGAGATTCACTTTTTGTAGAATAACATATAAAAAAGAAACTATTAACGTTGGGAAAAGTATAGGAATTGATGTAATAGAAATTAACAATATAAAAGAAGCCTTGAAATATTTTGAATTATGATACCCTATTTTGAAAAAGAAGAACTTATTGAATTAATTTTTTCTATACTAATTCTTTCTTTTGTTTTTTCAACAAATAACTTAACAATAAATATTTCCAAAATGATTTATTATTTTTTACTCTTACTACCCATTTTATTTTTAAAAGAATTTTTGCAAAAAAAATTTGCAAAAATTCTAGGATATTCATCAAAAGTTAAACTATATTTAGTTTCTTCTATATTAGCTATTTTTGTTTCTTTTATAGGAATAAAACTGGCTGCTCCAACTTATTCAGAATTATCGCCATATAAATTTTCAGATTGGAAATTCAAAAGAAAAAAATTTTCAGTTGAAGATGAAGGAAAAATTATACTTGTTGGAATTTTAACTTTATTATCATTTTGCATAATTTTTAAAATAGCTGAAATAAAAGAATTAAAAAATATTTTTGCTTTAATTCTAATCTTTAATCTCCTCCCAATATTACCATTTGATGGTGTAAAAATTCTAAAATGGAGCTTTTCATTATGGTCTTTTCTTTTTATTTTTTCACTACTTTTATTAATTTTATGACAAATCTTTCTCTTTTAAAATTTAGGATTAGAGAAGAAATTAGAAAAAAAAGATATTTAGATACAGTAATTCACTCAATATCGGCCTTACTAATATATTTTTCGTTTTCAACTATTTTTGAAATACCTAAAGAGCTCATATTTCTTTTTTCTTTTCTTGGATCCTTTTTTCCAGATATTGACCACTTACTACTTTACAAAAAAAGAAGATTTGGAAATTTTAAGATGTTCTTGAAGTGGATAATAAAAAGCGAGAGATATAGAATTGGTTTTGAACTTTTTCATAATGCACCAACTATTTTAGTGTTGCTAATTTCTTTGCCATATTTGTATGTTAAAAATAAGTTGGCACTTATTTTTTTCTTAGCTTTTTTATTTCATTTACTAATAGACTTATCCTTGGATAAAATAGTTGTGGGAAAAGTAAAATGGTGGAGATTTGGATTTTAGTCCTTGATTTTCCTTAATATAAATGCAAAAACTATATATAAAATTCCTATTGCAAAGGAAAGAAAATTAACTCTAAACATTAACTCCGAAGTTTCTTTTGGAGTCCAACTAAGTAGGGAAATTAGTATTATTGCTGCTCCAATTAAAATCAAAAGAATTTCTATAAACCGGATATGCTTTCTCTCTTTAAGTTTTTTGGCCATATTTATTTTTACTATACAAATATAAAAACCTTATATATTCCTTAATTCAATATAATTCTATGGTGTTCCAACGCCAATCCTAAAAGTGGCAAATATTTTCTTAGTTTCAATTCTATATTTTAAGATAATCTTAGGAGGTGAATAAACTATGCTAGATATCAATCTAATTAGGAATAATCCTGAAATAGTTAAAAAGGACCTAGAAAAGAGGGGGGCTTTGGAAAAAATAAAGCTAGTTGAAGAAGTAATTAAGTTGGATCGAGAATGGAGAAAAAATGTTAAAGAGCTAAATAAATTGAGAGAAGAAAGAAATAAAATAACAGCAGAAATTGCAAAATTAAAGAAAGAAGGTAAAGACGCTTCAGAATTAGTAAAAATTTCTCAATCTTTGGTAGAAAAAATTGAAAATCTAGAAATAGAAGAGGAAAATAAGAGAAGAAAAATAAGAGATATTTTAATGAATCTTCCTAATATACTTCACGAAAGTGTTCCTATAGGAAAAGATGAAAATGATAATGTTGTAATAAAAACTTGGGGCAATATAAGAAAATTCGATTTTCAGCCAAAAGATCATCAAGATTTAGCTCTCCCATTAAATTTGATAGATGTAGAAAGAGCTGCGAAAGTAGCTGGTTCTAGGTTTTATTATTTGAAAGATGCTCTTGTTGAATTAAATTGGGCTTTGATAAAATATGGTTTAGATTTTCTTAAGTCTAGAGGATTTAAACTATTTCAACCGCCGTATATGCTTAGAAGAGAGGCTTTGGAAGGAGCGATATCTTTTAGTGATTTTGAAGATATGATATACAAAATAGAAGGAGAAGATTTGTATCTAATAGGTACTGCTGAACATCCATTGTTAGCATATCATATGGACGAAATCTTAGATGCTAAAGAATTACCACTAGCTTATGCAGGAATATCACCTTGTTTTAGAAAGGAAGCGGGAACTCATGGAAAAGATACTAAAGGTATATTTAGAGTACATCAATTTGAAAAAGTAGAGCAATTTGTTTTTTGTAGACCTGAAGAAAGTTGGGAATGGCATGAAAAGCTGCTTAAAAACGCCGAAGAATTTTTCCAAAGTCTAGAAATTCCTTATAGAGTTGTTAACATTTGTAGCGGAGATATAGGAAGTATCGCAGCAAAAAAATATGATATAGAAGCTTGGTTACCCGGGCAAGGAAAATATAGGGAGGTTGTTTCTTGTAGTAATTGTACAGATTATCAAGCTAGAAGAGCAAACATTAGATTCAGAGACGGAAATGAAATAAAATTTGTCCATACATTAAATTCAACTTTGGTAGCAACTGAAAGAACAATAATAGCGATAATGGAAAACTATCAGCAAGAGGATGGCAGTATAATAATACCAAAAGTTCTAAGAAAATACTTAAATGCAGAAAAAATAACTAAAAACGGTTTAGAATAGTGTTTTCTTTTTTTTATTTTTTTAAAATATTACTTCGAATATTTTTACTTCCGGGTTTGAGTAGACTAACCTAAAATTCTTTAAATCTCTTCCATCAAAAAAGTATAGCTTTGTAAATATGCTATTCGCTGTCTTTGGATCCATAAATATTGCAACTCTGCCATCGCTCCAAATCATTCCATCTATTGAATTAGTTACATTAGAATAATCAAAAACCCTTTCTCCACCATAAACAAAAATCAATTTCTTAACAACCATATTTATTATTCCTTGTTGAGGTATATTCAAAATTGGAACTATTTTATCCTCTTTAATAGCAAGAGTTAAAATTCCATTACCATAAATTAAATTCCCTTGTTTATCCACTCCCGTCAATGGTAAAACAACATATTGCCTTCCTTGAGCATAATTCATAAACCAATCATAAGCCTTTCCACAACTTTCATATGCTTGATAGCCATATTTTTCCAAACAGCTAGAAAAATAGGTTAGCCAATAATATTTTCCAATCAAATCATTACTAGCAATAAAATAGATTTTAGAAATATTAGTGCAGGGATCTTGATTTAGTATGTTGTCGTAAACTATATTTCCGAATATTTTCTTAACATTTGAACATTGCTCCTCGGTTAAATAAGTATATTTTTTCAAAATTTCGATAGCCTCAGTTTCATTACTTGTAGAAAAAACTCTACCCATATCTTGAATTCTTATGTTATGATTATATGGAATACATGCAGAGGGACCACAATGAGCGCCGTCTGCATGTACTTTTAATCCTGTATATCCTGCTATTATATGACCTGGATCCCACCAAGTTGCAACCAATGTGTTTTCATCTCCATTTTCTTTCAACCAATCTAATGCCTCTTTCCAATTTTCACTTATCCCATAACCTCTAGAATATTGCTCACCAAAAACATAAGCCTTAGAAAGTAAATCTAGAGAAAAATAGAGCAAAATTCCAAAATATATAGCTAAAATTAGATTTTTTTCAGATGAAAGTTTAAAATTTTCAGAAATATATTTGTAAAAACTGTATATTACGTAACCAGCTGATAAAGAAGTTGCCACTGAAAATATTAAAGCAAATCTTACTCCATGTAATATCATGTAAAAAGTAATTAAAGCAAAAAGAAAGAGGAATATTTCTTCAAAAACTATTTTTTCTTTTCTAAAGATCTTAATTAAAATTAAAATAGGCAAACCAAATAAAGTTAATACAGTTGGTAAAAATCCGACACTTTCACTAACTCTTCTAAAACCTTCTAAAGTTAAAATATTTATACTCTGTAATTCTGCAACAGAAACATTAACAATCAAACTTTCAACAACACCAATAAATCCTAAAGCAGATAATATACCTTGTATAATATTTTCATTTAGGAATATTTGTGTTATTACATTAACAATCAAGTTTACTATCAAAAAAGGAACAAACAAATCTTTTGCTTCATCTTTTATGTCCTTAAAATTTATTTTAAAGCTCCAGTTATGAATAATCTGCTCTATAATTCTAAATATTATTACTGCTGGGATGAAAAAGAGAAATGCGATTAAAGGATACCAACCTCCAGCAGACCAAGTAAATATAAAAAGTAAATTAATGGTTATAGCTAAAAAATAACCTATAAAAGTTTTCTTTCTTGTTGCATACATTAGACTAAAAATAGAAAGAAATGAATAGAAAACAACAAAAGCTTTACTATCCATATAACCTGCTACTGAATAACCTATAAAGGAAGGAGCTAAAACAGCAAAGAATGATGAAAAAAGTGCAGCTATTTTGCTTTTCGTAATATATCTAACTGCTAAGTATGCTGAAATTGCAGAAAATCCTGAAATTATTGCTGGTGCGATTATAAAAAATTGCATAAAGGTTATTGGAATAAATAGGGAAACTATTTTATAGAAAAAAACTAAAGTATATTCAACTCCTAAATGTTTCTCTCCTGGTCTACCAGGAGGATAATAACCTAAAATATCCCACCCAAAATTTCTACCGTATTTTAAAACATAAGTTGATAATCTATAATAATACCAAGGATCGTAATCAGCAACTATATTTGGTATATTTATAACTCTTATATAATATCCTAAAAACGCTATCAATATGACAAATATGAAAGTAATTAATTCTGGTTTTCTTTTTTCAAATTTTTCTAATAAGTTTATCATACTAACTATTGTTTCTATTTTTAAAATAGATTGGTAAAAATCATAATGAAAATTTTAATAGCAACTCCGGTTAGTAATAAATTTTTTAGAGAAGCAAAAGGATATTTTGAATGTATAAAAGGATTAAAAAATAGAAAATATAAAATAAAAATTGGGTTTGCTACGGAAAATAGAAAAATTATTCCTCTTTTAAATAAATATTCAAAAAAATATAAAATTCCTATAAAAACAATCTATTTCAAAGATAATCACAATAAAATGAAAAATATTTCAATGAGCAGAGAGCTATTAAGAAAATATTTTCTTTCTGCTAATTTTGATTATTTCTTTTCTTTAGATAGCGACATAATCATGAACGAAAAAACTTTAGAAAATATGCTAAATGCTGCAAAAAAGTTTGATATAGTAATAAATGCTTATCCCGAAGCTAATAAAAATTTTAGAAGTCTTGTGGTTTCTGGGCTAGGATGCACAATTATAAACAAAAAAACTTTAAAAAAAGTCAAATTTGAAATATCAACCAACCCTGAAGAAAGACCATTCTTTCAACAAGTTTTTAAAAACAAATTAAAATATATAACTGGAATTTTTGGACCGACAAAACATAGAAACTTAATAGTAAAAAGAAATAGTTTAAATTTTCTAGAAAAAGCAAAATTTAAAATCTTTGTAATTACTTGTAATCTTCGAATCGCAAAATTATATCACTTCTTTATTTGCAAATTCAAAATAAGAGAACTTTTAAAACTTTAAATTATAGTTTCTAAACAAAATATAATGACAAAGAAAGAGATAGAAATTAGCCTAAACACAATTTTAACATTATTACTACTAACCTATCTTTTATTTATTTTTTATTTATCTTTCAATGTAGTAATAAAAAATCCTATATCTTTTGGAGATGAAGGATTCCATACAAGCCTTGGAAGATATATTGCATTAGAGAAAGAGTACCCTAAATATATTCCTTTTGAGGGCTCTGCATTAATTAAAGACGGCTTTTATAGACCACCATTATGGAATTTAATCTTGGCTAGTTTCATTTTTTTGTTTGGAATAAATGAAACAATTATTAAAACTATAACTATTCTAATTCATTTCTTTCTAGGATTATCAACATATGTTTTAGCAAAAAGAATATTTGAGCAAAAAATTGCTATAATTTCTTCTATTCTCTTAGTTTCCTTCCAAAGTGTTTTAACATATACTGTATTATTCTATTACGCTTTGTTGCTTCTATTCTTTGTCAATCTTTCACTTTTATGTTTTTTAATTTATATCAAAGAAAGTAACAAAAAATTCTTGATACTTTCTTCAGTTTTCGCAAGTTTGGCACTTTTAACAAATCAGTTTGCAATTTCTATTTATGCTATATATATGTTCTACATTTTCTTAAAAAGCATAAACAACTTTAAAAACATAAAACAGATAACAAAAGAATATTCTGTTTTTATATTAATCTTGTTAATAATTCCAAGTGGATATTTAATTAGAAATACAATACTGTATCAAACACCTATTTGTTTTTCCATTCCATTTATAAAAAATTTATTCGATATTTCAAATTGTAAAGTAAAAAATTTTGAAGAAAAATATAGTTTTGTTGGCCAAGCAATTCCAATAGGAACGGAGGCAAAAACTTTTTCTATAGGATTCATGAACTATTTGGAATTTGCTTACTTTGATCCTAAATTTGTAATATTGCCTTTACTTATTGGACTTTTCTTATTATATTTTGAAAAAAATAGAATTTCTAACATCCTACTAATTTCTTTTATATTTTATACTCTTCTTATGATAGAACTTGGAAATACGAGAGCAGAAGATACTGCACGATATAGCCTTGGATTTGCATCTCTAATTTCATTAATAGCTGCAATAGCTTATGGAAAAATCTTAGATTTTTCTTTCAAAATTAACAAATATTTGCCCTACATAATAATTTTGTTCATATTAGTAGTTTGTTTATATGTAATAAGAAATAGATTAGAAGTTCTAAATAATGTAAAGAGATGGGATCCATCCTTTTTTGAAGCATGCAATTGGATTAAGTTTAATATAGAAAGAAATGCAACTATAGCAACTATTTGGGGTCACAATGGGGCTTGGTGTAGTGAAAGAAATATGGGACCTATGTTAGCAGATATACTATTAAGCTATGATTTGAATTATATTTTAGAGGTAGTTGAAAAAAACAAAATAGATTACTTCTGGATACAAAAAGCTTCAATAGATCCACTGAATAGAGGTTATGCTGGAAATTATCCAATTAAATTTATAAGAATTTTAGTTGAAAATCCTCAATATTTTATCAAAGTTTATGAAAATGGTGATAAAATAGAAAGTTGTTATCAAACTTGTTATGGACAAACAATATACAAAATCAATATAACTAAAATTTAAAGAACATATGATAAAACTATTTAATGATATTAGAGATTTTTACTTCCATTTTATCATTTTTACTAGCTTTAATACTTACTCCTTTTTTCATTCACTATTTTAAAATTTCTGGAATCGTTACAAGAGATTTACATAAAAAAAATAAACCTTTTTTACCACACTCTTTAGGAATTCCTTTTGTTCTATCTTTAACTTTTTCTTTACTATTTTACATATTTCTTCAAATTCTAATTTATCAAGATTATAAAAATGTATCTTACCTATTAGCTTCTCTATTAACTCTTTTATTAATTTCTTTAGCAGGCTTTTTAGATGATATTAATACCTCACAAGTTAAAGTAGGAAAATATATTGAAGGAAAAGCAGGACTAAAAAGAATTTATAAAGTTTTGTTAACATTTCCTGCAGCTCTTCCATTAATGGTAGTTATGGTTGGTGATACTACAATGAATTTACCGTTAATTGGAACAATAGATTTTGGAATATTTTATTCTTTATTAATAGTTCCAATTGGAGTTATAGGAGCTAGCAATGCCGTTAATATGTTAGATGGTTTTAATGGCTTAGCTGCTGGTATGGGCTTAGTTTATACTTTTAGTTTAAGCTTATATGCTCTTTTACATGGGTCTGTACTTGCTTTCACAATTCTTTTTTCCGCTTTTTTTGCCTTAATTGCATGTTTTATTTATAACTTTTATCCTGCAAAAATACTTTCTGGCGATAGCTTAACTTACTCCTTAGGAGCATTAATAGCAATAGGTGCAATTATTGGAAATATGGAAAAAGCTGCATTAATAAATTTTATTCCATTTTTAATCCAAGGTATATTAAAATTTTACTCTAGAATAAAATTGGGACATTTTGCATCAGATATAGGAATATTGACAAAAGATGGAAAAATAAGATCGAAATATAAGGAAATTTTTTCTTTAACACATTTAGCTATGAAGTTTAATTTAAATGAAAAACAAATAGTCTTCTTTCTAATTTGTATTCAAATTTTATTTTCAATTTTGCCTTTTTTATTATTCCATTAAAAACTTTTTATGAAAAGAGTTAATAGGAAAAAACCTCTATGGCAAAGAAAAATTGCAAAAGAAAGAATAGAAATTTTACTAAAATTGGCAGAAAAGGAAATAAAAAATAATCAAGAAAGAAGTAGGAGATATGTTGAATTAGCTAGAATAATTGGAAAAAGATATAACATTAGATTGACTAAGGAACAAAAATCAAAATTTTGTAAAAAATGTAACACAATTTTAATTCCTGGCTTTACAATGAAAACTTGGTTAGATCCAAAAACAAAAACAAAAGTCGTTAAATGCCTATTCTGTAAATATTTATATAGAACACCTTACAAATAAAATTATGAGAGTAACAACGATTTTGGCTTTTTTAATAATGTTTTTTTCAATATTCGGACTTTTCTTTATAATAGATTCTTTAAATAAGCTTGCAGAGGACTGCCAAAAAGGTTTAGTTTCTCCAGCAATTTGTAAAAGTTTTACAGGATTTGGAATGAATATACTCTTAGTTTTACTGATTATAGGAGGTTTTATTTTAATACTATCTTCCACGATTTTTATCATTATCAGGTAGAAAACCTTTTAAATCTTTAACATCTAAACAAATATATGTCTCTTGCATCTCAAAAAGTAATGGATGCTCTAAAAACTATTGGACTTAATCTCTATGAAAGAAATATTTGGATTGCTCTACTTACTAAAGGAGTAGCTTCGGTTGGGGAGCTAGCAGATTTGTCAGGAGTTCCGAGAAGTAGGGCATATGACATTTTAGAAAGTTTAGCAAACAAAGGATTTATCGTTTTACAACCAACAAAACCATTAAAAGCAATTGCCCTTCCTCCAGAAGAAGCTTTAGAAAGAGTAAAGAAGAAAATGGAGGAGAATTTAAAAACACAAATAGAAAGAATTGAAGAGTTAAAAGAAAGTCAAGTAATGAAAGAGTTGGTTTCATTATATAAATCTGGAATTAAAACAGTTTCTCCAGAAGAAATTGTAGGAACACTAAAAGGGGAATCCGTATTTCAACAACTTGAGAGTATGCTAAAAGTAGCAAACAAAAAAATAAGCATACTTACAACTCAAGAAGGTCTAGAAGTTATTGCTAAAAACCAATTTGAGTTGTTAAAGAAAGCAAAAGAAAGGGGTGTTGACATAAAAATTATAACAACATCTTCGAGCAATAAAATTAAAGATGAAATAAAAAATTTGTGTGAAATAGCAAAAATTAGAGTAATAAACGAAAAAGAAACGCCAATAAAAGGAGAGTTTGCAATTGTAGATGGAAAAGAATTTTTAATGAATATATCAAATCCACAAGAAATTTCTTCAAAAATTGCAATATGGACAAAAAGTGATCATGCTGCAAACTTTTTTGAACCAATATTTAATTTAATGTGGGAAAAGAGTAAAGAAATTTAAAACTTAGGGAGTTTAGAAAGCTCTAGTGGCAAAGAAATTTCTAGTTTTGGATAACCTTCCGTTTTTTCTTCAATTTCTTTTATTAATTCTTCTATTTTCATTTCTCTAATTTCTTTTCCCCTCTCTCTAACAGAAACAACATTTTTTCTGATTTCTTTTTCTCCAATAACAACTATATAGTTTATCCAATTTATTTCGGCATCCCTAATCTTTTTTTCTAAAGTTTCATTCCTATCATCAACTTGAACTCTAATTCTATTATTTTTAAGTAAAGTTCCTATCTTCAATGCCTCATCTAAAAACTTATTAGAAATTGGTAAAACTCTAACTTGGATAGGAGAAAGCCAAAGAGGAAAACTTTTTTCTTTGACAGCATTATCTAACAATACATACAAAAATCTTTCAAGACTTCCTAAAATAGCTGAATGTAAAATTATAGGATATTTTATTTTCCCATTTTCATCTATATATTTAATTCCGAATCTTTCTGCATTTCCAGTATCAATTTGTACAGTCCCTATTTCTCTTGCTCTACCTAATTCATCAATGATGTGATATTCTATATTTAAAGTCCAGTAATATTTAATGCCTGAAGGATAAACACACATTAATATTGGTCCATTTTCTCTTTCCAAGAGTTTATTGAAAAACTCTTTATTATTTTCATAAAAATCAAAAGAAGAAAGGTTATACAAAGAAACATATTTTCTACCCAACTTTTCCATTTCTCTATGAATTATATCATGCAAAAGTAAAAACATTTGTTTAGCTTCTTCCATATCTTTACAAAAAACATGCAAATCTGGCATCCAGAATTTTCTCATTCTAAAACAAAGCAAAGTTTCTCCAGATTGCTCAAATCTATAACTATCGGCTATTTCAAACATTCCAAATGGTAAGTTTTTATAGCTAATTTGCCAGTCTTTTGCAATTGAAAATTGTTGAAAACATGCTGCATATCTCATAACAAGCTTTCTATCTTCAGCTTCGACCATGTACATTCTTTGACCGAAAAGAGAAGCGTGCTCAGCAATGGCTTTTTGCTTTAAATCAAACATATTAGTTCCTTTAACAAAATATACTGGAAATGGTAATTTTTTAACTATACTAGAAACATATTCTGCTAATAAGTCCATAATAAAAGAAGCATAAGGTCCATATCTCATATGTCCTATATCCGAAAATTCCTCCCACTCTATTCCAATTCTTTTTCCTATTTCCAAATAACTTGGTTTAGGATTTTCTTTTCCTTTAATGTCAAAAGCCTCTTGCTCAACAAGTATTTTAAATTCTTTTTCATTTTCCTTAAAATTATAATCTTTAACATCTAAAAGTTTGCCCTCCTTAGTTAAAACAAAATATTTCTTTTCTATCTTTTTTTCTTCAACTTTTTCTTTAATTTTTTTAATATCTTTAAGTTGCTCTGCTAAAGAATGTCCTTTGATAGAAAAAGATAATTTTTTGGTCCAACCAAATGGAGCTCTATAAACCTCTATTCCTCTCTCTTTCCCAAATTCCTCCATCTTTTTTAAAATTTGTAAAGAAGAAACAGGATCCGCTAAATCTTTTGATAGATGTGCATATGGATATATTAAAATTTTTTTTAATCCAAGTGCATCTAAACTCTTACATATTTCCTCTATTGCGAATTTTGCTACACTTATATCATCTCCTTTTTCTACTGATGTCAAAAGAACTAAAATGTTTTCAAATCTATTTTTTTCTTTCTTTGTTTCTTCTGCTAAACCTATTTCTTCTTTAACTGGCTCATATTCTATCCAATCTACGTGTAATTGAAGGATTTTCATATAAACACCTCCTTAGAGAAAAGAATAAGAAAAAATTTAAATGAATGTTTGTTGATCCCCTACCATTATATTCTATTACTTTTTCTATTTATATTGTTTTTCTTAATTAAACTTTCTAAATATTTTATTTTTTCTTGCCAAAACCTAACTTCTTTTAAAGTCCTTGAAGAAAATAGAGCTTCTTTTGCGAATTCTAGTTCTTGATACAAATTATCCTTAATTAAGTCTTTACCCTTCATAATTACTATTTAGTAATTACACTATATAAGCTTTACTATCAAGTAGTGGTATATATGAATAATAATTTTTCTAGATAAAATAATATATGAAGCTACAAAAGCTTTTAAAAGAAATACTAAAAGAAATTTCACCATCTAAAAAAACTGAAATTTATTTAAAATCTTTAGCTAAAAAAACTTTGAAAATTGCTAAGACTATTGCAAAAAAATATAATGCTGAGGCTATGTTAGTTGGAAGTATAGTTAGAAATACTTGGCTTCCCGATAAAAAAGAATTTGATGTTTTTATTTTATTTCCAGAAAATCTCAGTGCAAACCAATTAGAAGAATATGGATTAAAGATTGGGAAAGAAATAGTTAAGAAACTAAATGGAGAATTTTTTTTAAAATACGCACAACATCCCTATGTTTCTGCAAGAGTTAATGATGTAGAAATAGATATAGTTCCTTGTTATAAAATAAAAGATCCTAAAAATCTAAAAAGTGCAGTTGATAGAACACCATTTCATGTAAAATACCTAAACAAAAAAATAAATAAAAAACTTGCTGGTGAAGTTAGACTCTTAAAAAAATTCTTAAGAGAACATTCTTTATATGGTGCTGATGCAAAAACAGAAGGTTTTTCTGGCTATCTTTGTGAACTTCTTATAATAAAATATAAATCTTTTCTAAATCTTTTAAAAGAATGTCAAAAATGGAAATTGGGAGAAATAATTGATTTAGAAAATTACTACAAAAAAGAAGATTATTTAGTTTTAAGAAAAATTTTTTTCAAACAGCCTTTAATTGTTATTGACCCCACTGATAAAAATAGAAATGTTGCTGCTGCTTTGACTTTGGAAAATTTTTTCAAATTTAAAAAAATTGCAAAAGAATTTTTACTAAATCCTTCAAAAGAAACATTCTATGGAGAAAAAAACAAATATTTAACAGATATAGAACTTTCTAGACTGAAATTCTCTAGAGAAACTGAATTTATAGCAATCAAATTTATTCCACCAAAAATATCATCAGACATTCTTTGGCCTCAGCTAAGAAAATTTGCAGAAAGAATAAAAAATATTTTAGAAGAAAGAAAATATGAGTTTAAAGTATTTGGATATTGCGTTTATACAGATGAAAAAGATTTGGCTTTAGTTTTTCTTGAAATGGAAATATACAATCTTCCCAAAATTCAAAAGCTAATTGGACCTTATGTTTTTGATGAGGAAAATTCAAAAAGATTTTTAGAAGCGCATAAAGAATGTTTAAATGGTCCATATATAGAAAATGAAAGGTGGGTTGTTGAAGTTGAAAGAAAGTTTAAAAACGCGAGAGAAAAAATAATTGATAGTTTAAGTAAAAGTGTAGAAATACTAAAAGCAAAAGGTATACCAAATTATATAGCAGAAGCATTATCAAAAGGTTTTGAAGTTTTAGATTCTAAAAACATAGAAAAGCTTTTAATTGAAAGAAGAGATGTTGGCGAGGCTTTATACAAATATTTCTATAAACAAAAACTAGTATAAGTTAT
The DNA here is from genome assembly GCA_044343155.1 of Candidatus Aenigmatarchaeota archaeon. GTDB lineage: Archaea > Aenigmatarchaeota > Aenigmatarchaeia > CG10238-14 > SpSt-28 > SpSt-28. Next base: position 34,896 of record JAVZSS010000003.1, read on the forward strand.
GATAGTTTTATATTTTTTAGGAACTGTTTCTGGAATACCGTCAAAAGATAGGAATCATCCAGCTATTGCTTTAGAATATCATTACTATAGAAAGGAAACACTTTTATTTGATTGTGGAGAAAACACTCAAAAACAACTCATGATTTCTAAAATAAGTTTCATGGATATAGATAAAATTTTTATAACTCATTGGCATGCAGACCATTTTGCTGGACTAATTCCTCTTCTTCAAACCATGAATATTGAAAAAAGAAAAAAAGAGTTGAAAATATTTGCTCCTGAAGCTACAAGGTTCGTTAAAAATATATTAAGTTTGGGATATTTTGGTTTACGTTTTCCTATAACTCCAATAGATGTTCCTTTTGAAGGTAATCAAATAACAAAAATATTTGAAACAAAAGA
>JAVZSS010000030.1:0-8190 GCA_044343155.1 Candidatus Aenigmatarchaeota archaeon
TGATGGAACATTAACATCAGCAGATTTTAACCTATCATTAACGTTAAGTTTCGATATATCATTATCCCCAACAGACATTAGTCTTATTCCACCATCAATATTATATGAATTTGAGATAACAACATAGTAATATTTTTTTATTTGTTAGGATAGATATTTATTAGTGGTTTATTTGAGTAGTAAAATTTTGTCTAAAATCGATATTGAATATGAAATAAAGGATAGAGATGGGAAGATTTTACGTAAAAGAAAATTTAAAGGTAATAGTTGGGTTGGTAGAATTATTGAATTTTTATCCTCTTTCATTGGGATATGGGCATCAGCAAGTGGAAGTTATGCATATTTAACCACAAGAACTGACGTCAAGGATACTAGTGGGACATATAGACATATGCTTATGGGTGGTTCAAGTGGTGTTGTTTATGGTGGACAAGCTCCAGCAGGTGATACCACTGCAGGTATTATATTGGGTTCAAGCAACACTCCCGTGTCTATAGATCAATATGATTTAATAACAAGAATACCACATGGAAGCGGAGTGGGGCAACTCTCCTACGGAGCTACAACAGTTGATCTTGTAAGAGAGACAAACACATTTAGACTTACAATAACAAGAACATTTACTAATAATAGTGGTTCAAGTGTGGTGGTGAAAGAAATGGGATTATTTCTAAGGCTTAGTATGGGAAGCACACCTTATTGGTATTCGGTTATGTTAGCTAGAGATATCCCACCAACTCCTATTGAAGTACCCAATGGGGCTACATTAACCGTTAGATATATTATAAGCCACTCTATTTAGAGGTGGTAAAACATGAGTTTAAGTTTTGATTGTTATATAGGTTTACCTGCAAGAAGTTATGAAAATGAGAAACGATATAGTTTCCCAACAGATTTAGCTATAACATATATTTATCCAACGGGTTTAACCGATCCACATCACCTTAGGATAAGTATCCCAACAGAAAGTAGATTACTATATATACATGGTACACCAACTGGTGTGTACTTCTATCTTGATTACATTAAAGGTAAAGTTGAACAATATGATTCTTCAGATCAAAAAATAGCGGAAAATGATATGGAAGTTGTTAGAGGAAGTAGTACAACAATACTTTTAGCAAGTGGAAGTGTAAAAGCTAAATTTATAATAACGGATTATAGGATATACGTATATGGTTATGGTGGGCAACCGATTGTTTCTGTTGATCCCAACACCATATATAATGGTGTTGGAGTTGAATTTCTAAGAATAGCAATAGAGAAAGAGGATAATACCGTATTGCATTATGGTAGTTTCAATAGTTATAAGATATGTTCCGATGGAACAACATATACATATAGACAAGTACAATCTCAAAATCCCGTTTTAGAAATACCTATAAATGTTAGTAATACCGATGATTATGCGGATAGATTCTTATTGACAATTGATGAAATTGTTGGATCAAGTACAATGGAAGATACATTAACAATGGATATAGTGGATCAAAATGGCGGGTACTTAGATAGTGTTGTGGTAAACTTAAATATTACACCACCATTTAGAACATATATAGTTTATGATAAGGAAACATGGGATCTACTCGGTTTATATCCCGTTAAAGTGGTTTTAACATTAACAACAACTAAGGTTTTAAGTGTAAAGGGAAATGTTGGATTAGTGTATAAGCTTATACCATAAGCTTATATAGGTGTTTATAATGTCGTTTACCGCTGAAGGCGGATTCAATGCATGTTATGGTGATATTGTAATAGCTAAAAAGATATTTGATTTTGAAGGTGGGGTAAATGCAAGTTATGGTGAATATGAATTAAATAGTTTAGCTGTTGAAGTAGGTATAACTGAAGTGAGTAAAACTATAATAGAACAAATATTCAACTTCCTTAACACGATAATATTCATAATATTCCCATTTATCCTATTATTGCTATTCATAATCCTAATGAAAAAACTGGTGAAAAGGGAAAAGGAAAGAAAAATTAAAAAATAAACTTAACATTTTTTTAATTGGTGGTAAAAATGGATTTAGAATTATTAAGCATTTTTTTAGCTATAATATTCCAAATTATAAGCATATATAAGATATATTCAAAGTTAAGTTATGAGTTAGGTGAAATAAAGGGAAGATTAGAATATTTAGAATACATTGTAAAAATGAAAATTGGAGATGGTGAACAATGAATATTGAAAATATTCTATTTATAATTTATGGATTTGCCATAGGTGTATTAACAAATCTTATACGTTTAACTCCAAAAATAGATAAGGTAATAAATACTTTGAAAAAAATATCTGAAGATAGAAAAATTGAATTTCACGAGATTATAGCATTAGTTATATTAACATATTGCTTAAAAGAACAAAAAGATATAAAAGAATTCTTAGAAAAGGTTAAAAGTGTTATACATGATGAATATAATTGTTCCCACACTTAGATTTTCAAGCTTTACATATATAGGTAAACTAATGAAAAACATGATAGAAAATAATGGTTTAAAATGTAGTTTAACTACATATTACAATATTTTTTCTAAAAATGTTCTTATTGATGACTTATATTTAACGTTAAAACTTAGAAAACTTTATGATATTGCACATTTAGACACAAGTTTAGAGCTTGATAAAAAATTTTCCCCAATGCTTAGTAATATATATGTTTGTAGTGAAAATGACAAGTTAAAATGTGAAAAAATAGGTTTAAAGGTTAAAGGTGTTGTTCCCCGCCCAATAAATCCCGCATTTTTTCATTATGATTTTTTAGATCCCAAAAAAAAGATATATGATTGTATAGTAATAGGAGCGTATCGAATTCCCGATAGAAAAAATATTTATTATGCATGTAAAATAATTGAAGGATTAAAGCTTAAAAGTGTTGGAATAACAAATTATAACTTCAATTTTACCGTAAAACATAAATTTGGAAGTGTAAACGATCGTTTTAAAGCTTATTTAATAAGGAATAGCAAAATTTTGTTATTTCTAAGCGGTTGTGAGGGATTTGGTTTACCGCCAATGGAAGCTTCAGCATTATATACAATACCTATACTTTTAGATATTCCACCTTTAAATCAATGTCATCATGGTGTATTTGTTAAACCTTTAAATCATAAAATAATGGAATTTAATTTAGCATATCTAAAGGTAAAAGAGAAAATATATTTTCCAAACATAAAAGATTGTAAGGAAAAAGTTAGTGAAATATTAAATATGGGAAAAGAGGAATACTATAATTTAGCTATTAAATGTAGGGAAAAAGCATTAGAAAATCAAAGACAATTCAATTATTTTTTGAATAAAACTATTCTTAGCATTTAAATATATTTTTCATATTAAAGATAGTGATGTTTGAAACCCCACTTGTCAAAGTTGAAGTAAATGAAAATGAAATACTAAGTAAATGCTATAAAATAGCTGTAGAAAAATTAGAGCAAATAACAAGTGAAATACTTAATACATATGATGATGTTGATGTTCAATTGAATTCTATTTATTTGATATTACGAATAATGTGCTCATTGTTTGATGTTATACTAACTAAAATATGCTATGAGAATTTAGGTAATCCAATTTTGTTAAGAGCAAATAAAAGTGTGCTTAACATAGTGGCGGAAAAAATAGCTTACGACGTAATAGTCTTTCAAAAATAAAAAAAATAAAACACTTTTTTTATTGTTTTATGGTAAGTATCATCAAGTTTAATTCTAAAATGTTTAAAAAATAAAAACCGAGAAAAGGGTACTTTTATCGGCTTTTAGTATATTTTATAATATACTATATAATGTAATAATAGCAAATTTTATTTTTAAACAAAACAAAAAAGAAATAGGTGGAAAAAATTGGCATATATAGATTTATGGAAAAATCATGAAATTGTGCTACCCGTTTTATGGAGCCAAAACCCGATATGGGTTAGCTATAACTTTCCCGAAAAACCTAGTGTTGCCAAAATACATTTAAAAATAATTGATAGAGGGGTATATAGATTCGGATATCGAATATCCGAACCAGATCCTTTGCTGGGATTCACAATAAACGTAAATGGTTATGATGTTTACGTTATTACACCAGTAAATCCAACTGGTGAAATTATAATTGATGTAAAAGATCGTGTGCTTAAAGGTAGTAATACATTTTACGCAATAATATGGAGATCCGCAATAAACTTTGTAGTTAGTTTTTATATTGTGTTTGATTTACGACTAGAAGCTGACGTTGAAGGAACATTGGAAAGTAGAAGTATCCCCGTTGTTCAACCCAACTTTTTAGGTAGTTTATCAAGTTTTATAAGTGGTTTCGGGAACATGTTTATACAATTGTTCATGTTTTTAATACTCTTAAAATTGTTTCCATATCTTATAGATGTATTCGCCGACATTTTGGAAAGAGGTAAAAGAAAAGAAAAGGATTAGTGTTAAAATACCTTATAAATACAAAGACTAAGGAAATTTTGAAGCATCTAGAGGATTTAAATACCATATGCAATAATAAAAAGATGGTAGTTAACATGGAAGAAAAAATGATTGAGAGAATTGTCAGCGACCCAATACTAAAAAGCATCATAGAGGAATTTAAAAATGTAAAGAAAACCTTAGATATACTTATACAACTACCGTCATCACCTATATTATTTACTACTGAATACTATGCATTGAAAAAGCGGGTAGAAGAACACTTGAAGCAACTATTAAACAATTTTAAGGAGCAAATAAGTGAAAAAATACCAGAGATAATACTAATGGTATTAACAGAGTTAAACCTATAAAAATTCCTACTATTATTTTTTGTTCAAGATCATCAAATGAGATCATAAACACATGATATTTTTTACATTTTAATCTAGATTACCAATGTCAAAAACACCATGAGAGAATCCACCATGAAAATTTGAACAAAAAATTTTTTGCAAGAATTCCCCAAATTATTCAATATATGAATATAAGATATATTGGTATATTATATTACCTTTATTTCCACTGGATAACTACCTATTATATATACCTATTTTATATTACTATTAGTTAATAGAATATACTATTTCGCAATATTTATATATATAATAGTAATACAATTTTTAGGGGGTTATATGTCTGATTTTCCAGTGGAAATAGAGGTTGACAAAGGTAAAGGGCGGAAAGTTCAACAAGTTATATGGTTAAAGCCGATAACCTTCAGCAAGATTCTAATTTTAGCTGACAAATATAATGTTGCTCCAAACATTGTCATAAGTGAAATATTGGATAAGGTATTAACGGATCAAAGTGTACTTTTTAAAAAGGAAATTGTGGAAAAAGAGGTTATAAAAGTAGCTTGCCCAATATGTCTAAATTTGTTCCCCGATTTAGAAACACTTAAAAACCATATTAAAAGGGATCATAAGGAAGTTTATGAGAAAATAGAGGGATTTATATGATTTACATAATTATTATCAAGGGAAGAAAGACACCTTATGATAGTATAAAGGAATATGTTGAAGTAATTGAAGGAAACACCTATTTAGAAGCTATTGAAAAAGTCAAAGAGAAATATAAGCATTTTACTTTTTACAGTATAAAACGTATATCTAGTGTGGCACAAGAGAAACAAAAAGTATTAGATATGTTTATCAAAAAATAACTATATTATTTTTTTATAAACTAGTTTACACGACTATTTCGGAACAATTTTTCACGATCATAAAATCTTCGGAAAAACATATAGAAACAAATTTATGTTTACTGTTCAAAAATTTAATGTGATAAATATGGGATTGAGAAAGATAGGTAAAAATTTTGCAAACATGTTTCAAACCATGTTTTTGGCATATAAACCATTTTTTCAAAAAATAAACGTTGAAATTATGCCAATAGAAATAATTGATGAAAATGAATTGCAATATATTATCGGAGTAAAAATTAAATTTCCAAATAAAGAAATAATGCTAAAAGCTTTAGAAGGTGGTTAACATGGAAGAAAAACCTATTCCACAAATAAAAAAGGATAAAAAACCCGACGTAATACTTATTGGAAGAAATTTAGCATGGATAAAAAAGAGAGATCCCGAGCTTTACGAGATTCTAATGAAAAAGGCTGAAGAAGAAGGTACTACAGCAAGTGAAATTTTGCTTCGAGCATTGAGATATAGCTATATTGATAGTGAATCAACACTAGATACATTAACCGCAAGACAATTTTTGGTATTAATGGATAAGTATAACCAATTACAAACAGAATTTATGAAAAACATGTTGGATTTTGTTAGTGTATTCTTTAAGTTAGGTTTTGAAAAAATAACCGACATTATAAATAGCATAAGTGAAAGTATAGAAGAAGAAATGAAAGAGAAAGAAAAGGAAAAACCTAAAAGAGATCCAACAGAGTTTATGAGCATTATCATGGGATTAATAAACTCTTTACCAAACATATTTACTAATATGTACACTAACATTAACGAATTGATTAAAACTAATGTTATGAAACAACAAGAGATTAAACAATAAATTTTATATTTATTCTTTTTATACTTTTATTAGGTGGTGAAAAATATGAGTTTAACAAAAATAAGTAGAAAGCTACGCAGGAAGCTTAAGATTGGCCGGGTGAGACTAGAAGGGGCTGAGGCTGTGGCAAAAACTGTTGTCGATAGATGGAGAGAAGAGAGAGATCGTAATTTAAGTAGATGGGCTGATGAATACTCTGCAGGTATAAGAGGGGCTAACGTTGAAGATATGAAATATAATTTAACTGAGTGGTATAAGGTGTTGGATACTGAAGTAGCTCCAAGACTAAGGGAAGTTATCCCCAAAGTTTACGCTGAAGTGAAAGCCAAATATCTCGGTAAGAAAAAGGTTAGAGTTCCCGCCGTGTGAACAAAAAATTGAGGTAAAGCTTATATACTAATGTTTAGTTTAAAATGTTATAGGTGGAATATATGGTTGACACAACTCCAGTAATTGATATAACTGCAATATTCCAGCAAATATTCCCATATATATCGATGTTCTTAACATTGTTCTTAACGATCTACTTGTTTAAGAGTTTCGTAAGCATGTTCAAAGAGATGGGTACTTTATAGAGTAATAGCATAACATAAATAAAAAACCTTTATTTTTTTGTCTCCAATTATTCTAGTGGTGAATAGGTTTTGAAAGAAAACTTGAAACTTAAGAATATTGTAGTCATTAGAATCATTGATAAAAATAGGGTTATAAGAGAATATAGAGGTGAAAATGATGTATTAGAGGTTGGAGCAACATGTATTTTGAATTTTATTAGAGGGGCTTCAGCTAATGGTAATTGGAACACTATAAACCTATTTACTTCCGACAATGTATATATTAAATCATTAACTGGTGGGTTTAGTGATATTGGTAGTGGAAGCGGATATAAATATATAGTGTTAAATGTGGTTGATAACTCAAATGATGAATATACTTTCAGAAAATTAGGGTTATATTATACCATGAGTGATAACATATATGTGCAAAACTTGATTAATGTTCAAACAACAGATATAGTTAAGGGTTCAACACAAACATTAGAAATAAGTTGGGAAATTAGAATATCATATACAACAGTATAAGGTGTTGTTTATGAAAACTAAGGATTTTGAAGATTTATTATTTCGTATTATGGATATAATTCTGTTTATTGGAATAATGTCCATAGTAATAATGGTTATTGGGTTAATGACAAAGACAAGGGAAGAAAGAAAATGGGAACATGACATCAACCTTATTCTACCATTATTAAATGTAGATAAAATATTGGAGACAAGAGATTTTATTTTAACTTTACCATTGATGAATAATGATGAATCATTAGAATCAATAGACTTCTATCTTACTTTACCATTAATATTATATGAATTTGAAATACCCATAAATGTTGGTATTACTGATGATTTAGCTTTTAGTGATTTAGTGGAAAAAAGAATTCAAGAACAAAAAATACTTGTGGGTTTACCAATATTGAATATTGATGGAACATTAACATCAGCAGATTTTAACCTATCATTAACGTTAAGTTTCGATATATCATTATCCCCAACAGACATTAGTCTTATTCCACCATCAATATCATATGAATTTGAGATAACAACATAGTAATATTTTTTTATTTGTTAGGATAGATATTTATTGGTGGTTTATTTGAGTAGTAAAATTTTGTCTAAAATCGATATTGAATATGAAATAAAGGATAGAGATGGG
>JAVZSS010000031.1:0-5969 GCA_044343155.1 Candidatus Aenigmatarchaeota archaeon
CAAATACGTTATGGACTGTGATCTCGCCATAAATGTTAGCTAGCGTCGCTAAAGTAGTCTCAATTGGTAAATCTTCCTGCAAACTGTAGCTTCTTCTCATCACCATCTCAATGAGTTTAGTAGAATCATGAAGCAAGTTAGTTAAATTGTACATCACTAGCTCGCTTTTCTCTAGTTCTTTAGCGTCAAACTTCTCGTAGCCTATCTCATCGTTAACGCCGATTTTTTCACTCTTCTCCTTGACCAAATTGGATACGATAACGTTAAAACGTGTAGATGCTCTAAGTATGTTTATCTCCATCTCTGTAACAAGCTCGGGGTATTCTTTCTTTTTTGAGGCTTTTTTAGTCACACTCGTTATTTTTCTCACCAAAAGCGTTATACGCATTCATGTATATAAGTTTTTTTATAAACTCTGTAGAGGATCTGAAAGAAAGGTTAAGGCTTTCGGACGTCACCAATATGTCTTAGTAATTTTCTAGTAACCAAGATAAAAATTATCGATAGTCTCTAGATAAAGAGTCAGTTCTATAGAGATGATACTAATGAAAAAAATGTTAATGACTTTAACGAGGGACTACATGTTATAAAAAGTACATGTCAAACTGTAAAATGCGTCATGGATCTCTCTATGTATGCTATATAGTTCTTTTCCGGTCTTTTGATAAAAGTAGTCTTCAATGACGTCAATAATTTGGTCTGCCTCTGCGCTAACTTTCATGAGATTGATATAGTCGCTTAGGAAGTTCAGAATGCCCTCGGTACTTTGCGTTAGCTTCTCTTTCAGAGTTATCTCACTTGTTCTAAGCTTGTTCGTGATGTCGAAAACTTTGCTCGTTAACATCTTAATAGTTTCGTCATCTGTCTGAATAAGATTACTTTCATTTAATTCTTTTTCAAAGTCCTTTAGATGTGATAGCGATGTCTCTAATTCTTCAATCATGTTTTTCTTCAGTTTCGCTAAATCTTCCGTAGTAATTGAAAATTGGGCGTATTTGTATATTTCTTCTTCTAGCGTTTTTAACGTTTCTCGTAGATCTGATGCGTTATTTGTAAGTAAATTGTGTACTGTAACCGCTCCGTGAAATTGCGCTAGTCTCGATAGACTCCCTTCTACAGTGAGATCGTTCAGGTCAACGTACATATCACTGTACATATCCAGCCTCACCGCCTCAGTGAATTTTGACACTTCATTAAGCAACGTAGTTAAGTTATAAATTACTAAACTCTTCTGTTCTCGATTATTAACAGTAAGTTTTTCGCTTTCTCTCGCTAACTCGTTTGTCACCGCTAAGTCAAACTTTGCTAATGCTTTAAAAATATCTGTCTCCATCTTTTTTATTGACTCGATTCGTGACCGGCTCGAGTCACCTGGAATTTGACTACTCATCTTTTTATCACTAAAATAGTTATACACCTTAAAGTATATAAGCATTTCTTTTATAAAATCGATAGTGACTTTGAAAGCAAAGGCAAGGTTTTTGGACGTATAGAAATGGTCTTAGGAAATTTTTCTTCACAGTGATAAAAATTATTGATAGTCCTATGAGAAGGAAAAAGAAAAATAAAAATTACTCCTCCTTATGTTTTACAAAGACATAAACCTCTGTTCCTCCGTAATTTCTGTGATAGTCCAGAGTAAACCCTAGCTCGTTTTCAAAAGTATTTATCATAACGTTAGCCTCCACAAATTCGATAGTTATGAATTTATCTTTTGTTTCTACATAAATAGAAGCCACTTCAGTGTATCCGTAAGTTCCCGGGATTTTTGTATAGTGTGACTGGGCGTCAACTCTTGTAACCTTTGTATTAGTCACTACTTCTTTTATCACTTTAGCCTGCTCTTCCGGTGACCAGGTCGGTCTCACGTATACTTTTTCCATTTCTTGTTTCGTTTCCATTTTCTCACTAACATTATATTACGCAAACTTATATATAAAGTTTTCTCTACAATCGTCAGACATATTGAAACTCAGTTAACGTCAGTAAGTTTTTCTTAGTGTCGGGTCATTGTTATTACCGTGATGTGTAGTATTGTAAATTTCTCTAGTGAATGAAAAAAATTATCGATAGTCTTGGAATAAAAAAGAAGAAAAACATGAAAGCTAAGGTAGTAAATTTCTAAACTTCTGGACTAGTGGTAACGCTCGCATGCATGCTTTTTGCACTTCTGCGTCACTGTCTCTAACGTGAATAAGGACATCTATGACGGTCTCGGGATGACCGTGGCTAGGCGAAATCTCAATTTCTTCAGGCTCGTTTTCTGCAACGTTATCGTCAAGATAAACGTTAAGTCCCCGCTCCGTGTTCTCGTATGACCACCCGATGCCCTCGTACACCGGGTCTAGTAATTTACACTGTTCTATGATCTTTTCAGTCTTTTTTAATAGTCTTGAAATTTTAGCGAGATTCATCTTATCATGCGGTAGTTTGATATAGAATATGTAGCCCTTATCTGCGATTGTCAGCTCTACGATCGGATTCTCAAGTTTTTCCTCAGTCATTTCTTTCACCTTAGTCATATTACACAAACATATATATAAAAATTGTGATCGCTCAATCTTTCGTCAAACTGAAACTTCATTAACGTCATTGTTAATATAGCGCATGATAAAGGAAAATAGGTTTTATTTCTCTTACAAAAGTTAGTTTGTAATTTTCTATTGTAGGAGATAAAAATCATTGATAACCCCCACCAAAAAGAGAGAAAAATAAAAAATATATTTACAGATTAGACAGAAAGTCTAATAGTTTTTGGGCTTTGCCAATTAATTTTACCGCTCTGTTTATAATTTCAGTAAGCTCTTTATTCTCGTTAGCTCGAATAAAAAGCACTATGTCTATCGCTTTAACACCTTCATCTAAACTAGTATATGCGTTTTGCGTTATGATAATTGTATCATGAATTTCTTCAGTGGTACTTAAGACTAAGTCAAATCTTCGTTTTTCTGTAGTTTCACTTGTATAATATTCTCTTTCTCTATGTGGATTTTTAACTAACTTATTGTTAATAAGTTGCTTTAATGTCCATTCTAACGCTTCTTTCGTCTCTCTGTTAGATATGCGTGTTTCGAAAGAAAAACCACGCATATCTATGACTGTAGCATCCTCATAAACTGAGATTTCCATTTTTTTCACCATATTAATAACACGTTTCTTAACTTATAAACATTTCTATTATCAAATCATCCGTTTATTTGAAACTACTTTAATGTCACTGAATTTTGTGATTTGTAATGAAAAAAATTATCGATAGGGCTAGCTAAAAGTCTATTTGTAAATTTATTCGGGACATGAAAAAAATTATCGATAGTCCGCCCCTGAAAAAGGAAAATAAAATAAAAATAGAAGGACTATAATAAATAACACAAAAAATAAAAATACTAAATTTAGGCTTCGGGGTCAGTCAGCATTTCATTAAGTTTAAATACAGATTGCTTTATTTCTTCCCAGCCCGTTCCTTTGTCTCCTACGCTTGGGATATATAGGAGATCGTGGTAGCCCGGTAGGGCGTCAAAAAACGCCTGGACGACGGGGTTCTCGCTCCTACCGGGTACCACGTAATCCCCGATTGCGGTGTCAATTGACCTTAGCTTTCCTCTCTCGTTCAAATAAACGAGAGAGGCTTTAATGCCTGCGCCACGACTATCTCGATAGCCGTGAGTACTCAACAGTACATACCTGCCTGGTAGTAGGCGGTATTCTACCGCCCACACCAAGCCCTTATGAGAGTACCCTTTTATAAAGTCTTTCTTTTTCAAACTATACAATAAATGATACTCAAAAGTATTAGTGTAAGTTCCAAAATTGAAACTTACACTTATAGCTTTAGGGGCGGTTTGACCCCCCGCCCCGCTGGGGTTTCCACTAACTTCTTGAGTCATTTTTTCCACTAATTTCAGATTACACTTGTTAGTATATAAGTCTATCCTTTATAAAATCTATAGATAGTTTGAAAGTGAGTTAACGAGTATCTGATTTTGCACCAATGCATCAAATAATACATAATATAAATGTCTAAAAACATTAAACTGAAAATTTATCTCTAACCTGATAAAAATTATTGAGAATCCACACATAAAAAGAGAAAAAAAGAGATAAAGAAAAAATAAAAATTACGAGGAATATGGCATAAACTCTATTCTACTCTTTTGTAGTTTCTTCAAGATATCTTTTATAATATTTATAGCAAACTTGTCATCAGAATTTTGGCTATATTTATCGTAAATTCTAATTTCAGTAGTACCCTCAAATTGATCATAAAAAAAGTAAATATAGATATTATCGCTATCAGTATTACTAAAGTATAAATTTAATTTTTTATAACTATATTTAACTAAATCTGAATTTATTTCCTTTTTCATGTATTTAAAATTTTCTAGACATTCTCTTAACTTAGATTCCACAAAAAATAAAGACTTATTTGATGTCACATAATAATTTTTGGATTTCTTAACTTTTAATAGGTTCATTTTACTCACTATTTTTATATTACGTTTATACACTTATAAATCTTTTCTAAATGAATCACTAGTTAATTTAAAAGAGCTTAAACACTACTGAATTTTTGTTAATGTGTGAAAAAGGTAGTAATAAGCCGAAATGAAAAGCTAAATTGGAAATTTATAGTTATCTTGATAAAAATTATTGATAACCCACACACAAAAAAGAGAAAAAGAGAGAGATAAAAAACACAAAAATAGAAAAATAAAAAATAATTAACTTTTAATTTTTTTCATTAAATAGTATTCTAACCCGCCATAATTTCTGTAAATCTCAGAATAAAAATTAAGATTTGCTAATACGTCAAATAGTATATGCGAATCGACATACTCCACAATCGTCATTTTGGATTTTTTCGAAATAATAACTTTAGCAATATGTTTATAGTTTTTATTAAATGGTTTTATATAATGAAGATACAGAATTATTTTTTTTGTTTTGCTATTTTCTATAGTCTGAGTCAAAATTTGTTTTTGATGATATTCATCAGAAAAAGGATCTATCTCAATTCTTTTAACTATTCTTTTTTGACTTAGTCCACTCATGTTTTCACTAATACAATATTACATTTTTATAGTTATAAATCTTTTCTAAATGAATCACTAGACACTTTGAAACTACTTTAACGTTATTGAATTTCTTGCTGATAAGTGAAAAAAATTATTGATAAGACTGACTGAAATGTTTATTTGTAAATTTATATTCAAAGTGAGAAAAATTATCTATAGTCTCCTATTAAAAAGATTAAAAAAATAAAAAAATAGAAAATATTATAAATTTCAAATAACAAAACTAATTTAAAATCTATTACATCAATAAAATTAAAAAAATAAAATTGCTTAAGGTAACATCTTTAGAAAGAACTCAATAGCTCTTTTAGCCAATTCGAAATGATTGTCTTTTTGAGAAAGAGACTTAGGTAAAGTGACTGTCATATATATATACTCATCACTGTGACTTTTCTTTTCTACAGTTATTAAAATGCTCTGAACGTCAGATATTTGCAATATAAAATTTCGCTTAAAATAATCTGTAGTAAACCCCCATTTGTCAGTGCTTATCTGATCAAATAACTCGCCTTTGATAGAATACACAAAATCTTGAACCGCCTCACGTAACTCGATAGGTTTCAAACCAGCGTATGGAAATTCAATTTTAAAACTAAACGGGAAATTTTCAAAAAACCCGTCAAAACTGATTAATGTTTTGACATTCTCTGATTCCTTTACGTTTAACATTTTACTCACTAATTAAATATCACATAAACATACTTATAAACTTTTCTCTAATAAAATCATGCGTAAAATTGAAACAAAAAGCTCTTTAAACACATTAACAAAAAATTTAACAAATTAGCAAATATTACATAAAATTTATCTAAATATAAAAAAATAAACTGAACTTCAAAAATTTCGTCAAAAGCATGAAACAAATACATAAAAATAACTATTTAAGTTTAAATCTCA
>JAVZSS010000031.1:5979-6270 GCA_044343155.1 Candidatus Aenigmatarchaeota archaeon
ACAAAACATATAACAAAACCACTAAATTTAATGTCAAAATAGTTAAAATATAAATTAACCCATTAACACAAAAATTTACAGATTAACATAAAACAGAAAATAGCTAATTCAATACTCAACAAATCAACAAATCAAAAATTTTAGAAAAAACTGTTAATATCAAAAACAATCACGAAATAAGAGAAACTGAAAATAAGACTCAAATAAACATAAAAACATTAACAAAAACATAAAGTCAAATCTACAAAAATCTACAGTCAAAAGGATAAAAACACTAAAAAGAACAAATCT
>JAVZSS010000032.1:0-6089 GCA_044343155.1 Candidatus Aenigmatarchaeota archaeon
TGATACAAGAAATAAAAATGTTATAGAAGAAGTTTTTGGAAATGCTTCTAAGGCACTACCTTTGTTAAAAAAAGGAAAGATTTTTTTAATTGATGAAGTTGATGGTATAGCTGGTAGAGAAGATGCAGGAGGAATTCAAGCTATTGTTAATTTAATTAAAGAAAGTAAGTATCCAATAGTTTTGACAGCAAACGATGTTTATGATCCAAAATTAAGAGTTTTGAGGGAATATTGCGATTTAATAGAGTTAAAGCCTTTGAGTGTTTTTGATATAGAAAAAAAGTTAAAAGAGATTTGTGAAAAAGAAAAAATTGAGTTTGAAAAAGAAGTTCTTAATGCCATAGCTAAAAGAAGCGAGGGGGATCTTAGAGCTGCGATAAATGATTTAGAGACCATATCAAGAGGAAAGAAAAAAATTACTATTAAAGATTTGGAAATACTTGGATATAGAGAAAGGGAAAGAGAAATGTTTGAGGCATTAAAAATATTGTTTAAAACTACTTCTATAACAGGAGCAAGAATGAGTATAGCTAATGTTGATTTAGAGCCAGATACAATATTTTGGTGGATTGAAGAAAATATTCCAAATGAATATGAAAAAATAGAAGAAATAAGTTTAGCTATTGAAAATTTAGCTAAGGCAGATTTGTTTAGAAGTAGAATAATTAATCGAAATTACTGGAAGTTATTAAAATATTATACAGACTTAATGACAGTTGGCGTTTCTATGGCTAAAAAAGAAGTTTATAGAAAATTTACTAAATATCAATTTCCTTCTAAGTTAAGATATTTAGCTATGAGTAAAGAAATTAGAGAAGAAGAAAGAGTTTTTCTTAAAAATCTTTCTAAACATCTAAACTGTTCAACAAAAAAGATAAAAAAAGAGTTTTTACCTTTCTTTCAAGTTTTTGAAAGAGATTTGAAATTTAAAGATTTTATTCAAAAATTTAAATTAGAATAATATTTATGGAGATTAAAGTTGTTAGTGTAAAAATACCAGAAGGAGCTAACATAATTTTAGGGAGGTCCCATTTTATAAAAACAGTTGAAGATGTTCATGAACTGCTAGTAAATTGTGTTCCAAATATAAAGTTTGGAATTGCTTTTAATGAAGCTTCTGGCAAATGCTTAATTAGACATAGTGGAAATGACGAAGAATTGGAAAAAGAAGCAATTAAAGTTGCCCAAGAAATTGGTGCTGGTCATATTTTTGTAATTTTTATTAGAAATGCTTACCCGATAAATATTTTACCAAGATTAAAAGATGTTCCAGAGATTGTTGAAATTTTAGCTGCTACAGCAAATCCTTTACAAATTGTTGTTGTAGAAACTGAGCAAGGAAGAGGAATTTTAGGAGTTATAGATGGTTTTTCTCCTAAAGGAATAGAAAATCAGGAAGATGTTAAAGAAAGAAAAGAGTTTTTGAGAAAAATAGGCTATAAACTTTAAACCTTTTTCTTTTTAATTTTTATTTCTTTTTCATTTAAAGGAATTAGTTCTCTTTCTAAATTTTTAACATCTAAGTTTGGAAATTTTTTCTTAAGTTCTTTTAGCTTCTCTTTTATAATTTTTTCTCTCATTATAAATTTTAATTTTTGAAAATATCAAATAATTAACATATGCGCCAGTCGTCTAGCCTGGTAGGACACGAGCCTTCCAAGCTCGGAGCCCGGGTTCAAATCCCGGCTGGCGCAAAAAATTTTATTATTTAAGATGTTTAAAACCAAAAATGGCATAATTTTAAAGTAAAGTATAAGCTTTTATATTCTGATGGAATATTTAAATATGACATCAAAGAAGATCTTAAAAAAACTTACTACTTTTCTTGTAATTATGTTTTTACCTGTTTTTAATATATCTCTTGCTGAGGATGGTATTCTTCCATGGGTACATACTATAGGTGCTTGGTGGCTTTTCTTTTTCGTAATAGGTATAGCATTTATATTTGCTAGTTTGATTTTCGGAAGAATTAGTGCTAGGTTAAGAAAATACCTCTGTATAATAGGCTTAGTGATTATTCTTATCGGAACGTTTGGAGCAAAAGCAGTTTATTTAATCCCTTTCTTGGGTGGAGAGAAAACAAACTTTTATACTCGTTGTGAAGGTGTAAGTAAAAACAGTATAATAGAAACGATAAGTTGTATATTTGTTGGATATGCTCCCACAGGTTTTGAGTTATATACTCTAGGTACTTTTATAATATTTGGGGTTATTGCACCTTTAGGTATATTAATAGCATTATTTTATGAAGTAACGAGGGATATTTTTACTAGTTCAGGAGTTAGAAATGTTGTAGCTTTTCTTTCGGCACTAATAGCTTTTAGGACTTTATTAGCATCAATGTTCCTCGAGCTTTTAAATTATGGTTTTGCAGGATTAGGTATTATGCTGATAAATTATCTCTTTTTTATGATAATATTTAGGGTTATGCAAAGAACATGGGCTGGCTCAATGGTTATTGAGGAAATCCTTGATTATACTACTTATAATAGAATTGCTGACTTAACTGCAGAATTAAGAAGGATAAATGAAACTTTAACTGTTTTATCGCCCGGTACCCCAGAATATAGGTACTTTTCGAAAAGAAAAGAGGACTTAGAAAAAGAATTAAAAGACCTAGAAAAAAAAGTTAGAGGAGTTCCAGCAGCATCATAATAGTGAATGAGAAACCTATGTATGAGCTACTTTTCAAATAGTAGAGAACTACTATAGAAAAAAACATCAGCTGATAGATTTTAATTAGCTTTCTTTTATTATAATCTGCTTGTCATATAAACTCGTTAAATGAAGAGGATATAACGAAATTAATGAATATCCTTTAAAAATTGTATAGAATAAAAAATGGTTTAATTTAGAGGGGATGATTGACAAAGATATATTTTGTTTCTACAATTACCTTTGCCGGGGGTGGGATTTGAACCCACGAAGGGACTAACCCAGCAGGTTTCTTATCATCATTTCAAAGCTCAAGTAAACCCGCCTTGAGCCTGCCGCCATTGACCAGGCTAGGCGACCCCGGCACAAAGTTATATAAAATAAATAAAAGTAAAAAACTTAAATTTAGGTTTTTTCTAATTCGTTTTTAAGATTTTCTATTTGGGCTTTTAGAGATGATATAGTAGATTGAACAGTAAATAATTCTTCCATAGTTTCTGTAGGACCAAAAGTAAAGCCTATTGGTTTAACTAAATATTTTTCTAGCTCACTAATTTTCTCATTCATTTTTTCTATAGTTTTTGATAGTGAAGATAAGCTTTCCATTCTAACTTTTTCTAACTGTTCTATAGCAACTATTGTATTTTTAAGAGTTATTAGATAGGTCTTAAGTTGCATTAAAGATGATACTAAATTCTTGTATTTGTCTAATTTTATAAATAAAGGTGCACTTACTTCTTCAACCTCTTTTTCTATATTTACCTTTTCTTGAGTTTCTTTTTGTAAGTTTTCTTCAATTATTTTATCTTTACTAGATTGTTGATTAATTTCTTTTTGTTGTGGCAATATTGGTTGATTGCCTTTTATCTTCATTTCTATTTCTTTAAGTTTTTTTTCTAAGTCGTCTTCTTTTTTTTCTTTTTTTAGAAACATAATTTTATTTAGAATGCCATATTTAAAACTAAAAATTTTTAACTTTTTAGATGTACCTTTATAGATTCTTTCCTATAGATGTGGAAAAACTGAATAGTAAAAAAGAAATTTCTCAGATTTTTTACATATCACTTCTTACTATCATGAAGTTGGTAAATTTTCAAATAATTAAAGGAAGACAAAAGTTATTGTTAGTTGCTTTTGTTTGAATATATGCTTTATTAAGTTAGTTTAATTTAATGATTTTGAATAGATTAAAAAGAGGAATTTAAACAATTAAATAGTGGTATTATTTAGCTATAGACTAAAGTAGAAAATATAGGTTGTTTAATTTAGTAATTTGGGAGGATTTGAATGAAAGTGGAAAGAGAAATTATAAAAATTGAGAAATATTTTGGAAAGATTTATTGTACTATTTTAATACCTAAAAAATTTAACAAAAAATGTGTTATTTTTTCATATGGAATAATTGGTCAAAGGCCAGATTCTTCCAATCCGTTGATCTATAAGTTATTAGAATTGGGCTTTGCTTGCGCGCTATATGACTATGAGGGATGTTATAATAGTTATGGTTCTTTTTCGTTTTATAAAGGTCTATTAAGTCTTAAAAAAATTTTAAGAAATTTAGAAAAAATGTTCGATGAAATAATTTTGGTGGGAATAAGCTATGGTTCACTTTTAAATTTACATGTTTTAGAATTTAAAAAAGTTTATAAGATTGTTTGCATTTCTACACCAATTAAAATTTCAACTTTAAAAAAACACTTACAAAGTGTTATAAGAAAGATGAGAAGATATCCTACTTTTAGGATTTCTAAAAATCCATTAGAGAGATTAGAACTACTAGATTTAAACTATCAACCTCAACTAGAATTCAAAGATATTCTCTTTATTCATGGTAAATACGATAATTTAACTAAGCTGTCGGAGCTAAAAAAGTTTATTAAAAAATTTAAGTTGAAATTAGACGTAATGATAATTCCGGCAGGACATGTAGGATTTTGGATATTTAACAATCAAAAAATTCTAAACAAAGTAATTAAATTTTTACTTTACTGAAAGTTTTTTTACTAGCACAAGATAACTCAAGTCACAATTTACTAAAAATTATTTTGAATTGTGTGTTAAGTGCGCCAGCCGGGATTTGAACCCGGGCTCCGAGCTTGGGAAGCTCGTGTCCTACCAGGCTAGACGACTGGCGCATATGTTAATTATTAATAAAAATAATTTTATGAGAGTTGGTGTAGCAGATTTGCCATTACATTATGGAAAAGCTCCAAAATGGTTATTTAAAAGGATGGTTTTATTGGGAAGAGAAATAAGTAAAATTATTGTTATGGAGTTTGGTAAAGACGAATATCTAAGAAGAATCTCAAACCCATATTTTTTTCAAGCTTTAGGCTGTGTTTTAGGATATGATTGGCATAGTTCTGGCTTAACAACTACATTAACGGCTGCATTAAAAGAAGGTTTAAATAGAGAAAATATAGGAATAAAAATTTTTGGTGGTAAAGGAAGCACATCTAGAAAAACACCTATAGAATTAGAAAGTTTGGAAAAAGAATTTGGTTTTAGCTCAAGAAAAATAGAAGAATTAAAATATGCTAGTAAAATGGTTGCTAAGGTTGATAATTCTGCAATTCAAGATGGCTATAAATTATATCATCATGCTTTTATTGTTTCAGAAAATGGTAAATGGGCTGTAATTCAGCAGGGCATGAATGAAAATAATAAGATTGCTAGAAGGTATCATTGGATTTCTGAAAATGTTAAAGATTTTGTTTGCGAACCACATTTTGCTATAGTTGGGGTTAAAGAAAAAAATGTTTTAAATATGGTTGCAAAAGAAAGTGAAGAAGCGAGAAAAGCTAGTGTTGATTTAGTTAAAGAAGATGTTAGAAAATTTAAAAGGTTTTTTTATTCTAATGCCGGCTTAGTAAAGTATTTAAAAATGTCAATTGAGCATACTTTTGATTTAAGTGTTTATAAAAAACTTGAAGAATTGCATGAATTTAATCCAAAAAATTATGAAGAATTACTTTCTTTTAAAGGAGTTGGTCCAAAAACTGTTAGAGCACTTGCATTAATTGCTAAAATTATTTACGGAACAGAAGCTAGTTGGATAGATCCTTGTAAATATACGTTTGCACATGGAGGTAAAGACAAAATTCCATATCCAATAGATAGAAAAACTTATGATGAAAGTATAAGAACTTTAAAAGAAATTATAGAAAAAGCTGAAATTGGTGACAAAGAAAAAATAAGAGCTTTAAAAATTTTAGAGGAAAGATTTTCATTTTAAAAATTTTTCAACGATATCTATAACTTCTTTATGTACATCTTCTATACTTTTTGATGCATCAACAACATAACAATTTTTGTATTCTTTGCTGAGTTTCAAAAAGTTTTTTCTAATTTTTTCTAATTTTTTCTTTTCTTCAAAAACTTCGAACCCAAATCTTGAAGATTTAATTCTTTCAATTGAAATTTCTGGAGGAATA
>JAVZSS010000033.1:0-1095 GCA_044343155.1 Candidatus Aenigmatarchaeota archaeon
TGAAGAAAAACAGTTAAATTGCTACGAAGCATCTTGTCCATATCTTCAGGATAACTCTCGATTGTTCCTATATCTCGATAAACTGTTTTTGCTTTTCCAGTAACACCACTTGTTTTAAAACGCCATAATCCATTCCCTGGAATAAATAACTTTTCAAAACTAACTTCTTTTGGATCTATAATAGGTAATTTTTTAAAGTCTTCATAACTTTTAACATTCCATGGCGGAAGAGACAATTCTTTACCAAACTCTGTACTTCTAAGGATTTCATATACTTCTTTAAGCTTTGTTTTATTTTTATCAAAGTACTCCTCTACATTCATTTTAAAATCCAACTCCTTTATTAAGTTTCATAAAGATTTCTCCAAAGAGTTAACCATTGTCTATAACTTTCAGATATTTGAGTACTTATTTCTTTTTTAGAGTCCATTTCTTTGAGCAAATTTTCATACCATTTCTCTTTATGAGAACAAGAAAGCATATCTATTGCTTCAATGTAAGAATAATCAAGCGTTCCTTTATATTCATCTAACAATTCTATTGCTGTTTGACTACAAGAACATTCTTCTATTTCTAAGCTTTGTGGTAACTTAGGATTAGCAATGAATACATTTTTACGCAATTCTGGAGGCAATCTCTTTAGAACTTCAACTATTGCCCATACTTCTATTGGCTTGTATAATCCATGCTTATATAACCAATAAAGGAGAGTATAAGGTTGTATTCCAATACGAAGAAGAACAACCCTATCTGCTCCATACTGAAAAGCAAATTTTATAGATTCAACAGTGTCCACAATATTAGTCCGGTCATCAATAAAAGGTTTTCCTATTGTCACATATACTGTTGAGCTTATATTATACTTTTTAAGTAATTTAAGAGATCTAATAAACAATTTAATTGATAGGCATTTATTTATACATAGTTCTCTAATCAAATCATTTGAACTTTCTAGACCAATACCAATAGATAATTTAGATGGATCTTCAACGGCCTCAGCAAGTCTTCTAAGAGATTCTTCATTTATATATTCAGCTCTTGACTCAATATTTATGTAATATATGTCACTCACATCATTCAACTCTTTTAATATTT
>JAVZSS010000033.1:1105-5226 GCA_044343155.1 Candidatus Aenigmatarchaeota archaeon
AGGCACTTCATTAGGATCTAAAAATGAACCTGCTGTTCCAATAGCAACCATTTGATGATTCGGAATTCTTTTAATAATTTCTAATCCTCTCTTGAATTGATTATATACTGTTTTTCTTCCAATATTTCTTTTAAAACTAGCTAATCTTGAATAACCACACATTGTACATCCGCCATTTCTTAAAAGATGAGAGCAAGGATTTGTTACTAAAATAAGAAAAGGCATCATATAATTTTTCTCACATTCATTTGAATCTGTTGGAGGTAGAACTGTTTTTTCAAAATATAAATAGGTAATTCCGGTATTAGGGTTAAGGGTATACATAGGTTTACGGATTTCTTTCATGACATTAATAAGAGCAGTCTTATAAGAAGAATATTCTTCCACTATTTTCCCTGCCTCCTAAAATCTATTGATTTTAGAAGATGTGACACAGCTTTTTCTTTACTCCAGTTTCCCCAAGGTCTAGGAATTCTAACTTTATCTTTAACCTTAGATGCAAACTTATATACTTCTGGAAGTATATCTTTCCAATTTTCACCAATTTCTTCATACAATGGCTTTAAAGGATAGAAAAACATATCGATTCCTTTCTTAAGAAGAAAACTTTCATCATTTGATTTTTTTTCTATTGTACTAACAGCTCTTTCTGTAACTTCTTTTACTTTTTCATACAGATCTTTCAACTCTCTTTCATCTTTTATAACTTTATCATCTACCACTATTACAAACTTTTCTATAGCCTGAGGAAATGGTGGATTAGAATGAACATGACCTAGAAAGAATACAGTAATGCTTATGTTATTGTAAATACCAATCTCTTTAAAATGATCAAATGGAAAATCTGAAACTATATCCCACATTTCTCCAGCTTTTAAGTGAAAATACTCTTTTACAAAAATAGTGGATTTATTTTCTAACAAATAGGGACCATGCATCATACGAGAAAAATCAAGTAGGTAATAATAAAGTGCTTCAACATACAAAAGAAGTAAAGCTTCCAATTTTGATAAAAGTTGTGCCATTTCAGGACTTTCTTTAACACTTATGAAATATTTTTCATACTCTTTTAGATTTTGCTGTAATTCTTTTCTAGACCAAACTAAGTTTCTTTTTCTTTCACAAAAAGGTTCGCCATTTCTTAGAATAATAAGCAGTTTGAGAAAATATTTTATAAGTTCATATTTTTCTTCATAACTTAAAGGTTTGAGAACTTTATTAGACCATGAACAAAGATAGTTAGCAATTTTTGTGGGACTTTTTATTATATTTCCAATATCAGTTAAGGTATATCCATTCTCTTCCAAACGTCTAAAAATTCTAAAAAATTCTCTAAAGAGTATAGGACCAACTAAAGAATTTAAAAACACAGGATGAAATGGCCAATAATCCTTTCCACCACCATGTTGCATATCTATATCATATATAGATTCAGCAATAGTTTTAAACAATTCACTAATCAAATCGTCAACTTGATGCATAGACTTTTCCTTCTGTACCATTAACTACCACCTCCATATTATCTTTTAACACTTTTGTAGCATTTTTTGTTCCAACAACACAAGGAATACCCAATTCTCTTGCTACAATTGCTGCATGACATATCATACCTCCAATATCTGTTATTATTGCTTTTGCTTTCTGAATTGCAGTTAAATATAATGGGTTTGTCATTACAGTAACTAAAATATCACCCTCTTTCACTTTATGCACTTCTCCAGGATTTAATACAATTTTTACTTTTCCTTGAGCAATACCAGGACTTGCACCTATACCCTTTAAAATAATTTTTTTCTTTAAACTTTCTTTTACAATCATAGAATTTGTTGTTATTGCTCTTGATTGAAGTAACCAAATTCTATTATCAAAAATACACCACTCTATGTCTTGTGGATTTATGAAAATCTTTTCCACTTTTAAACAAATCTTTGCTATTTTCTTTACATCAGAATCTGAAAGTGATGGAATTCTCTCATTTATTCTTTTTTCTAAAATAGAAAGCGTTTTTCTGTTTATAACAAAATAATCTGGAATTATTTTACCACTAACTATTAAATCACCCAAACCCCGAGCTGATTCTATTAACAAAGCATTTTTATTTAATGGATGAAGTGTAAAAGTTACACCAGAAACCTCAGCTGGAATCATCTCTTGAACTATTACTGCCATACCTTCTAAACGAAGTACTCCTTTTTTCATTCTATAAATAACTGCCCTTTCACTAAATAAAGAAGCCCAACACTTCTTTACATTTTCTAAAACTAACTCTAATTCTGCTTTTACATTTAGAAAAGTATCATGCATTCCAGCAAAAGAAACTCTCAAACTATCTTCACTTACAGCCGAAGATCTAACAGAAACATATTTAACGTTTAAATTTTTTAAACTCTCAGCTATTTCTGAAACAATATTTCTAGGAATTTTTCCATTTAAAATCAAATCCCTAATTTTCCAGCTTTTATCCTTGAGGTTATCTTCATTAATTTCAGCCACTAAATTTTTTATTCTATCTAATAGGTTATTGTATTTTAAATACTCAAAAAAAGCGTTAGAAGTTATTACAAAACCTTTCGGAACATCGAAACCATTATTAATAAGAACAGCTAATGAATAACCCTTACCACCAATTTCTGAAACATTCGGCTCTTTTATTTCCCCCAAAGACTTTACAAATATACCTTCCATTTACAATTTCCCCAATTTAAATATCATTCTATAACCTTAATACTTTTTTGATATGAAACGTATCTATATACTCTAGTTACCCTCTCTTTTTACTTGTTCTTTCCATTTTAATTAGAAAATTCACAAGCTTTATATTCTCTCAAATTCAAGATGTTTATCGTATTTTAATTTAACCACTTTATAGTAACAAATATATATTAACTTTTTAAATTAATATTTATGAGCTCCCTAAGAACTTTAGAAAAAATTTTATTTGAAGCGAAAAATAAAGTAGAGGATTGGATAAAAGAAGAGTATAAGATAGAAAAAAATCTACCAAAACCTATAATTATAAGTGCAAAAGAAATAGAAGCTATCCTTAATAATACAAAGCCTTCAATAGAAGAAATAGAAATTATATGCCAATTTCCAACCTCAAATGAAGAGCTAAGACTTTTATGTGAAGCTTATAATGAAAATAGGAGCATGGAAATAGATATCACTCAAGAAGAAAAAATTGACGAAATAGTTAAGATTATTTCCTCATATCTTAAAAATAGAAATATTGAATTTTCTTATGAAACTAAAAAAATATCTAATGACTTTGGAACTGAAGGTAAAATCAAGCTTCGTAACTGCTTTAAAATAAATTTTTTCTTAAATAATTGGAAATGTAGTTTTGGGGATATTTATGAACTTAGTTCTTTTTTATCTGAGTTAAAAAAGAAATATCTTAGTGAGAAAATATTCTCTTGCTTTTTTTACTCAATAAAAGATGAGAAGAGTTTTGAAGATTGTTTGGATGAAAACTATAAAGAAGTATTAAAAGGAATAGGATCTAATTTAGAATATATTTTTAAACGATTTGTTTCCCTCAGAATTATTTATGATGAAAGTGAGAGAAGATTTAAAGTAGTTCCTTGGTCAAATGCAGAGAATAACAGGATATTTGTAAGAGAAAGGCTTGAAGAATTAACCCCAGAACAAATATTTGGGGTTGGAGTTCATGAGTTTTTACATAATATAGAAGAGAAGTTATTTGAATCTATTTCTGAAGAAGAATGTAAAGTACTCAATGATATTATTCTAAGGAGAATAAATGAATTTTGTGAAAAAAATAGATTAACTATAATAAAGCAAAATAATTTTGAATATATAATACTAACTCCTCATGGAGAAAAAATAAATGTTACATATATGTATGGAAACGATGGAAAAAAAGGTATTTTAAAAGCATCACTTTTCCATTTAACCAAAGAAGCATTAGTAGAATCAGAAACCATAAGAATATGTGAAAAATATGGATTAAATTCTGAAAATCTTAAAAAAGTTAGAATCAAAGAACTTAACGAGATGGAAGAAAAAGGATTAAGAGGACTTATTATTTATGCAGGTTATTTATCTGGAGATGAATTCTATAAACAAAGAAAGGTAATTGTCTTTTAAGTTGAATTTAA
>JAVZSS010000033.1:5236-5533 GCA_044343155.1 Candidatus Aenigmatarchaeota archaeon
TACATAAAAATAAGTAATCGTCCTTTAAGACTTTCAATCCTACATTAGTCTGATTTTAACAGGTGTAGGTAATCTTGATGAGCAAACTGCAATATTAGCTTTCAATCCTACATTAGTCTGATTTTAACAAGTAGTTGTTTGTAAGCTTATATGTAAAAGCATTATCTTTCAATCCTACATTAGTCTGATTTTAACGTTTCCAAAGCGGAGTAGATACAAGTGGCTGGTCTACCTTTCAATCCTACATTAGTCTGATTTTAACTTAAATATTTTACTTATAAAATAGTATAATGGCTT
>JAVZSS010000034.1:0-5306 GCA_044343155.1 Candidatus Aenigmatarchaeota archaeon
TTGTTAAAAAAGAATCCCAAAAGAAAACTAAAGTTACTCTCTATATTCCTTCGGATCTTCTTAAATCAATTAAACACTTCTGCGTTGACAATGATCTTACTCTTAGTGAATTTTTTGAAAAAGCCTCTGCCGAGTTTCTTAATAGATCCACAGAATTACAAAATAAAAGACAAAGTTGAAAATGTTTAATTCTGATCGTCTTGTTGGTTGGGATGCACTTTTATAAAATAATGCTAATAAATTAATAAACACCACAAAAATAATCACGGAGGAGGTATGGAGAGTCTTCAAAAATTTCAGGAATTACTTAGAAAGCTTTTCCAATTTGAAGCATCTGGCTTAGACTTTGGGATTTACCGTATTTTGAATTACAGAAGAGATAAGATTGAGAAATTTATTGAGAAAGACTTTGCAGACAAGGTCGAAGAGGGTAGATAAAATGCCAAACAACCATCAAAAAATTCAAAAAATATTCTCGGCACCAGAAGTAAAACATGGTCTTTCTTTGTTTTCCAAAAAAGAATTAGATTTTGTAGAGGATCTAATAATTGAAAAAGAAGGCAAATTTTTTATCAAATGTCAAATTAAAGATAAATACAAACCTGCAAAACCTGAAGAAATAGTAAGACAGTTATTTATCTACAGAATGACTTCAGAATACAATTATCCTAAAGAACGAATTGATGTTGAAAGAGTGGTTTATTTTGGCTCAAGGGATTCTGGACTCGCAGACATAGTTATAATGCATGAAGATATGACTCACCCATTTATTATTATTGAAATAAAGAGACCAAAAAGAGGCGACGGTTTAGAACAATTAAAAAGCTATTGTAATGCAGAAGGAGCACCTATTGGTATTTGGTCTAATGGAAATGAAATTATTTTGCTTCATAGAGAGGAACCGAATATTTTTACTTCTATTCCACGTATCCCGAAAGCAACAGAAGCATTAAGAGATATTTTAACAGAACGCTGGACTATCAAATGGTTAGAAGAAAATGATGAATTGAGGAAGGGTAAAACAACATTAAAAAAGATTCTCCTTGATTTAGAAGAATTAGTTTTAGGAAATGCAGGAGTTGATCCGTTTGAAGAAATTTTCAAACTTATTTATGCAAAACTTTATGATGAATGGAAAGGCATAAATGATCCTAACTACAAATTAGAATTTTTTGTGGGTGGAAGAAGTCCAGAACAAGTAAAAAGAGCAATTGAAAACCTATTTGAGGGGGCTAAAAGACAATGGCGAGGTGTTTTTGAAGCTACAGATAGAATTGAATTAAGAGACGAACATCTTAAAGTGTGTGTTTCATTTCTTGAAAAAATAAAACTATTCAATTCCAACCTTCAAATAATTGATGAAGCATTTGAGTATCTAATCCCACAAGTATCAAAGAAAAAGGAAGGGCAGTTTTTCACACCAAGACCTGTTGTTGATATGGTAGTAAAAATGCTTAACCCAAAGTATGATGAGGCAATAATTGACCCTGCTTGTGGTTCTTGTGGTTTTCTTCTTCATTCTATCCTGTGGGTTGCTGGCGGAAAACTAACTACTAATGGTTTGCCAGAAAGAGCCAAAGATTTTGCACAAAATAGAGTTTTTGGTATAGATTTTTCTAAAAAGGCCGTAAAAATTGCAAAAGCAATAAATCTAATTGCTGGAGACGGCAAAGCCCATGTTTACAAAGCAAATTCATTAGCACCTTTTACATGGGATGATGAAACTAAAGGAGGACTGAGGGAAAGACTCCTGCAATTTGAGGATTCAGTAAAAAACAGGGAGAATGAAAGAAGTTATATGTATTTTGATTTTGATATTTT
The DNA here is from genome assembly GCA_044343155.1 of Candidatus Aenigmatarchaeota archaeon. Classification (GTDB taxonomy): domain Archaea; phylum Aenigmatarchaeota; class Aenigmatarchaeia; order CG10238-14; family SpSt-28; genus SpSt-28. Next base: position 1,822 of record JAVZSS010000034.1, read on the forward strand.
AATGACAAATCCACCCTTTGCTGGAACAGTAAAAGAACGGGAAATATTAAGACTTTACAAATTGGCAGAAAAAGGAGGTAGACTTGTAAATAAAATTGGCAGACATATTCTGTTTTTAGAAAGGTCTTTACAATTTATTCGTCCTGGTGGACGAATGGCAATAGTTTTACCACAGGGTATACTTAACAATACAAATGCTGAATATATTCGCAGATTCATTATAGAAGAAGCAAGAATCCTGGCAGTTGTTGGTTTGCATGAGAATACATTTAAACCACATACAGGAACAAAAACAAGTGTTCTTTTCTTACAGAAATATACTGATGAAGAAAAAGAAAGAATTCAACAAATCAAACTCAGATATGAAAGTGAATTTAACAAATATTTTGAAAAACTTCAGGAAACTTATGGTAAACACCAGTGGAATTCTGATGTAGATGAGGAAGAATTACCAGAGGAACTTAAGGTATTTCTGGAAAGTTATTTTGGTTCAGTTGAAGAAATAGAAGAAACTGAAAATGAAACTGCAGAAGCAGAGGAAAATGAATCAAGAGAAAAAATTTCATTAAAAGAACTGATTGATGAATTTAATGAAATAGTTAACACCCTAAATGAAAAAAAAGCAGAACTGGAAGAAGCAAATACCCAGAGAGCAAGAGAAATACGAAAAGAAATAAAAATATTGGACAAAAAAGCAAGAAAACTTCATCGTGAAATTTCTGAAAGAACTTTAGGTGGACAAATATGGTTGGTTTTGAATGATGAGAAAATTAAAGAAGAGTTTAAGAAATTCTGGCTTGAAGGAAAGGTAATAAAGGAAATGGATTATCCTATTTTTATGGCTGTAAATAAAAAACCTGTCAAAGATAATAGCGGAGAATATAGATATAAGAAAAATCCAGATGGTTCTTTTGTTTTAGATGAACAGGGACATCCAGTAATTGATCATGATTTAGACGAAATAGCGGAGGCATTTATTAAATTCGCAAAAGAACAAGGTTTTGATTTTTGGAGGGAATAATAAAATGGCTGTAATAAGTGTTGTAAAATTATCGGAACTTGAAGGAGCAAGAAGAATCGATGCCGAGTATTACCAGCCAGAGTATTTGGAAATTAAGAAAACACTATTAAAAACCAAATTTATTTATTTTAAAAATTTAGTAAAAAAAATAATTCATCCTAAAGAAATTAAAAGAGAGTATGAAGAAGAGAACAAAGATTATTTATTTTTGCTTGCTCAAAATGTGAGACCTTTAATGCTTGATTTGTCTGAAAAGAAGTACATCAGTAGTGAAATTGCAAAATTGATGCCAAAAAACTTGTTAGAATATGGAGATATTCTTTTCATTAGAACAGGTGCGGTTGGTGTTGTTACGGCTTATGTTGGACACCCCGAAAAAGTGATAGCATCTGCGCATATTCTTATAGGCAAACCTAATTTCAAGTTATCTCCCTTCTATTTAGCTATTTTCTTCAACACAAAATTTGGCAAATTATTAATAATTAGAGGAACTTACGGAGCACTACAGCCAGAAATTTCACCACAGCATCTTAAAAGAATTCCAGTCCCAATTTTAAAAAAGGAACTCATTGAGAAGGTTGAAAATTTATTTCTAAAAGCACAAGACTTATTTAAACAAAGCGAAATTTTCTACTCCCAAGCCGAATCTATCCTTTTATCTGAATTAGGTTTGCAAGATTTCAAACCAGAAGACAGATTATTTTACAATGTTAATTTATCAGAGACAAGGACAGTTTACAGAATTGATGCAGAATATTTTAATCCAAAGTATGATGAAATTATAGAAAAAATTAATAAAAAAACTGAAACGAAACCATTAAGTCAGTTTATTATTTCAGTTAAAAAAGGAATTGAAGTCGGAAGTGAAAAATATCGAGATGAAGGAATACCTTTTATTAGAGTAAGTAATTTGTCACCAAACGGTTTTATAGACAAAGACCAGAAATATATCTCTGAAGAAGACTATCAACTTCTAAAAGACAAATTTGAACCAAAAGAAGGCGAAATATTATTGACAAAGGATGCTACTCCAGGTATTGCATATTTTATAAAAGAACCGATTAAAGGAATAATTTCAAGTGGCATTTTACGATTAAAAATCAAAAATATTGATCCAGAATACTTATGTCTTTGTATTAATTCTATTATTGGAAAATCACAAATTGAAAGAGATGGTGGAGGTTCTATTATAACACACTGGAAACCAAATCGAATTAGAAACTTAATAATCCCAATCTTACCAACACAAATCCAGCAAAAAATCGCTGAACTTGTTCAAAAATCTCATAAAGCAAGAAAAAAAGCAAAACAACTTTTAGAAGAAGCAAAAAAGAAAGTTGAAGAGACGATTGAACAGTAAAATAGGCATTTCAAGAAATATAAAGAATTTATCATATGAATTCTTCTCCTACAAAAGAGGAAGTCGGAAGTTATTATGATTTTCTGTCTCTTTAGTTGATCAAGATTATGATTATGTTATTGCAGTAAAATGCTTGATTCAACACCATCCGATTCTTCAGTTCCTTATTGAAGTTTGTGAGTTTTTAAACCTGTTTAACTTTGCGAATGTCGTTTCCAATTGAGTTGGCAAATGTGGGATGAAACGGGATTATGCGGGATATTTCGGGATGGAAGAAAAATTAAGCCTTGTGGGCGTCAGTTTTTAGGTTGGCAAAAAGTTTGGAAAATTTGCCAACTAAATTGGAAAAGCGGGTAATTAATCACCTGCGAAAACATTAGGACTCCCCTCACACGTTGTGTCTCCACAAGAAATGGTATCTCCTACACGACAGATTGGTCTTCCATTGGCATACACTGTCCCCGATCGACCACGAACTCACTCTCAGTGAGTTCTTCGAAAAAGCATCCACTAGATACCTAGAAGAATTCAAAAATCAACAAGACAAAAACTAAAACGTAAAAACTCTCCTAAAAAAAACTAAACAAAACTCAAAAGCCTAAAAAATAACCAAGTCTAAAATTTTATTCTAGAAAAAATCCACCACCAGGAGGTGCTATGAAAGTAAAAATCTGCGGAATTAAAACCGCTGAAGAATTAAAATCTGTTATTCTCTCTGGAGCAGATGCAGTCGGATTTATATCCGGAATTACACATAAATCAGAAGACGCTATCCAACCAGAAGAAGTAAGAAACCTCTCTAAACTTGTCCCACCCTTTATTACCCCTGTTCTCGTAACCCATCTTACTTCGTTAGGCGAACTCTTTCAAATCATTATAACCGCACAAGTATTTACAATACAACTACAAGGAGATATTTCACCTGAAAATATCAGACTCCTTAAACAAGCTCTGCCCTATGCCAAATTTATAAAAGCTATACACGTGGTCGATAGGTCCGCAATAGAAAAAGCAAAAGAATACGAAAACATCGTGGATGCAATATTACTTGACAGCAAAACTTCTGACCGTTTAGGCGGAACAGGACTAACTCATGACTGGAAT
>JAVZSS010000004.1:0-34894 GCA_044343155.1 Candidatus Aenigmatarchaeota archaeon
TGGCCTATACTCTATTATTCTTGGCTCTTCATTATCAACATAAAAAACCCCAATTTTTGTAACATTATAATTTCCAACATTATCACTTGCATTAACATAAACTATCCAACTTGAATTATTTGGTAATAAACTTGTATTCCAAGGGACAATAAATGTATTTGTTTGATTATCAAAAATCATTTTAATCCAGCTCGAATTCCAAGTTTCGTTTCCATAAGAAAAAAGAACTTCCACTCTTTCTAAATTAACTCCAGACAAAGTATCGTTTATTATAAAACTTAATTTTTTTCTATCACTAACATAGGTTAAATTTGAATAAGGAAAGGCTAAACTTATTAATGGTGGACTTCTATCAACCAAAACCTCTAAGGGAGATGATTCGTTTCCATAGAAAGATTTTCCATAAGAATTTGATACTGTAAAATAGTAAAGTAAATATTTTCCCTCTGCTAAAAGAGCTTCTAATCCAGGTACTGTAGTATTGCATATCCAGTAATTTTCTTCCTGAAAACAATTCATTTTGATTTCTTTCCATATTGAAGTTGGATCTTTAACTCTAACATACAAATACCCTTCAATTGATAGGCTTGAAATAGCCTTTATTGAAAAGACATCATTATCTTTTCCGTAAATATATGTACCATTTTTTGGATATTCATCAAAAAGCTCTGGCTGAGAAAAGGAAGGAAATAGAGTAAAGAAAATCAATGAAAAAAGAAAAATAATAGCTTTGCTCATAAATTAAATTCCTTTCTAATAATTAATCTTATTTCCAAACACAAACTCTAACATAAACCCTCTTTATGCTTCCATCAGGGTTAACTATCAATTGAGGCACTTCTTGACAACTAACACTTTTCGCTCTTTTCATTTCTTTTTCCTCTTCTCCATAAACAAATTTTACTATCAAAATCGTTTGATTAATAAAAACTTTTCCTGTTAATGCATCTGTGACATTAACATAAAGTATATAATTTCCTATTTGTTCTGGTGAAATAAATTCACATTCATAATAACCCTCCATATTAGTTTGGGTACTACAAACCTTTTTATTACCAATGAAAATGTCTATAGAAGATAGTTGTATGTAGCTTTTATCTTTTCTAAAAGCATTTCCATAAACCTTTACTCCAGAATTCCAGAGATAATAGCTAGAATTTAAATTAATTGTTATTGTTCCATTTTGCCAAACAAGAAAAGTTGTGAAATTTGTTGAATAATCATTCTCACTATCCCAAACTATACAATATGCCTTATATTCTCCTAATGGATAGTAAGGAGCAGTATAATCTATATAAAAAGTATTTCCTATTTTATTTGCTGTGAAATTGTTCCAATTATTATTTGCATCTAAAATAGAAATATTTACATTTAAATTACAATTACTTTCAGATTGGCAATCCTCTAAATCATAAACACTACATGTTATTTCTATTCCTTCCCCAGATTCTACTTCAGAAACATTTGTTGAAACTTGTAAAATTTTGGGAGGATTATTAAGAATGTTTATAAAAATTGAAGAGCTTGAAGATATATAACCTGAAGAATTAGAAAACGCAGTTATATTTTTTGTTCCTAAAACTGAATCATCTAGAGGAATTTGCCATTTTATTGAATCTCCTATTCCAATTAAACTATTTTCAAAGTACCAATATGTTTCATGAGGTGGATATAAATTACAAGAAGAAGTTACTGAAGAGTTTAACCAAATTTCTTCTCCTCTATAAAAAGAAGAGTTATTTAATGGATATAGAATTGAAACATTGAGTATTTCAGTAATGGGAATTGAAAGAGTAAATTCATTATTAGTTTCATTAAGTTCTTTAATTTCATTTAAAGGATCAACCTTAACAACAACATTATTACAACTTACTTCCCAATCACAATAAGTTTTTGAATATGATTTTTTAGTAACATTAATTATTTTAGAATCAAATAACACTCCATTTTCATAACAAGAAACATTTACATTATACGCATTTGCATCTCCATCATTAAAAACTGTTATATTTATCCTAGTCAAATTACCAAAAATTGGCCTATCTTCATATTCAAATGAAGAAGAATTTATAACTAAATCACTTAATTGCTTACAACATAATTTATTGGAATAATAATTGCATTCTGCAACGTGAGAATTTACATAATCATATAAAGAAATTATACAAGTTTCATCTTCATAACAACTACTTCTTATTTCACATTCTATTGGATAAGTAAAATAGCCTACACAAAGTTTTAAGTTATAATAATCACCTTTAGCTACGTGAGAATTATTCATTTGATAAAATGAAAGAATTGGTGATGTTGAAATATTACAAGTTTGGTTGAAATAAGAATAGATTTGATCACAACAAATGTTATAACTATAATAACCACAATCTCCAGCATGAGAATTTTTAGTTGAATATAGAGAAAATAAGCATGTTTCTGATGGTAAACAAGATTGTGTTGTAATTCTACATGTTAGTGAATAAGAAATATTAAAAATTAGAAAAAATACTAAAAAAAGAACTAAAAATTGTATTTGTTTCATAAATAATTTATCTACATTTCAAAAAACTTTTATACTCAAAGTAAATACTTATATGAGAGAGTTTTCACTACTAGGTGAAAACAAAAACAAAACTGAAAAATTAGAATTAAATTTAAAAAACCTGGAGATTGAACTAGAGATAGCTATAGATGTTTATATTCATCCTTCACAAAAAACCCAACCATGCTTTGTTGATACCCCAATTGATCTTTGTGAAGGAAAGGCTCACAATTTTATTGAAAACTTAAAAAACTGTAAGTTTAATGTATGTGAAAAAACTTTTAGTGAAATAAAAGAACTCCATGATATTGTATTTAAAGGAGAAGAACCACCACTTTTCGAACACCCGATTTTCTTATTTGACAAATCTCTACAAAATTTGTCTTATCTTTTAAAAAAATTAAATGAATACTCAAAAACATGTACAGTTTTGGTTGGTCGTTCCTCCCGTTTAGCATTTCTTTATTTGGTTTTAGAAACAGACTTAGAAGATCTATATTGGCTTCGATCAAGAAATGAATCAAAAAGTGGACTTAAAGATTTTTCTGTAATGAGTGGTATGGCACAATTAGGTAGAGAAATAAAATCAAAAAATTATGAAATAGTTGTTATTGTAGATGACTTGGCAATAAGAGGGCAAACCATTGATGATATTAGCAATTCTTTAAAACAAATAGTTAAAAACTATAAGGTAAAAATAATTGGAACTCCTCTATTGTTTGATGCATCTACCTGGATTTATTACCATTATCCTAATAGAGAGGTTCCTGATTTTGAGGAATGTTACGGAATTTACCTGGATTTGTTTTTAAATAAAAGAAAAATACAGAAAGAAAGAAAATTGAATAAAATATTTGAAAATTTTTACCAAACTCCAAAAATTGGACCAGTAACTGTATTTGCTCCGTATACAAATACTCTTTCACACGTTACAGGCGACACTATAGAAAAATATTATTATTTGTTGGATGTGTCTAAAGGTCCACACAATAAAATTGATAAAAATTATTGGAAATATTATAGGAAATTGGAAGAGTTAGAGGAGTCTGTAAGAAAAATAGCTTTTGGACTGAGTAATAATTATACTAAGATTATAGAAAATAACACAGAAAGATTTTCAGACAGAATAGTTATACTACCAAGAACAAGATAGATAGTTTTTCATGCCTTAGAGGTAGGGTTTTGTTCCCCGCTCCAAAATTAAGGAGGTGATCCAGCCGCACCTTCCAGTTGCCGAGTTAGCAGAGATTTAATCACCTCCTTACTCATCATCAATCAGAGTCAAGCCATTTTTTCATCTAACTCTCTGCTAACCCTTACGGCTACCTTGTCGCCGGTAGCCAGACATTAAACATCATCATTCGAGCTTTTAACTCGTCTGGCCGCCCGTGGCGACTTAGCCCCCCTCGCGGAGCTCCCACTCGACCTTTCGGCCTCGAGGGAGCTCCACTCGGTTGGCTTGACGGGCGGTGTGTGCAAGGAGCAGGGACGTATTCGGCGAACGCTTTCATGCTAGCCGGAAGATCATTTCCCACATTTCCTCATTTTTTAAAATTCGTAGTGGTGCATGTAAATCATACTCTTCCGACTAACATGATGACGTCCGCCTACTAGGGATTCCGGCTTCACGAGGGCGAGTTGCAGCCCTCGATCCGAACTGGGCGCGCTTTTAGGGGATTTGCTTCCCCTTTCGGGGTTGCATCCCTTTGTAGCGCGCATTGTGACGCGCGTGTGGCCCAGGGCTTTCGGGGCATACGGACCTACCGTCGCCCCCTCCTTCCTCCCACTTATCGCGGGCAGTCCCCCATGAGTGCCTGCCTTCCGGAGAAGGCAGTAGCAACATGGGGCGGGGGTCTCGCTCGTTAACCGACTTAACGGCACGCCTCACGGTACGAGCTGACGATGGCTTTGCAGAAGAATAGCCCTTTTCAAAAGAGTAAGTATTTTTCAATGAAACTTGTCTATTTTTTCCCAATTAATTCTAAATTCCTCACTTTTGTATTTATTCAAACTTAACTTCGATCTTTATACCATTACGATACACTTCTGGACTGGGATGACATTTTTCCTTTTTCATACTTATTAGTGTATATCTCATACATTTGTTACAAACTTTTTTGATTTAGGGCTATTCTTCTCATGCACCACCTCTCGGCTCGTCTGGTAAGGTCTTCAGCCTGACCTTCATCCTGCCGTCGGCCCTGGTAAGGTTCTCGGGGTTGAGTCCAATTGAACCGCACGTCCCACCCCTTGTGTGCTCCCCCGCCAATTCCCTTAAGTTTCACCCTTGCGGGCGTACTCCCCAGGTGGCCCGCTTAACACCTACGCTCCGCCACCGCACGCTCCCGAAGAGCGTGCGACAGCAAGCGGGCATCGTTTACGGCTAGGACTTTCCCGCATGAGTTAGAGTCCTAGCTGTGGGGAGCATTATCATTTTTCAAAGGATTAGATACTCCTCATCTTGAAATCAGAAGATACCCTAACTCATGTACCGGGGTATCTAATCCCGTTTGCTCCCCTAGCTTTCGTCCCTCACCGTCGGACCCGTTCCAGGCAGCCGCCTTCGCCACTGGTGGTCCGCATGGGATTACAGGATTTAACCCCTTAGGGTGAATAGTGTGCTAAGATTCTGATCTCTAGTGAAAATTATAGCTTCATGATAATTAAAAATTTCTTTTCATCGCATAAGCTCAAAGGTACGCACACTATTCATTACCCCATGCGTACCGCTGCCCTCTCCCGGTCCCGAGCCTAGCAGTATCTCGAGCAAGCCCTGCAGTTTGCTGCAGGATTTCACTCGAGACTTGCTAGGCCGGCTACGGACGCTTTAGACCCAATAATCGTGACCACCACTCGGGGCGCGGGTATTACCGCGGTGGCTGGCACCCGTCTTACCCACCCCTTCCTCGCCCTCCCGTTTACAGAGGGCAACAGCCCGTGCAAAGCACGGGCACTCCGGGTCCCCTCGTCGGGCGTTAGCCCATTGCGAAGGTTTCGCGCCTGCTGCGACCCGTAGGCCCTGGACTCATGTTTCAGAGTCCATCTCCGGGCTCCCACTCTCATGGCCCGTAGGCGTTATCGGCTTGTCGGGCCATTACCCCGACAACAACCTGATGCCCCGCAGTCCCATCCTAGGGCGGCTACGAACGCCATTTCGGTGTAAGGGCCTTCCAGCACCTTACACCTATGGGGTATTAGCCCCAGTTTCCCGGGATTATCCCCCTCCCTAGGGTAGGTTGACTGCGTATTACGGAGCAGGACGCCGAGGGCTTACCCCTCACGACTCGCATGGCTTAGTCGGACCCGGATAGCGGTGGTCTCTGGCGGGATCAGCCAGAATTGGCGGGGAACCCTACCTCTAAGGTCTCATGAAAAATCAACCTTACCTTGAGTTTTTTCACTCAAGGACAATTTTTGCTCGCCTCGACCAGATTTATCATCGAAAAGCGAACACGCTTTCTCCAAATCCAACACCAAGCGAGCTATTAATATTTATCTCACATAATTTAAATAGTTTTTCTCTTATCAATGAAAAATATTAAAAATGTTAATAGTGGGAATAGATTTAGCGGGAAGTGAAAAAAGGAACACGGGAATATGTATCTTAGATGAGAAGCTAAACGCATCTTGTCTAACATTAAATACGGATAAAGAAATTATTGAACTTATTAAAAAAGTTGAACCAAAAATAATAGCAATAGACGCTCCTCTTAGTTTACCTATTGGAAGGAAGAATTTAAAGAAAGTTGGTCCGCATCTAAGAGAATGCGACAGAGTCCTATTAAAGCTCAAAATCAAATTTTTTCCACTCTCATTGGGGCCAATGAGAAAGTTAACTCATAGGGGGATAAAGTTAAAGAAAAAATTTGAAAGACTTGGATTTAGAGTAATTGAAGTTTATCCTGGTGCAACACAAGATATATTGAAAATTCCTCGTAAGCAAAATGGTTTAGAAAATCTAAAAAAAGGTTTAATTGATTTAGGAATAAGAATAAATAAAGAAAATATTAATGCTGATGAATTAGACGCAATAACAGCTGCTTATACCGCATATCTTTTTTTAAAAAAAGAAGCTATTGAAATAGGTAATAAAGAAGAAGGTACAATAGTAATTCCTAAAATTAAAAGTTTGCAAAAGATAAATAGTTATGATAAGAGAGGCTAAATTTGCTGGATTTTTTTATCCAAAATCAAAAAAAGAGATTGAAAAAGTTTTAAAAGATTTTTTTGAAAAAGTTAAATTAGATAAAATTAAAGAAGAAATTATCGGCATCATTGTACCGCATGCGGGATATATTTATTCTGGTTTAACTGCTACTTATGCATACTCTCTTCTTCCAAAAAATATTTTTCGCGCAGTAATAATTGGACCTAATCATACTGGTTTGGGGAAAGAAGTTTCTGTTTTTTATAAAGGTAAGTGGAAAACTCCACTAGGTGAAGTAGAAGTTGATGAAAACTTTTCTAAAAAAGTTATCGAAAATTCTCTTTTTGCTAAAGAAGATTTTGAAGCACATTTAGAAGAGCATTCAATTGAAGTTCAAGTTCCTTTTCTTCAATTTTTATATAAAAATAATTTTAAGATTGTTCCTATTTGTTTAATGAATCAATCAATTAGTGTCGCAAAAGATTTAGCAAATGCTTTAGTTAAAACGAATGAAGAGTTTTTACTAATTGCAAGTTCAGATTTTACTCATTATGAAAATTACGCTTCTGTTAATGAAAAAGATGAAAAGTTAATTGACGCTATAATTTCTTTAGATTTAGAAAAGTTTTACAAAACAATAAATAAGTGGAAAATTAGTGCATGCGGCTATGGAGCTATTGCAGTCCTTATGGAAATAACTAAAATTTTAGGTGGAAAAATCAAACTTGTTAAACACTCTACTAGCGCAGAAGTAAGTAAAGATTATCTAAATGTTGTAGGTTATGCCTCTTTAATATCGTTTAAGGAGTGAACCATTCTATCTCATAATATTTATGTTCTGAACCAGGAAGCTCTATCCTATTTGCTAAATAATATGTTATACTAGTCTCCCTATCATTAATAGCTATCAACAATCTTAATCCTAATTCATCTGCTCTATCTAAAGCACTAGCCAACATTTTTCCGCTCAAGTTTTCATCTTCATTTAAGGAAATGATTAAAAATGAGGGATTATCTTTGTCTGGTCTTTCAACTTGATTTCCAGATTTTCTATGCCAAGCAACAAAATCAATTGGTGTCTTTTCTCTTAAATAATCCTCCTTTTTCATTCCAGGAATTGCCATTATGAATGTTTTTCTAACACTGTGTGCAACTCTTATCGCTCTTGACCATTCACTCATAGGCATGCTAACTTCCTTTGGAAAAACATGAAGAACATGTTTAGAATGAATCCATTCTTTTTTATTAGATACTGGTTTTGCTCCGGGAAAATAAATTCTAAAATGAGTACCAAATTTAAAACCAGTTTTTAATATAAAACCTTTATCTCGCCAATCTTCATAAACTTCTAAAATTCTTGTAATATGTGGAATTCTCTTTTCTATTTCTTTAACCAGATCTTCATACTGTATTTTTTCATTCGAAAAAATATCAACAACGTCAAATCCTTTTTTTGCTAGATATAAAGTTTCAATTGGATCTAAAGTTAAATTATTTCCTCTTTCATAATTTTTATAAACTCCCCATTGGCCAAACCAATATTCTTCATAAGCTTTTTTTGCTTCCTTTCCAAATGCTAAAGAAAAGCACTCTTCCTTAAGGAAATATAAACTAAATCTTGTTAATATTTTAAACTCAGAAGCTGGATATTTTTTTACTGGACTTTTTCCATAATCTTTTGATTCTAGTTTTTTAGGAAAAGAAATAAAGAGTCCTCTATCCCTCCAATCTCTAAATACACTATATCTAACAAACAAAAATGGGGAATAAAATTTTTGAAAAACTTGAGAGACTGTAAGCTGATTTCTTCCTTCAAATACTTTTGCATTCCTTATATTAGCTAAATAAATAACTTCTATTGGATTTAAATACAATTTGTTATTTCTAATTTCACCAAAAAAACTTTGTGCTAATTCCAAATTCTTTGAAAAAGCTTTTTCTTTTTCAACATAAATTTTTGTTTCTTCTTTTTCTTCTTTCATTATATTTCCCTTAAAACACAATCTAATGGAGTATCAATTGTAATTTCACAAATAATTTTAATTGTCTCATTTAAAGAAGGATTGGTTATCTCTCTTTTCCCTTTTAAGCTTTCTATAACTAATCTATTTTCTCCATAATTTAAAATTAAAATAATTGCCTTGTTTGAAACTATACTTTCTAAATAATTTTTAATTTCATCAAAATTTTGTGTATAATTATAATAAATTATTGTATACCCATATTGTAAAGCTAAATCTCTTTCTTCATTTGAAATTTTATTTAAGATTTTTTCTTTAGGAATTTCAACTTTTTTATTGTATGCAGTAAAAGTTGTGTAGTTATAAGCTAGGCTAGATAAAATTAGTATAGCAGCCAATATAAGCACAAAAATTCCTTTTTCCATACTTTTTTCTTTTTCACAAAAAATAAAACTTTTTCCTCTACAATATTTTTATGGTATTAGAATCATTAATTAAAGTTAAGGAAGGAATAAAAAGTCCTATACAAATATTTTTAGCTTCAGGCATTATAACACTTTTTTCTTTTATTATTTCAGTAATAATTTTTAAGAAAGATGTTGGTTTGTATTCAGTTTTTTTAATTACAATTGGTTTAACTCCTCTTACTTCAAAACTCAATTTAATAGCTTTTAAAATAAGTAGAAAAAATAAAGAAAATAGTATAACTTCAATTTTTAGCTTTTATAGAGAAATTATATTAGCATATGCAGCAATTTTTTGTGGTATAACATTAGTTTTATCTATCCTCTATTTAATTTTACCTGTAGAAATAGCTGAAAGAACTTTTCAAACTCAAATCAATGAAATAAAAGCAATAAGAGGGTATTTTTATTTTGGCGGTACTTTCCAAACAATTTTATTTAATAATTTGGGTGTTTTATTAGTTTGTTTTATTTTTTCTTTTGTCTATGGTGCTGGTGCAATATTTATATTAACTTGGAATGCTTCTATTCTTTCAACAGCGATAGGAATGACAGCAAAAGCAATAGGGGGAATATATGCATTACCTATAGCTGTAATGGTTTATTTTCCTCATGGTAGCTTAGAAATTTTAGCATATTTCTTGGGAGCAATAGCTGGGGGAATAGCGTCTAATACATTAATAAGAAATAAGCTTGGGAAAGTAATTGTGTGGGATATAGCCTTTTTACTTTCATTAGCCGTTTTATTACTTTTAATTGGAGCTACAATCGAAACGATATCTATTATTTTTGGCTAACTTTATACCACAATATATATTGCTACTTTAAATGGAGTTGCTTGAGTTTTTTTCTCTATAGCACTATTTTCTTCTTCCTCAATTTCAACTTTACAATTAAATTCCTTTTCAATAAATTCTTTACTTTCAAACAAAGCTTTAATTTGATCTTCCCTTTCAACTATTTCTTTAATTTCATTTTTCTTTTTCATTTCCTCAAGCTTCCCATAATATTTTTTAACAATTTCAACTAAACTGCTATCATTTAAATATGAAATAAAAGATTTCAGGTCTTTAACTTCTTCATTCACAAATTTCTTATATAAATCAAACTTCCATTTTGCCGCAACAATCAAATGAATTTCTTTCGGTTTTAGGTTTTTAAAGCTTATTATTTCTCTTATATCTCCAATTGTTTGTCTAACAAATTCTTCAATTAAAATAAAATATTCATTTATGTTCTCTATTTTTGGATAGCCGGCCTCAAATACAAAATTTTTATTCCCAAGAATATTCCAAATTTCTTCTGAAATATGAGGAAGTAAAGGTGATATTGCTCTAATCAAATCTTCTAAAACTCTTTCTAAAACAATTTTATTACATTTTTCAATTGAACCAACTCTATTTATATACCACTTTATAGCATTAATAGAATCGAATATCAAAAGTTGTGTTACTGTTCTAAATCTCAATTCCTCATAAGCAGATTCAGCTTCTAAAATTTTTTTACCAATAAAATTAATTAAATATTTATCCAAATTTGTTAATTCTCTTTCTTTTACTTTATCTAAATTTTTTACTATTTCAAAAAGAAAATCTATTCTCTCTTTAAAAGTTTCTAGATTTTCGAATCTCCAATCAGCATCATTCAAATTTTCTGCAGAAGATATTATATTTATTCTTACTAAATCGCTCCCATAACTATCTAAAAGATTCCTTAGGGGAATTATGTTTCCTTTACTTTTACTCATTTTTTCTCCTGCAACATTTACAAAGCCATTTACGGCAATTATTCTAGGCCAATACTTTTCATCTTCCCATATTGCAGTATGGTGAAAAACATAGAATGTTAAATGATTTTGAATTAAATCTTTACCAGACCCTCTTAAATCTACAGGATAAAAATACTCAAACTCTTCTCTTGCTTTTTTAAGCAATTCTTCATCAACACCATTTTCTTTCACAACATCTTCCAAATTACCCTTTCCTAAGAATATATAGTCAAAAAAAGAATCTTTTATTTTCTCAGCATCCAAATTCTTTATTAAATGATAAATTGTATAAAGAGCCATATATATTGTTGAATCACTAAGAGTTTCAACTATCCACTCCTTATCCCACGGTAATTTAGTTCCTAATCCAGTTTTTCTAGCGCAAGCCTTATTTTCTAACCAATCAACCGTATTTATAAATTGTTCCCTAACTTCTTCTGGATATATTTTAATTTTAGAAAAAGCTTTTCTTACTCTATTTTTCCATTCTTCATCCGAATATTTTAAAAACCACTGATTTTCTAAAATCTTAACATAACATCTAGTTTTACATCTACAAATAACTTCTCCGCTTGGCTCCCAAATTGAAGAAAGTGAATTTATTCTATTTAATTTTTCAACAACCTTTTCTTTAGCCATGCTAACTGGAGTATTTTTAAAATCATCAACTATCATAACCCCTTTATGGAATTCTTTTTTGTAAACTTCTTCAGTAGCTAAGTCTAGCTTTTCTTTTTCTTCTTGATTTTTAACTCCGAACTTTTCACAAGCTTCTTTAGCAGGAATTTCTTTATAATCTGGAGATTTAATTATAACTTTTATTTTTATCTCTTCAACAATTTTTTTAATAAAAGAATCTTTTTCTTTTTTCAAATCTTCTAGTCCTATATAATCATAGGGAGCATGCGCCGGAACCGACATAACTATTCCTGTACCAATTTCTAAATCAACAAATTTTGCAGGAAGAATTGGCACTTTTTCTTTTGTAATTGGATTTTCAACAACTTTTCCTATTAAATCATTCACCTTAACTTCTTCTATTTTTTCCACATCCTTAAGCTGCTCTTTTAATTTTATTAAAGCACTTGCACTTAAAATCCAAATTTCATTATCAACTTTTGCCTTAACGTAAGTTCCACCATCTTTAACCCAAATATTTGTCACTCCATAAATTGTTTCTGGTCTAAGAGTTGCACAAGGAATTATTTCTCCGCTTTCTAACTTAAATTTTATTATGTAAAATTCTATTGGACTTTCTCCCTCCCCCTTTAATCTATCATGATCACCAGTTGGAGATTTACATTTTGGACACCATATTACAGGGTGTGTTCCTTGTATAACATAACCTTTTTTTCTTAAAGTTCTATACTGCCATTCAATAAACTTATTATAAATTGGTGTTATTGCAGTAATAAAAGTTCTTCTCCAATCTATACTCATTCCTGCAATTTTAAAATCTTCTATCCATCTCTTCATCCAATATCTTGCCAAATATTCTGGTCCTTCTTCAACAAACTTTTTTATTTCATCATCGGAGACACCAAAAAGCTTAAAAGTTTCTATTTGAGATTTATCCCCCTCTTTCAATCTTTCTATAGCCCCTAAAATCGGTTCTCCTGTAGCATGAAAAGATTGAGGAAAAAGAACATTATAACCTTGCAATCTTTTAAACCTTGCATATGAGTCAATCCTAAAAAATGTATAGCTATGTCCTATATGAGGGGCACCATTTACATAAGGATAAGGAAATGTTATAAAAAATTTTTTTCTATTTCTATCAATATTTGCCTCAAAAACCTTTTCTTCTTCCCATTTTTTTTGCCATTTTTTTTCTATATTTTTTATTTCTTCAAAAGATACCATGGAATTTTTTAATAAAGAGTAAAATAAATATTTTTAATATGCAAGCCCCCGTAGCTCAGCTTGGATAGAGCGGCACCCTTCTAACGAGAAGGTTTGAAAAAAGGATGAAAGGTGACGGTCGCGGGTTCAAATCCCGCCGGGGGCGAATAATTCTAAAAATAAAAATAAAAAATAGTAAACATTAAAGAAAAATTAGAAAAATAGTAAATGTTCTTTATAATTAACTTATTTCTTCTTCCTTTCTTTTTTTGGTTGTTCTTGTTTTTTACCAAACATTTCTTTCAATTTCCTAAATATTCCTCCACACATACTATTATTTTATACTTACAAACTTTTAAATCTTATGGGAGAAAATATAAGAAGTCCAATAATAGTAACTGTAGGACATGTCGATCATGGAAAAACAACTTTATTAGATGCTATTAGAGGGACTTGTATAACAAAATTAGAGCCTGGAGAGCTTACTCAGCATGTTGGTGCTAGTTTCGTTCCTATTAAAGTTATTGAAAGTTATTGTAAAACTTTACTTGAAAAAATGAAAATTAAAATAGAAATACCTGGATTACTTTTTATTGATACTCCCGGACATGCTGCTTTTATAAGTATGAGAGTTAAAGGAAGCTCAATTGCAGATTTGGCTATTCTAGTAGTAGATATAAATGAAGGTTTCCAAGAACAAACTAGAGAAAGTTTAAAAATACTAAAAGAATATAAAGTTCCTTTTGTTGTTGCGGCTACCAAAATTGATAAAATAGCTGGGTGGAAACCTCAAAGAACAACTTCTTTTTTAGAATCTTTAAAATTCCAATCTGAAGATACTTTAAAAGAATTGGATTTAAAAATATATCAAATAGTTTCTAATTTAGCCGAATATGGTTTTGATAGTGAAAGATTTGATAGAGTGGATAATTTTACTAAAAAAATTTGTATAATTCCATTAAGCTCTATTACTAAGGAAGGAATAGCAGAATTATTAACAATTTTAAGTGGTCTTGCTCAAAGATTTTTAAAAGATAGATTAAAGTTAAGCAATAAAGCAAAAGGAATAATACTTGAAGTTAAGGAAGTTACCGGTTTAGGAACAACATTGGATGTTATTCTTTATGACGGAAAAATTTCAAAAAACGATATCCTTGTTATTGGTGGTAAAGAACCGATAATCACAAGAATTAGAACTCTTTTATTACCAAGACCCTTACAAGAAATAAGAGTAGAGAAAAAATTTGAATGTGTAAATGAGGTTTTTGCTGCTTGTGGTGTTAAAATTGTTGCTCCAAATGTAGAAAAAGCTATTGCGGGTATGCCAATAAGAGCAGTAAAAAATGAAAAAGAGCTAGAAGAAGCAATAAAAGAAGTTAAAATTGAAAAATATGTTGAATTTGAAAAAGATCACAATGGTGTGATCCTAAAGGCTGATACAATTGGTAGTTTAGAAGCTATGATAAAACTTTTAAGTGAAGAAGGAATTCCAATTAGAAAAGCTGATATTGGTAAAATAAATAGAGAAGATTTAATTGAGGGTGAATTAATTCAAGATAAATATAGAAAAGTTATACTAGCTTTTAACATAAAGGTTAGTGAAGAAGATATAAACGAAGCTAAGAATTTTGGCTTAAAAATTTTTCACTCAAATGTAATTTATAGAATTATAGAGGAATATAAAAAATGGATTGAAGAGGAGAAGAAAAAAGAAATAGAAGAAAAACTCAAAACTTTACCTAGACCTGTAATAATTAGAGTTATACCTGGTGCCATATTTAGACAAAGTAAGCCAGCAATTTTTGGAGTTGAAGTAATAGCTGGCACTTTAAAACCTAATACACTACTTAAAAGAAAAGATGGAAAAATTATTGGAAAAGTTAAAGAAATACAAAGTGAGGGAAGAAGAATAGAAATGGCGAGAAAAGGAGAAAGAGTCGCAATAAGTATAGAAGAAGCTATAATTGGAAGAAATGTTTTTGAGAATGATATTTTAGAAGCTGAATTATCTAAAGATGAAATTGATGAATTGATGAAAATCTTTAACTATCTTTATGATGATGAAAAAGAAATAATAAAAAAAGAAAAAAATTAATAGAATTTACAACCTATTCCTGTACAGCCACCAGTTAGTGTTCCTCCATCCGTACATGTAGCTGAAACCAAAACATTAATATTTGTATAATCCGTCGAGCATGGGGTTTGAGTACTAGGTAATATTATTGTTTGTGATGTTTGATTCCCTGAAATTAGCAAAATATTTAAAGAAGTTGTATTAGATATTGTTCCACAACTAACAGTTATGTTTGTGATTGTTATGCTTGTTGTTCCTCTATTTCTTATTAAAATTGTAGTAATATTTCTCGTAGTAGAATTAATAAAAGGAACACTTACATCTAACATTCCTGCGGCACATGCTGTTGCTGCAGATACTCCTCCTGTTGTTGTTCTTGTATAAGTTAGGAACCAAGCAGATATTATTGCTCCAACAGCTACTGTAAAACCAACTAATAATATAGTAGCTACAAAAGCACTAATTCCTTTCATTTTTTCACCTAATTAGTATTTATAAACTATATTTAAAAAGTTTTAAAAAGAAACAATACAATAATTAAATCTATGGTTGAAGAAGTATTAACACTTAATTTAAGAAAAGCTTTGATAAAAAAAGCCAAATGGAAAAGAAGTAAAATAGCTATTTTATTATTAAAAAGATTGTTGAAAAAAAGGTTAAAATCAGAAAAAATTAAACTATCTCAAAAATTGAATGAAATAATTTGGAAAAGAGGAATAAAAAGACCTAAAACAAAAATTAGAGTTAAAGTTGTTAAAGATGGTGAAATGTATAAAGTTGAGCCAGTTGGTTAATAAAAAAGAAAACTAAAAAAATTAATGATAAGCCTAGAAGATTACTTTGGAGATGTTAATATAGGATTCTATGGTTTAGCTACTGATAAATTTGTTATTTCTTCTTTTGAAAAGGATATTTCTTCAATATTTAAAGTTCCTAATTTTAAATTTTCTGTTTCAGAATCTGAATTAGTTGGTTTATTTCTTGCGGCAAACTCTAATGGAATAATAATACCAAAAATTGTTAAAGAAAAAGAAATAAAAGAAATAAGAAAAATTGGAGTAGATGTCTTAATATTAAAAGAAAAATTTACTGCCATAGGAAACTTAATATGTTGTAATGATAAAGGAGCTATTGTTAGTGAACTAATTTCTAAAAAAAGCTTAAAAGAAATAGAAGAATGCTTAGGAATTGAGGTATATCAAACAAAAATTGCAAATATTAAAGTCGTTGGTAGTGTTTGTTTTGCCACAAATAAAGGAGCTATAATTCATAGAGATGCTAGTGAAGAAGATTTAAAAATTGTAAAAGAAATATTGAAGGTTGATGTTGAAAAAGCTAGTGTAAACTTAGGTTCTCCTTTCGTTAAAAGTGGAATAATAGCAAATTCCTATGGTGCCTTAGTTGGTAGTAAGACATCTGGATATGAATTAGATATAATTGCTAGAAGCTTAAAATTAAGTATAAAATAATATTTTATGCCCTGGTAGCTCAACGGTAGAGCACTCGCCTTGTAATCCGCTAATCTGAATAATGAAGACAAGTTAGCGAGGGGTTGCGGGTTCAAATCCCGCCCAGGGCTAATAGTTTTTATGATTATAGCTAAATGATAATATGATTAAAAAAATTTTATCAATTTTTAAGAAAATAAGTAAGAAAAATAAAAGAAAAAAGAGTTATATTAAACTAAAAAAATCTCCCTCTTCAATTAAAAAAAAGAAATTATTAGTTTCTGAAGTAATGACAAAAAACATAATTCCACTTTATGCTAATCAAACTTTATATGACGCGGCAAAAATTTTTATTGAAAAAAATATCTCTGGTGCTCCAGTTTTAGATAAAAAATATTTTGTTGGAGAATTGAGTAAAACAGATATTCTAAATTTAGTTAGAAAAAAAGATTTGTTAGAATTAAATGAAAACGATTTTAAAATATTGAAAAAATATAAGGTGGTTGAATTTATGAAAAAACCAATCTGTATTAATGAAAACGATACTGTAGAAAATGCAAAAAGAAAAATGGAAAGATATAAAATAAAAAGACTTTTAGTAATTGATAAAAGAAAAAGATTAGTGGGAATAATAACACTTACTGATTTAATTAGAGGTGTTTCGAAAGAAGAAATAAAAGAAAAAATATATACTAAGGTTGATGATATGCTAAAATTACTGGAAAAGAAAGAAATGAGTGTAAAAGAAATTGCAAATAAGTTGTCTATAAGTGAAAATTTAGTTGAAGAATGGGCTAAGATTTTGGAAGAAAAAGGATTAGTTGAAATAAATTATAAGCCATTTAAATCTCCGATTATAAAATTAAAACCTAAAATTATGTAATGGTAAGAGTTATAGAAAGTTATGAAATTATATCTGAAGATATTAAAGCTAAAGTTCAAATAAAACAAGCAGAAGATTTTGTTTACATATATGAGTTAAACTTCCCAGAAATTTCTGAAGGTACCTTAGCATTATTAGATAAGGTAAAATCTATTCTTCTATCTGAAATACCAATAAAAGCCACAGAAATATCTGAATTTAAAGGTTATGAACAAATAAAATTGAAGTTTATGGAAAAGGGGAGGAATATATTGAAAGAACAATTGCCATATTTAGATTTACAAACACAAAAAATACTTATTGGAATATTAATTCAAGAAATGTTTGGCTTGGGAAAAATAGAGTTTTTGCTTTCAGACCCATATTTAGAAGAAATTGCAATTAATGGATCAAAAAAACCAATATGGGTTTATCATAAAAAATATGGTTGGTTAAAAACAAACTTAATAATAGAAAATGAAAATGAAATTCTAAATTATGCTAACAATATAGGTAGAAAAGTTGGAAGACAAATAACAATTCTTAATCCATTAATGGATGCCCATTTGCCAACTGGAGATAGAATTAATGCAACTTTAATGCCAATTTCATCTTTTGGAAATACAATAACTATAAGAAAGTTTAGAAGATCTCCATGGACTATAGTTGATATGATTGAAAACAAAACTATAAACTTTGAAGTTGCTTCATTTATTTGGTTAGCCATTCAATATGAGTTAAACATGATAATAGCTGGAGGTACAGCTAGTGGTAAAACTTCTTTATTAAATGTTTTTGCAAACTTTATTCCACCAAATCAAAGAATTATATCAATTGAAGAAACTAGAGAAATTCAACTTCCAGATTTCTTACATTGGGTTCCTCTAACTACAAGAGAGGCAAATCCAGAAGGATTGGGAGAAGTTAAAATGATTGACTTGCTAGTTAATAGCTTAAGAATGAGACCAGATAGAATAATAGTTGGAGAGGTTAGAAGAGCTGAAGAAGCAGAAGTTTTGTTTGAAGCTATGCACACTGGTCATAGTGTTTATGCTACATTACATGCAGATACAGCAGAGCAAGCTTTTAAAAGATTAACAAACCCTCCTATTAATGTTCCTGAAACTGTAATTGAAGCTTTGCATTTAATTGCAGTAGCATATAGAGATAGAAGAAGTGGAAAAAGAAGATTATTTCAATTGGCTGAAATATTGCCTGGGGAGAAAAAAACGGAAGTTAATGTAATTTATAGATGGAAACCTATAAAAGATGAGATAGTTAAAGAAAAAGAAAGTTTTAGAGTCAAGGAAGAAATTAGAATGCATACTGGCATGACAGATCAAGAAATAGAAAAAGATTTGAAAGAAAAAATAGAAATCTTAAAATGGTTTTGTAAAAATGAAGTTAAAGATATAAACAAAATTGGTAGAATTATTGCAATATATTACTTAAAACCAGATTTTGTTTTAGAAGCAGCAAAAAAGAATGAAAAAATAGAAAAAATTATTGAGAGTTGGTATAAATGAAAGCCATACCATTTGTTCCTTTTAAAATAAACATTGCATTAAAATTTTCTAAATCATTTTTTTGGATTTCAGATAAAATAATAAAGACTTTACCATCCTTAGAAAAAAATTTAATAGAAGCTGAAATTCCTTTAAAAGGTAGAGAATATATTTCAATAGCAATATTTTCATCAATTTATTGGTTTTCATTACTATTTACAACATTAACCATAATTTCTTCATTATTTGAAAAATCATTCATTCACGTAATTTTTATTATTTCTCTTTTAGTCTCTCTAATTTCATTTTTTTACATAATTTTTTACCCAAATTACAAAATATCTAAAAAAAATAAAGATATAGAAAGAAATCTTGTGTTTGCAATAAGACATTTATATTTAGAAATCAAATCTGGAGTTCCTCTATTTGAAAGTATAGTTTCTGTTTCTAAAGAAAATTATGGAGTTATATCTAAAGAATTTGAAAAATGTGTAAAAGAAATTTCTGCTGGTAAAGATCAAATAAGTGTTTTTGAAGAATTAGCTATAAGAACCTCTCATCCAACTTTTAAAAAAGTAATTTGGCAAATAACCAATGCTATGAAAACTGGAACCGATTTAGGAAAAATTTTGGGAATAATAGCAACGGAACTTACTCAAGAACAAAAAGTTAAAATTAGAAGATATGGTTCTCAACTTAGCCCATATGCTTTAATGTATTTAATGTTAACAATAATAGTACCAACATTGGGTATAACTTTATTGTTAATTCTTTCAAGCTTTTCAGGAATATCTATACCTCAAACCTTTTTCTATCTTATACTTTTTGTAATTACTATATTTCAAATAATGTTTTTAGGAATGATAAAAAGTCAAAGACCTAGCGTGGAAATATGAAATATGAAAAATTAGCAAAAATAGCTTTTCCTAAAAAATATTTAAACTGGTTAGAAAAAAATTTGACATATTCTAATATTCAAATTAAAAAAGAAAAATTCTGCACAACAATTTTATTATATTCAATTTCTATTTCAATCCTTCTTTTTTCACTATTTTTAATCTTTAACTTAAAACAACTAATTATTCTTATACCAATTTTTTCTATAATTACATTCTTAATACCTCATTTGATTTTAATTATACTTGCTGATAAAAATGCTGAATTTGTAGAAAATATTTTGCCAGATATGCTTCAATTAATAGCTGCTAACATAAGGTCTGGCTTAACTCCAGATAAAGCTCTTCTAATTTCAGCAAGACCAGAATTTGGAATATTGGAAAAAGAAATAAGAATAGCTGGAAGTAAAGCAGTTTCTGGTCAGCCTATAGAAGAATCTTTACTAGAAATATCTAAAAAGATAAAATCTAGATTAGTTGAAAGAACATTTAAACTAATTGTTGAAGGGATGAGAAAAGGTGGTGAACTAGCTAAAATTCTTGAAGAAGTTGCAGATGATGTAAGAGAAATAAAATTACTTAAAAAAGAAATTGCTGCACAAGTTAGTATGTACTCTTTGTTTATAATAATAGCTGTTGGTGTTGCAGCCCCAATCCTATTTTCCATATCCACATTTCTAATAAAAACTATAGCAGAAATTGGTCAAACATTGAATATTGAAAATGTGGAAAGATATTCGAACATTGGAATAGGAATAATAAAATTTGGATCAATTAAAATTTCTCCAACTTTTATAACCTATTATGCTTTTTCTGTTCTATTCATTACTTCTATATTTTCTAGCATGATAATTGGAATACTGAAAGAAGGGAAAGAAAAAGCTGGAATTAAATATATTCCCATATTTTTAACATTGCAAACAATTATATTCTTACTTTCTCAACTCTTACTATCATATATTTTTGGCTCTATTACTGTTTCAGTTTCTATATAAATCCAAGTTTTAAATTATAGAAAACAAATAAAGAATAGGGAGAAATATGAAAGCCCAAGCTGCTTTAGAATTCCTAATGACATATGGGTGGGCAATTCTAATAGTAGTGGCAGTAATAGCAGCACTATATGCAATGGGTGTCTTTAGATTGCCAACAACAGGGATAAGTAAACCAGTATTTCCACCTGGAACACCATTGACATATGTTGACCATAATCTAGATAGTTTAGTATTAACAAGTGTACGAGATGTAAGAATAGACGCAATTTATTCAGCAACAAAGAATTGTACAGATGAGACATATATATTTGCAAATGGAAGAAATACAACAAATTGTACTGGTGCTTTCAAAGGAGATGTAACAATAGTATATACTGATTTAGATAGTGGCTTAACACACCAACTAACAGTAAGATTCCCATAAACGCTTTTCTATTTTTTTATTTTTATTTTTACTTCTCCTAAGTAAAAAGATCTATTTAGTGCACTCATATAAAATTTTAATAAATAATCTCCTTCTAAGGCTTCATAAGGATGAATAATTATAGGCAAGGCTACTATCATTTTGTCTATAACTAAATTACCATTTTTATCATATTTCCAAACTGTATGTAAAGTGTATTCTCCAATATCCATAAAATTACTGCCTGTTAAAAAGAAACTATCTATCATTTCACTAACAGTAGAAACATCTTCAGCGAATAAATAAAAAATTAAAACTGTATCATTTAAAGTATAAGATTCTTTAAAATCAGAAAAATCAATTAAACTAAAGTTTATACTTTCGTTTCCTATATCAATCAAAATATTATATGGAGATTCTTTATTTATGCATTTAGTCATTCCTTCAGCTACTGAAATTACATCAAAAAATTTTCCAGAGCAAATACCCACAAATTTTAAGTATTTTGGTACACTAAAGTTTAATTTTTCTTCTTGTATATATGTAGAACTGTAATTTTCAGCCTTAGAATAATTTGATTGGAATTTTTCTTCTGGAGTCTCTTTACTAAAATTTGTGTAATTACCTAAATTTAAGCTAAGATTGTTGTTAGATTTTTCTCCAATAATCTTTATTAAAACTATTTGATTTTTTTCTTTGAAAATGAAAATATAAAAAGCAAAAATGGCTACAAAAAATACAAAAATGAGAATGTGCTTTACTTTCATGTTATCACACTTACATTATAAATTTGAAGATGTGTTTTATTATTTATAGTAGTTTCATTATCTAATCTAAAGTTATCAGGCATACCATAAACTTTAAATGATTGAACGGGAAAATTAGAGAAATACAAATAATCTATATTAGTTTGATTATATCTTACGGGTAAACCAACCAACTCAATTTTTTCCTTGTTTACAAAACTTTCCAAACCAATTATATTTTCCCTTCTATATTTCTCCTGAACGAAATATTTTCCTTCCAATCTATCAAAAAAGCTTGCCCCATTTAAAGAAGGATTATAGTAAGAGTTAGACATATCATCTAGAAGATTTGTTGTATTATCATAATAATATTTGGGCCAGTTTGGACTTCTTCTAATTACATTAACAACTCTACCATAAGTGTTAAGAGGATATAAAGGATCTTCTATATTTTCTATGCTAACCAAAACTCTAAAGTTTTTTTCTTTAGTTATATTTGTCTCAATTTTTCTATCACTTAAAAATATTTCTAATGAAAAAATTACCTCTATATTAAAACTATCATATGGTAAAATTTTTAGATCTTTAATTTGGATTTTAGATTCAAAACCATAAAGACTTATTAAATACTCCATTGTAGAAATCCAATCATTTATATTACTATTCTCCATTAAAGGTTGCTTATTACCATCTATTGAAGAAAATAAAATTAGCTCTTTTATTGTTTCGTTGGCTGAATTTAAACCTACTCCATTTATAATTACATAATTTACTGCTGAAACTATAGCTCTATTAGTAACAATGCTCATTGCTCTTTTTGAGTCTTCGAAAACATCTTCAATAATTTTAACCATAGTTTTTATTCTATTTTCTACAGCTTTTTCTGCAGTATAATACATTGATATTTGACCATAGTATAAAAAGGAAGAAAGAATAAACAAAGTGATAAAAAACAAAATTAGACTAAACAATAATCCTTTCATATATTATCCCATATTAAAATTCTAAATCTTGTTGGCCCCCAAAGCCATCTAATTCCTTGAACAGATTGAGTATCTATTTCTATATTTAAAGCAACTATTCCTTCTTCACCCAATTCAGTTATAAGCCTATTAATAGCATCAATTCTTGCATCTTCTAAATTTGCAAAAACATTTCCATACCCAACCATTCCCTTAACTAAATAAGTATATTCAAATGAAGACCAAGGTAAAATATAATTAGTTAAAGATACTCCACCATTAGGTTGAACATCAACCAATCTTATAGTATTATTTCCTACAGATAATATCTTTGGATTTATAAAAACATTTTCTGGAACTACTCTTGGAGAGGGGGAAAGAAAGATATGTGTTGGTAAATTTGTTGAGTTATAAACTGTAACATTTATCATACTACTAAAACCTTGAGCAATATGAACAAAACTTTCTATCATTTTTTTCTCTTTTTCACTAATATTAAAATAAAATATCTTTGGATTACTTGCATTTCCTCCAAAAATTTTTTCTTTAGTTATATCTATTTCGCCATAAGAGTATAGAGGTTCATCTATTTCATAATAAACCTCAACATAACTAGAGTTTTCTGGATCATTTAAAGGGTCTGAATAAATTATGCTTTGCTTATCTCCCCAATGTATATCACCATAACAATTAACATAAACAGAAATCACATTCGTACCTTTTTTTGTTTGGTTCGTAATATTAAAACTTAATCTTACATCTTTTTTACCAACTATATCTCTCTTACAATAATAGCCTCCATCTCTATAATAGTAACAATAATCACCTACGCCATCTGAATAAAATGGTTTATCTGAATTTATAAATACTCTTATATCTGTTGTATTAATCGTAAAATATCTAGTATCTTCTACATCTTTAAGATTCAAATTTAAATTTGCTCTCACATTTTTAGCATTTTCTGGAATATAAAATGAAACCATAGACCAAGAGCCTGTATAACCAACAACATTATCAAAATAATATCTTTTATAAAAACTTTTATTTCCCAAACTCATTTCTTCAATCAAAGAATAATTTATAATCAATCTCATTCCTGGATGAGTATGAGAATGATAAAATGGTGTTCCTATAACTAGATAAATAGAATTGTTTCCTGGTAAAACATCATTAGTCACATCAACATAACCATATGCAGCTGTAGTTATCTCAGATCCATAAACTTCTTCTTGCAAATATAGCCAAATTACATCATTTTTTTTCTGTCTACCATTTATTACTAACTGCTGAAATTGCGCTTGACTTTTAGAAGTACCGAAGTGAATAGAAACAAAAAGAATCGCACTATTTATTGTTATATTTTGTGGTAACTCAAAATTTTTAGTAATTTCTAATCTGTTTCCTGTCCAACCAGAACCCTCAGGATAAAAAGGTATAATTTTTGTTGTGTTTTTAGAAAATTTTTTGGCCCATGCTCTAGCAATATATCCACTGACTGGTTTTCCTATTTCATACCCAGAAATTAAAGTATAAGAGGCTGCTAAGTTTTTTCCTTCTTTGTCACAAGAAGAGTAAAGTGTTTCATTAGAAATATCTATTCTAACGCATTTTTGAGTTATATTTTCTAAAACTTCCATCGTAAAGTTTTTAGCCATTTCCTTATAACCAGAAAACCATAAGCTACCTATTAAATCTAATACACTAATTTCTAAATCTTCAATTTTTAAAATTCCTGAATCAATTAAACTTTTAATAGTTGGTTTATCGGCAAAATTTTTTACTTCAATCCTTTTTAAAACATTTACTAAATCCTTAGCTTGAATAAAATTTTTTTCATAACCAAAGTCTTCTTCAAAATAATAAATTCTTTGAAAGTAGAGGAACATAAATATGGAAATTAGTGAAATTCCCAATATCATTTCAATAGAAAATATGATGCTCTTCAATCCCATACTATAGTCCTCACTTTTACTATACTTTTATTAAAAATAGCATATCTATCAAAAAATATAACATTTCTACCATTTACATCTATATTTGGATATTCAAAGATTAATCTACCACTAATATCGTACAACTGAAATTTTATATTGTACGCTGAAGATTTTATTAAAGTATAAAATTTTGAATACGAAAGGTTATTTAACATTTCTAATTTCGTCAAATTTATTTCACCATCATTTGCTAAACCCAATTGCCTTACATCATTTATATTCCAATAAGTTGGGTTTCCTTCAATAAACCAAATTTCAGATGCATCAATCATTATTCTTTCCATGCTTTTAATTTTCAAATATTCATCATATCTTTCTATTTTTACCCTAAATAAAGAAATAATTATGAATATTGTGATTAGAAAAAGTGATAGTGCAATAAAAAAATCGTAAGTTAAAGTTTGCATTTTAATTAACATAAATAACACCATCTATATTCTTAATAACATTTTTTCCTTTTTCTATTTTTCCCACAATTTCTTTAACAGAAGTTACAGATTCAACATAATTATTATTCCATTTTATTATAACAGTGTATGGAGAATAAATTATATCATAATCTATGTATCCAAGAATTTTGTTTTTAACATAAAAAACTCTAGAATAGCCATTTCCAATATTTGCGGCAATATCTATTTCTTTTGCAATGCTATCAGCAATAATTTTGGCTTCGTATAAAATTTTTCTTTCATTTATGTCCTTGAAATATTCTAAATTGTAATAAAAAACTAGACTAAAAATTGAAATAAGTAATATAAACAATGTTACAAATTCAATACTAACCTGAGCTAACATTTATATAAACACCTCTCTCTTTAGCTTGAATTGTAAGAAAATATTCTCCTTCTTCTTTTGGTATATAGCCAAAAATTTCACAAATTGAATTATAATAAATATCACTTATTCCTCCATAAGCTCTTACTCTAAACACTATAGTCTTATTTAGTACTTTAATTTCTTCTAAATTTTTGGGTATAGTTACTCTAATAGTTATTTTTGATGGCTCTCCTTGTAAATAAACATAATCAACAGCTTCTCCAATTTTCTTTACTGTTTCTGAAGCAATAAACAAATAATATTCCTCTTTCTGAGTTTTATGATAATCATAAATAAAAATAATTATTGGAACTAAAACCATTAGAGAAAAAGAAATTATTATTAAATATTCTATTGAAACTTGGGATTTCATTTATTATTTTTCTTTCCTATTTTTTCAATATTCTCTTTAACTTTTTAGGAATTTCGCTGGAAGCAAATCCAATAACTTTTGATATCTTATATAATCTATAAGAAGCTTGAGCAAATTTGTAAGATGCAACTATTAAGAAAATCTTTTCTATAAAAGGAAGTATTGGAATTTCAAATCTAAATATTTCTACCGTTAACCTAGCTAAAACAACACCGCTAAAAAACAAAACGCCTAAACCAAAATCTGTAGTAATCTTTTGCATTTCTCCCTTAGTAAATCTAATGTTTGATTTAACTAAAAAATACATTGAAAATAGACAAAGTATTGTACTAATAGATGTTAGTATTAAAAAAATTGTTTCTATCATACTATTTCAACCACCTCATCACACATTTCTTTAAGCACATTCAGCATTCTTTCATCTATTAATTTTTCTATAGATATTAATAAACCTACTAAACCAAATATTCTTAGTCTTGTTATAATAAAATGCACAAACTTTGCCACGCTTTCAAAATCGTTATAAACAAGCATAGTTGAAATTGAATCTAAAACCAAAAATTTGTTTTCTTTTTTTTCCATAGCCTCCAACGCTTCTGTTAAAGCAATTCCTAAGTCAGTTAAATGAGAGGGGGAAGGTATAAATAAACAGTTTTCCGTAATTTTCATTTCTTGTGATGCCACTTTAGAAATAGCATCTATGAAAAAAATATTTTTTGTATCTATTCCATTATCTTCTAAATACTTAACTAAATTTTCATATGGTTTATTAACCGTTATGTATATACCTGAAAACTTTTTTTCTTCTATTATATATTTAATAACTTTTGGGTGGATTCTATGGTATTTTTTTGAATCTATAATAAACAAAATAACATGATTCGGCCTTAATTTTTTTATAAAAAATCTAAGTCTATTTTCTTTAACAATTTTCATAATTTTAAATTAAAACATGAAAATAAATCTATGGTAATAGAAATTGTACCAACTGGAATTAAAGGTTTAGATGAACTTTTAAAGGGAGGTCTACCCTTAGGATCAACTACTCTTGTATCTGGCTCTCCTGGATCTGGAAAAACAATATTATCCATACAATTTTTGGTTAATGGCGCTTTAAATGGAGAAAATGGTTTATACATTTCTCTAGAAGAAGATGTGGAAAGGATGAAAGAATATTTAAGTATAGCTTTTAAATGGCCTATAAATGAGTTAATTAAAAAAGGCAAGCTAGTTATGATTAGATCTGATATTTATGATTTTGAAAAATTTAAAGATTTAATAGAAACTAATGTAGAAAAAATGAAAATTAAAAGAATAGTTATTGATCCTATAACTGTTATAAGCCTTTTTTTTGAAAACCCTTTACAAATAAGAAGGAGTCTATTGGAATTAGACTACATGTTAAAAAAGCTAAGATGCACCTCTTTACTTACTTGTGAAATTCCAGAAGGTTCTCAAGCTATTTCTTCCTTTGGAATAGAAGAATTTACATCAGACGGAATAATTCTTCTATTTTATAAAATAGGATATCCTAGAGGAATAGTCATTAGGAAGATGAGATTAATAGATCATGATAAAGATATTCACCCTTTTGAAATTAAAAGTGGTAAAGGAATAATTGTGTATTCTAATCAAAAATTATTTAAGTAGTTTTAATTTTTCTAATTCTTTGATGATTTTTTCTATAATTATTTCTACCGGCCTATTCGCCCAAACCTCTACTAAAGGAATATTAGTATTATTTCTATAATATTCTATTACTGGCTTGCTTTGCTCTTCATAAATTTCCAACCTCTTTTTTATTATTTCTGGTTTATCATCATCTCTTTGAACTAAAGGAGAACCACATTTATCGCATATCATATCATTTTTTGGTAATAATGGTGGTAATAAGTAATCTATTCCATCTATTGTTTTTTCTATATTGACAATATTATAATTTCCATCACAATTAGGATTTGAACAAATTCTTCTTCCACTCAACTTTTCAATTATTATTTCTGGATGAACATTTATTTTTATAATGGCATCTATTTTAGTAATCTTTTCCAAGGCTTTTGCTTGCTCCACAGTTCTAGGAAAACCATCTAGAATAAATTTATCTAGATTTTTAATTCTTTCTCTAACAATTTCTATAACTATTTTATCAGGAACTAATTTTCCTTCTTTTAAAAAATTTTCAACAAATTTTCCAATCTCACTTCCTTTTTTTACTTCCTCTCTAAATATATCTCCTGTGGATATTTTTTCTAATCCAAATTTTTCTTTTAACCTACTAGCATAAGTACCCTTTCCGGAGCCGGGAGGACCAAAGATTATAAGCTTCATTATCTATCTTTAACTTTTTTATATAAATTTGTTATTCTTTCATCAACGCTTTTAAAATATCACTTCTAGATATTATTCCAACCAAATTGTTGTTTTCGTCTATAACTGGCAATCTTTTCACGTCCTTTTCACTCATTATTCTAGCTGCTTCTTCTATTGTATCTTCTGGCCTAACATAAAAAACTTTTTTTGTCATTAGATCTTTTACTTTAAGTTTAGCTAACTTTTTGGCCTCCATATAAGATTCCAATCCCCTTTTTAACAATAATAGCAGAGATAGACTAATATTTGAAGTTATTGAAATTTCTGGAAAGGATGATTTCAAAGCATTAACTATATCGCTTTCACTAATAACTCCAACAACTTTATTATTTTTACTAAAACTATTAAACCCGAAATGTTGTTTTCAACCATTAATTTTACTGCGTCTAAAATTTCGGAATCTGGGGATATAGTTATAACTCTAGTAGTCATACATTCTTTTACTAGCATTTAATTTATTCCAAAACTAAACTTTTAAAAATTCTGTATAATGGCATTTTCCACAGTACCATCTGTTTTCATGTTTAGCCATTATAGATGTACATCTAGGACATCTTTTATTGTTGAGTATTTTGTTTATTTTCACTTGGCTGTGCTTCAACCTTTTTCACCTCTCTTTTTTCATCATATATTTTAACCTTAGCTATACTTTCTGGAGAGCCAAACTTTGAGATTACATAATTTATTTCTATTTGCGACTCATCAACTCCATATTTTTCCTTAATAATTTTTTTAATATTCTCTTTAGAAGGAGTTGGCTCTCCAGGATGTATAAAAACTATTTCTAACTCCTTTCTTTTTAAAAATGGATTATATTTTTCTTTCACTATATTAAACTCCATGGTCTCAACCCACAAAAACAGCATACTTTCCTGGCTTATTTATTCCTGCGGTTTTCGCTATTTGACTTTCACTATCTAAAACTACAATAATTCCTTTCCAGCTTGAGGTCAAATTTGTAGATCCGCAATTTGGACATATTTTTTCTGAAGTTAAAAATTTACAGTTTCTACAAGCCATTATCCTTTTCATAGATATCACTTCTTTTTAAGCCAATGTAATGCACCTAAACCTGGTTGTCTCATTGTTAATCCTATTTTATTTTGCTCTTTCCAAGATATAGAAACTATTCTAGCTAAAACTTTATCACCAATTTTTAGAGTTTTCTTAGTTTGTTTCCCTAAAAATATAGAATTTTTTTTATCAAATGAAACATAATCGTCCATTAATTGAGATATATGAACCAAACCATCTATAGGACCTATTCTTACAAACGCTCCAAAATCTGTTGTGTCGACAACTTCTCCAATTATTAACTCATTCAATTCTGGTTTAAAAACTAGCATCTTGAAAACAACACTATAATAAATGTTTGGATCTGCCGGATAAATTTTTCCTTCTTCAATCTTATCAATAGAAACTAAAGAAAGTAAAACCATACCATTTTTAGAATCTATAACTGATTCATAGTTTTCTCTAATCGTCTCTTCTATAGCTTTTTCTTCATCAGTACCAAATTTTTCTGGTGGTACTTTAATTTTTTCTCTCAATGTAACAATTTTATACATCTTTATCTACCAAACTTTTTATTATATTCTTCCTTAGCTTTTCTTATTATTTCTTTAGCAACATCAACATTTTTCCATTCTTTGAATTTAACGAATTTTCCAGGTTCTAATCTTTTATAACTCTCAAAAAAATCTTGAACCTCTTTCTTAAAATGTTCTCCCAAATCTTCAACTGATTTAATATCTTTAAATCTTGGATCTTTTACTGGAACAGCAACTACCTTATCGTCTATTCCCTTTTCATCTTCCATTATTATTGCTCCTATTGGTCTGGCTTTAACTAAACATCCAGGAAAAGTAGGATATGTAGTTAATAAAACTACATCTACTGGATCTTCATCTTCATGCCAAGTTCTTGGAATAAAACCATAATCAAACGGCCAAAATATTGGAGAATACAAAACTCTATCTAAAACAAAAGCTCCTTTGTCTTTATCGTATTCTATTTTATTAGAACTTCCCTTTACATTTTCTACTACCACATAGAATTCTTCTTCTGTTCCACAGTCAATATCATGCATCAGATTCATTACACCACCTCTATTTTTTTCTTATTTCTTAAACAAATAGTTTTTATATTATTCATTTTTAATTTTTTCCTTAAATCTTTATCATTTGTAGCAACTATAAAACCATATTTTTTAGCCAAAATTAATAAATCTTCATCAACTTTACTACTAACACTCTTAACTATCTTAAAATTGCCTTCTTCCAACAGCTTTAAAGCAATAAAAGCCAATCTTCCTTCCTTTGTTCTTAAATTTTTCAAACTTTTTAATTCATTTATTACTGATTCGGAAACGTAAATTTCTAAATTTTCGTCAGCAATTATACTGTTTAAATCTACTTTAAATTTTAAGATATAAAGTAAAAAGTTGGTATCTAATATTATACTAATTGTCATTATAAACCTTTTTAAATGTAAATTTAAATAAAATTTATGAAAGCTATAAGTGATGTAATTGCTATGTTGTTAATGCTAGTAGTTACAATTGGTTTAGTTGGTTTAACCTATGGATATATAAGTGGTATATTCGCAGCAAGAACAGCAATAGCTTTGAGTATAGACCCAGACTCCACTAAGTGCATCGGCAACACTGTAATCATTTTTGTAAGAAATGATGGTACTCAAAATGCTGGTACAGTAACCGTAACTTTATATAATTCAACAGGTAGTAATATTGGTAGTTGCTCAATTAATAATGTTCCTAGTGGTGGTATTGGCTCCTGTCAAATAACAAAACCAGCTGGAGCAGGGCGATATGGAATAGTAGCTAATACTACAGGATCTTCAACATCAGGGCAAATATATTGTGCCTCATAAAAAATAAACATAAGTGACTAATTCCTATCTACTGAAGTTTACTTTTTTTAACCTTTTTAAATATTAGATATAAATAAAGTTATGAAGGCGGTAAGTGACGTAATTGCTATGTTGTTAATGCTAGTAGTAACAATTGGTTTAGTTGGCCTGACATATAGCTATATAAGTGGCGTTTTCACAACACGA
Organism: Candidatus Aenigmatarchaeota archaeon; assembly: GCA_044343155.1. Lineage (GTDB taxonomy): Archaea > Aenigmatarchaeota > Aenigmatarchaeia > CG10238-14 > SpSt-28 > SpSt-28. The sequence continues at coordinate 31,241 of JAVZSS010000004.1, forward strand.
ACAGCAGTAGCTTTGAACATAGATCCTAGCGCTACTACTTGTATTGGCAACAGCGTAATCATTTTTGTAAGAAATGATGGTACTCAAAATGCTGGTACAGTAAATGTAACGTTGTATAGTCCGACTGGAACTTCTGTTGGAAGTTGTTCAATTAATGGTATTCAAAGTGGTGGAGTAAGTTATTGTACAATAACAAAACCGACTGGAGCAGGCCGATATGGAATAATAGTATATACTCAAGGATCATCAACATCAGGGCAAGTATATTGTGTTTCATAAAATACCATAACCAGTTAACTTCCATCTACCAGAAAGTTGTCTAGATATAACTAATTTTCTTTCTTTTTCATTTATTATAAAAGGTGTATTTAAAATACATTTTATTGTTTCTTTTTTAACATCTTTTACTATTCCTATACTTCTTTGATTTTCATAATGCAACAATAATTTTTCACCTATCTTTATAGGTGGTAAGTTTTGTAATCCTACATATTTAACTGCTCTTTCAAAAACAAAATACTGAAAAGATATTTCATAAGTTGGATCTGGCAATTTACCTTCTAAGCTAACAACACTACCAACTAAAAAATCAGATTTTGTTAAAGATGGATCTAATTTAGTCATTACCCCTAATAATCCACCTGCACCAGCTTCATTTAAATCCAAATTTGCTTTCCTAAGACCTACTATTTCTGTTTTTAAAGAAAAAAATCTTTCCCCGACCTTAATTCCTGGCTTAATTTCTATTTTATCACCAATTTTTAACTTACCTTCAATTATGCTTCCCCCTAATACCCCTCCTACCAATTTTCTTACTTCATATCCAGGTTTATTTATATCGAAACTTCTTATAACTAAAAATCTTGGATCTACTAATTCCTCTCTTTTTGGAGTAGGTATATACTTTTCTATTGCTTCTATAACTTTATCTATATTTAGTTTTTGTGTAGAAGAAACTGGTATAATAGGCGCATTCTCTGCAACTGTCCCTTTGATAAATTCTTTAATTTCTTCATAATTCTTTAAAGCCTGTTCTTTTGTAACTAGATCTATTTTAGTTTGAACTATTATTATATTTTTTAATCCAACTATTTCTAAAGCTTTCAAATGTTCTACTGTTTGTGGTTGTGGACATTTTTCATTCGCAGCAATAACTAAAATTGCACCATCTAAAACTGAGCTACCTGTTAAAACAGTAGCCATAAGAACTTCATGACCCGGAGAATCAACAAAACTAACTGTTCTTTGAATTTCTGTATCTGAAAAACAGAATGGGCATTTAGAAGAATTAGTATATCTTCCACAATTTTTACATTTATATATATGTAAATCAGCATATCCAAGCCTTATAGTAATTCCTCTTTTTAGCTCTTCAGAATGTTGTAATGTTAATTTTCCGGTAAGTGCTTCAGTTAGCTTAGTCTTTCCATGACTTACATGACCTAGCATTCCAATATTAGCTTCTGGTATCAATTTGGGATTAATTTCCATCTATAAATTGGAAAAAATAAAAATTAATTTTTTTAACACAAAAAAAATAATGGAAGGTAAAAGTCTTCAACAAATAATGGAAGAAAGATTGAAGAAATTAAAAAAATTAAAAGAAATGGGATTGGATCCATTTTCTATAACAAAATTTGATAAAAAGAATACAATTGAAGAAATAAGAAAAATGTATAAAGACTTAAATATTGGAGAAAAAAAAGAAAGTGAAGAAATATCGGTTGCTGGTAGAATATTAGGAATGAGAAAACATGGAAAAGCAAGTTTTGCCGATTTATTTGATGGTAGTAAAATTCAACTTTGGTTTGAAGAAAATACTTTAAAAGAAAAATATAACTTATTTATTGAATTAGTTGATATTGGAGATATTATTGGAATAAAGGGCTTTCCATTTAAAACACAAAAAGGAGAACTTACAATTTGGGTTAAGGACTTTCAAATTCTCTCCAAATCTTTAAGACCTTTACCTTCTAAATGGTATGGCCTAAAGGATGAAGATTTGAGATATAGAATGAGATATGTTGACTTAATTATAAATGAAAAAAGCAGAGAAGTATTATTAATTAAGGCAAAAATTATTAAAGCGATGAGAGAGTTTTTAGAAAGTAAAGGATTTGTAGAAATAGAAACGCCCATTCTACAACCTATTTATGGAGGCGCATTTGCTAAACCATTTATAACACATCATAATGCTTTAGATATCGATTTGTATTTAAGAATATCTCCAGAATTATATTTAAAAAGATTGATTGTTGGAGGAATAGAAAAAGTATATGAAATAGGGAAAGATTTTAGAAATGAAGGAATAGATACTAAGCATAATCCTGAATTTACTATGATGGAATGCTATTGGGCTTATGCAGATTATAATGATATAATGAAATTAACAGAAGATATGATCGCATACATAGCAGAAAAAGCGATAGGAAAAATGGAAATAGAATTTGGAGATTATAAAATAAATCTAAAGCCTCCTTGGAAAAGAATAAAAATGGTTGAAGCTATTAAAGAAGAAGGAATAGATGTAGAAAATTTAGGTAGAGAAGAATTACTTAAAATTGCGAAAGAAAAAAATCTTGAAGTCAATGAAAATTTTAGCAAAGGAGATTTAATAAATCTATTTTTTGAAGAGCTCGTTCAACCAAAATTAATTCAACCAACTTTCATTATTGATTACCCGGTAGAAATTTCTCCTTTAGCAAAAAGAAAAAGAGATAATCCAAATTTTGTTGAAAGATTTGAAGGTTTTATAGCTGGAATGGAAATTGCAAATGCTTTTAGCGAATTAAATGACCCTATTGACCAAAAAGAAAGATTTTTAGAGCAAGCGAAAAGAAGAAAAGAAGGATTAGAATTTCATGAATATGATGAAGATTTTATTAGAGCTTTAGAATATGGTATGCCTCCTACAGGTGGATTAGGAATTGGTATAGATAGGTTAACTATGATCTTAACTAATTCACATTCAATAAGAGAAGTTATAGCATTTCCAACTTTAAGACCAGAAAAATAGTAATATAGATATTTTTTAAAATTTCTTATGTCGGTTTTTAAAAATGAAGAAGCTTTATATCCAGAATATTTACCCAATTCTCTCCCTCATAGAGAAAATCAAATAAAATTTTTAGCCGATTGCATAAACATATTAGCAAAAAATCAAAAACCATCAAACATATTTGTTTATGGTCCTCCTGGAGTAGGTAAAACTGCTGTAGTAAAATTTGTTATAAGAGAATTTGAAAATTATAGTGGAATCAAATGTATTTATATCAATTGCTGGGAATTTAACACAAGCTTTTCAATAATTTTTGAAATACTAAGACAAATTGGAATTTTTTCTCCTAGAAGAGGGATAGCTAAAGATGAAATTTTTTTAAAACTAGTTGAATATCTGGAAAAAAGTAAAAATAATTTAGTTGTTGCTTTGGATGAAATAGACATATTAATAAAGAAAGATCAAGAAGTAATTTATGACTTACTTAGAATTGGAAACTATACTAAACAAAAAATATTGTTAATATTTATTTCAAACAACAAATATATTCTAAAAGATTTGGAAGAAAGAATTAAAAGTAGTTTAGATTTAGAAGAAATAGAGTTCAGACCTTACACATTCTTAGAAATGAAAGAAATAGTTGAAGAAAGAATGAA
>JAVZSS010000005.1:0-30395 GCA_044343155.1 Candidatus Aenigmatarchaeota archaeon
ATTTTTTAACTTTTTCAACAGTAACTTCATCTGCTCTAAATTCTTCTCTCCTATGAATCAAATAAACCTTAGAAGCAAACTTAGAAACAACCTCTACTCCCTCTAAAGCAGAATTTCCACCACCAACAACTGCAACAACTTTATTTTTAGCAAATGGTGCATCACACGTCACACAAGTACTAATACCTCTTCCTAAAAACTTTTCTTCACCAGGAACATTTAACCTTCTTGGAACCTTACCCGCAGCTACTATAACAGTTTTAGATTCAAACTCCCCAACATTACTTATAACTTTAAAGCCATCATTAGATTTTTCAATCTTATTTACATATCCCAATAAAATTTCTGCTCCAAAATTTCTAGCTTGCGTTTCCATGATTTTCATTAATTTAGGGCCACTTTTATCTAAATAGCCTGGATAATTTTCTATTTGCTCTGTTAAAAGAGCTTGACCCCCGATATTTAAAGAAATTACTAATGTTTTTAGCATCCTTCTTCTAGCATATATTGCCGCTGTTAAACCTGCTGCCCCTGCACCAACAATTATCACATCATATTTTTCCATAATCTCACCCCAAATTCTTTTCTATCCATTTTTCTATTTGATCTTCAGGAATAAATCCTACAAAATAATCCACTATATTACCATTTTTAAACATAAACACAGTAGGTATACTCATTATATTATATTCCATAGCCAAATTTGGATTCTCATCAACATTAACTTTTGCCAATATAACCTTCCCATTAAATTTTTTAACTACTTTTTCTATTACTGGAGACAACATTTTACAAGGATAACACCATTCTGCCCAAAAATCAACTATAACAGGAATTTTATTAGACATTTCAATAACTAGATCTTCAAAATTTCTTTCGTTAACATTATAAACTACCCTATTCTCTCTATCTAAATACTTTTTAATTTTTCTTTCTATAATTCTTTTTTCTTCATCATCCATTTTCTCCACCATAGGTATAATTTATATACCTAGTATATAAATTTAACTATGGAAGAGAAAAAGCTAGAAAAAATTTCAAAAATATTTGGAAATGTTTCAAATCTAAAGATTATTTTATTTCTTTTAAAAGAAAAAACTAACTTTTATAGGCTAAAAAAAGAGTGTATAAATTGTCCGCCTTCATTAGTAAATTCTCTTAAAATTCTAAAAAAATTCAAAATTATAGAGTATAAAAAGGATAGAGGAAGAAAATTTATTACATTAACAGAAAGAGGAAGAAAAATAGCAAAAATAATTAAAAATATGGATTTTATCTAATTTAACCACAAGAAGCTTGTGTATTAGCTCCTCCAGTTAAAGGACCTATTCCTGGTGAAGCAATCTCAGTAGATAATTTTTCTTCACATTCTTTTGGAGGATTAACAAATGCGTTACATATAGCTTTTTTGAATTCTTCTGGAGATCTACTTAATCTAACTTCAACGTCATTTATAATTATAGTTGGGGACCCACCAACATTATATTTTTTATTTAACTCGTCTTCAACTGGGAATGGTGGGTAAACACCATTAAGCCAAGTACTTTTATCTTTCAAAATTTCTGTTATATTATATTTTTTATCTAAGCTGCTAATACAATAATCTAACTTTTCAACATCAACATTAGCTTCTTTAATACATTTTTCATAATCTCCACTTTGAACAAAGCATAACATATAATCATAGAACTTATCTTTTTGTTCTTTTTGAATACAGTATTGCCTTAAATTTTCCCAAACCTCTTTTTCTCCATGCATTATGTAGTTAACAAAATGTATACTAATATCTGCTTTATCTCCCAATAATTTCATAACTGGAAGCAAAGCTTTAACTGCTTGAATTCCAAAAGGACAATAACTCATTATAAAAACTTTAAATTCCGGCTTATCTTTTTTAGGGACTTCTTGAGTTTGAGTTGCTCTTTCTCTTTGAGAAGAAATTGTTTTCTTAAATTCTTCTATTTCTATAACATTTGAAAACCAAACTTTTCCATCTTTAGAAATATAAATCGGAATGTAATTTCCTTGATACAAAGTCATAATTTCATAATAACTTCCTTTATCAGTTATGTTTAATACTTCAGCTCTAGTTCCTGGTTGAACTAAATAATTATTTAAAAATTCTTCAACATCTTTCATAATTTTTTCTTTTGATGGATAAGCCGAAATTGCTCCTCCTTTTAAATAAAAGCCAGTTATATTAAAATAAAAAGAAACTAAAAAAAGCAATATAAAAACGAATGTTAAAATCTTCCAAGAATTAAAAGATGGAATTTTTATTCTAAATTTTATTTCTCTGCCCATTTTCTATAAATTGAAACAAAAATATTTAAATCTTATTTTTTAATTAAAATGTAGGGTGAGCCTGTTGAGCAGCTTCGCCCTTGCATAAAAGCAAGGGTGAGGAAATTCCACCCATCGAAGCAAAAAAGCTCGAGAGGGCTTGCACAGGTATCAGAAACGATACCTTCAACAACCGATAACGATGATTTAAATATGAGTTGGTTGTTGAAGGGTGAAACGGACCTGTGCAGCTGATGAGATGCAAGCTTTTAAAGCGCTTAGACAAATGCTGCAAAACAAAAGGTGGGTTACAACAGGCACACCCTACCAACTTTTAATTTTATCAAATTTTGTTTCAACTCTAACATTTGGAGAATTTAAAATTATTTCAAAAGTGACATTAGCTAATCTACTATCACAACTATTTATTTTATAATAGAAAAAAATGTAGTAATTTTCATATGTATCCAATATAAGTTTTTTAAATTCCTCCAAATTAAATTTTAATTCTTCACAATCTTTACTTATCTCAACGGTTTTTATAGATTTTCCCACTATGTTTTCAAAAACAAAAAATTCATTTCTAAAAATTATATCTGAGCTAGAAACAATACTTGAGGGAGAAAAAATTCTCATCAATGTGGCTAATACTATTATTAAAGAAATAGAAGAAAGAACAAAAAACTGACCTTTTTTAGATTTTAATATATTGAGCATGTGGCACACCATCAAAATATATAACATTTTCCATAGAAATTATTCCAATATCTGCAGCCAGTTTTACAATTTCTTCTCCAAACAAATTTAATATTGTTGCTTTACTCATTAACTCCTTAGCTTCCTCTTCTCCAATTAATCTTTCCTTATAAAATCTTTCATTAATCCTAATGCTAAAATCTTTATCAATCTTAATTTTCTTTCCTAAAAGTTTTTTGTCACAAATAGCAACTAAAAAATCAGTTTTAGTAACAACAACCTTACACCAAAATTTATTTTTCAACTGCATATTTTCCACCACATGCATCGCATTCTATAAAATATATTCTTCCTTCCTTTTCCAACTTAGTATCAGGTTCTTTACAAAATTTACAAATAACATAATTCTTTATATACGCATTAATTCTATCAACAATTTGCTCTTTTCTAATCTTTGAAAATAGAATTAATGATTTACCTTTAATCTCACCTACAGTTGCTAAAGATTTCATCATATATCTTGAAAAATGCCTCACATCCCTTTTTATATATTCAGAAATATCAACGAAATTCTTAATTACTGTTTTATCAGAAACATATTCAATTTCTGGTTGAGGAGGATTAAACCTATCCTTACTTTCTTTTTTTACCATTTTACTAAAAGCTTCATTTAAAAGGTCTTCATAATTCATAATTTCACCTTTATTTTTCCTGGCTCAGACTCATATATTTTTCCTTCATTAATAAGCTCTGTCAAAATTGAATCCAATAATGTAGATTCTAGATTTATAGAATTAAAAATTTCAAATATATCTACCCCATCCCCTTTATCCAATTCTTTTATAATTTTTAATACTTGATACTTAAAATCTTTCTTTTCTTCTTTTGCTTGGAGAATAAAATTTATTTCATCAATACTAAGGCCAAACTTTTCTTCAACATAATTTTTAAAACTTTCTTCATCAATCTTATCTCTTAAACTAAGAATTTCGGAAATTATTTTTTTCCTTTCAATTAATCTTTTAAGAATTTCGGCTCTTCTATAACTTTCAAAATTTGGATCGTCAATAACTCTAATAATTTCCAATCCTATATACAATTCATTATTCCAAAAGCGAGGCTTTCCTATAACTACAACATTACTCCCTATTTCTATGTTTTTCAATTTTTCAGCATCATCCCTAAAAGCCTTAACTCTTATAGCTCCACTAAAATCGTTTATAGTTATAGTAGCATATGAGCCATCTTCAGAAGAAAATTTATCTACAACCGTACCAAACAAATTTACTCTACTTATTTTTTCTCCATACTTAGTTAAAACATAACTTGGTCTTAAACTACCTTTATTTCCTTCATAAAATTTTCCACTCAAAATTTCATCAATACAACATTTTACCGCAGCTTTTCTTTCCATAAAATTACTTCTTTTTTCCTTTTATTTTTCTTTTTCTTAGATACTCTTTTACAATAGGTTTAAGTTCATCTTTAAGTATAAAAGAAAGAGCTATTGAAAAGGGTAGAATAACTGCTGAAACTATAAGTAAAAACAAAAGAGATAAAATTGTTGTATCCATTCCTAATATCGGAAGGCTCATGACCAAAACTATATAAACACTAACATAAAAAACTATTCTAGAAATTATGGGTTTAAATTCAACTTCACTCTCCTCTATTTTTTTCTTAATAAAAATAGAAATAGCTAACCCCAAGAAAAGGCTAACTAAAAATAACATTAGCCTTCCTATAAAATTTATAAAAGTTTCTAAAACAGATGAAATATAACTGATTCCTAGTATATCAATTCCAACCTTTATAAAAATAAGATAAATAGATAAAGCTACTAAAAAAGAAAATATAGATGAAATTCCTATGATCTTTTTCCCAAACAAATAATTTTCTATCCTTTTCCTTTCCAAAATTTCTTCAACAATTCTACTTAAAATTTTTCCAACTAAAAAACCAATAACAATAACTATTAAAGACGATAAAAGAAGAGAAGAATAAGTAATAACTTGATTAAAAAACTGCATTAATGTAGATATAACAATTTCTTCCATAAAATTAATTCTATACTTAAATATAAATTTTTAATTAGAAAAACTCTTTTAGGAATTTTCTGAAATTTCTTATTATTACATCTATTTTTGATTTTTTTGATTCAGCTATTATATAAGAATAAGTTGAGAAAAATTCATCCAAATAGCTTGTTATTCTATTAAAAGAAATAAATGGGAATGGAAAAACAAAATAATATTTTCTTTTTTCATGAAGAAATGCAAAAGAAAAAGATGTTAAAAATCTTAAAACTGAAGAAAGAATTAAGACATTAACTATTCCCATTTGTTGTACTAAATAGGCGGATAAAAATCTTCCTAAAGTTGAGAATAAGCTTGTGATAGAGTTGTAAAACGCAAAATATTTAGAAGGACTCTTTTCTGAAGATATGTTGGAAAGATAGAGAAATGTACTAGTGTTAAAAGCAACCCAGCCTAAATCACAAAGAATAGTAACTAAATATATCCATATGGGTTTTGTACCAATAGCATATAAAAAAGGATAAAGAGAAATTAAAGGAAGGCCAAAAAACATAATTGTTTTTATTCCCAGCAAATCGCAAGCTTTTCCTACACTTTCAGAAAAAAAGTAATAAGTTAAAAGTGAAATTATTGCTCTAAATGCTAACTCTAAACTATCAAAACCTAAGTTTCTTATTAGGTGTAAGTCAAATAATGGTGCTCCAACTCCTACTGAAAATGAAAAAAGAGAAACTATAAATGTAAATTTAATAAACTCTTTATCTTTTATAATTTCCTTTATAGAACTATCTTTACCATTACCAATAAATTTATTTAACTTTAAATTAAAAATTGAAAAATTTCCGAGAATTGAATAAAAAAAGAAAGAAACATAAAAAATATAGGGAACGAATCCAAACATTCTTATAACAATTCCACCTATTGTATAAGATATTATATTTGCAACAGTTGAAATTGAATTTATTGCACCTATCTCTCTTCCTCTTCTCCATTTAGGAAATATTTGAATTAAAATTTCATTTCGAATAATATTGGAAATTGAAAGCAAAACTGATTGAGCTACAACTAAATAAATTAAAACATATACATCTTTAGTATAAGCTAGAGGAATAAATAATAAGCCTGCAAAAAAATTAACAACTATGTAAATTTTGAGTTTATCCTTAGCGAAATTAAAAAGTGGTATGGAAAGTAATTGAAAAATTACTGTAAAAAAAGACATAAGAGCTGAAAGAAGGCCTATTTGGAAATTTGTTGCACCTATACTTATAGCAAACATAGTTAAAAATGGGTTAAAAAATCCAGAGCCAAGAGAAAAAAAGAAATAAGAGCTTCTAATTTTCTTTTCTACTTCCATAATATCACTAAAAAATTTATTCTTTTATTAAAACTGCGTTTATAACTCCATCTTGAGAAGGTCTAGAAGTAACCTTAGCGTTTCCTAATTCAGTTTTAATTATACATCCCTTAGTTATAATTTTTCTTCTTACAAAATCAACATTATCTGGACTTTTAACTACGTCAAGAATTTTCACTTTATGGAATTTTTTCGATGTTGGATCATAAACATTAGCATAAGTTGCAGAAAATAATCTAATCTTTCTATTTCCTCCAAAAGCCTTTATAACTTTTCTTTTTTCTATTCCAATTTTAGTATGAGTTGGTTCTGAACCTAACTCTCTCTTTTTCTTTTTTCTTGCCGGTCTTAGTTTTGCTCCTGTATAGCTTCTTCCTGTTAATCCTCTTTGCCAAATTGCCATAAGGATGATATAGTTTTTTGCTATTTATATTTTTTATCCTTACTCAAAATATGGTAGAAAACAAAAAAATTAAAGATTTAGATATTACTCAAAATGATAGTATAGAATCTCTGTTTGAAAAAATGGAAAAGATGGGTGGATTCCAAGGTAGATATTTAGCTTATTCAGCTAAAATACTAGAAGAAATGATTAAATCTAAAGACACCTTAAAAATAATTTCTTTCCCAGCTTGTATAATTGCTACTGGTGTTAGGGGTATAATAAAAGATATGATTAAAAGGAAATGGTTTGATTTGGTAATAACAACTTGCGGTACTTTGGATCATGACATTGCTCGATGTTTTGAAGATTATTATGAGGGGGAATTTAACTCTGATGATATAGAATTGCATAAAAAGGATATACATAGGTTAGGCAATATTTTTATTCCAAAAAAATCTTATGGAATAATAATCGAAGAAAAAATGAAAAAGTGGTTACCTGAAATATATGAAAGTAATAAAAATATTTCTACATATGAATTTTGTTGGGAAGTCGGAAAAAGATTAAATGAAAGTTCTATCTTATATTGGGCAGAAAAAAATAAAATTCCAGTAATAATTCCTGGAATAACTGATGGTGCTGTAGGTTATCATCTATGGGAATTTTGGCAAGAAAAAAAAGATTTTACAATTAATATATTAAAAGACGAGCAACTAATTAGTGATTTGATATGGAATGCTAAAAAAAGTGGAGCATTAATATTAGGTGGAGGTATTTCTAAACATCATGTAATATGGTGGAATCAATTTAAAAACGGCTTAGATTATGCAGTCTACATATCAACTGCTGTAGAATGGGATGGTAGTTTAAGTGGAGCCCAAACTAGAGAAGCAATATCTTGGGGAAAAATAAAAGAAAAAGCAAAAGAAGTAAATGTTTATTGTGACATTACTGTTGCTCTACCTTTTCTGTTTTACTACCTTATTAGAAAAGTGTAAAATTTATATTCCTAGGCCCCATCTTTCTATTTCATCATAATCATAAATACTGTCAATAGATGGCTTTTCTGGCTCATATTTTATTTCTCTATATTCTTCAAGTATTTCTCTTATTTTTTCTTTGATTTTTAGACTATAAGACGACTCCGAATCTTCACCCATCTTCCCATATACCCCCGATAAAAAATATGCAGCATTTGAGTATATAAATTTTAACTAAGAGTTTACAAATATTTAATATTTAAATAAATGCGCCAGTCGTCTAGCCTGGTTAGGACACGAGCTTGCCAAGCTCGGAGCCCGGGTTCAAATCCCGGCTGGCGCATTCAAATTTCTATAAAAATCTATCTTTCTAATATAAACCTTTTTTTAGCAATTTCACTATCCGAAATACTTTGAATTAACATTTCCCTTTTACCGCCATAACCTATTACAGTTTCTTCATTCAAAACCCTAATTGCATTACTTAACCTCGATTCACTATTAGAAAAAATAGTCATTATTTTTTCTCCCTTTTTAACAACATCTCCAACTTTCTTATACAATCTTATTCCTGCGCCCTTATCTTGAGGTGAACCAGCTACTCTAGCAACACTAGCAATACCACCATTGTCAATCCAAAGTATATAGCCATCTTTCTCACTAATTAAATCATAGGAAAATTTACCATATGGAATATCCTCTGGCTTTATATTTGGATTTCCGCCTTGAGCTTCTATTATCTCCCTCATTTTTCTTTCAGCTTTTCCAGTTTTAAGAATATCAAAAGCGATTTCTTTTCCATTTTCAATTCCAACCATTCCAAGCAAAATTCCCGCAATATTTATAACTTTATCAATTTGGTCTTCCACAATTTTTTTCTCGAATAAAATTTCCAAGGCCTCTCTAGCTTCCAAACCAGCGCCAACATTAAATCCAATTGGTTGTTCCCCATATGTTATAGCAACTTTTGTTTCTATTTTAAGGTAAGAGCCAAGCTTTATAAAATCCTTAGCTAATATCTGAGCATCTCCTATGGTTTTTATTTTTGCCCCTCTACCTGTAGGAATATCTATTACTAACTTATTAGCTCCAACTGCCATTTTTTTAGCCATTATAGATGGGAATAAAAGTGGATCTATTTCTAGAGGATATTCAACTCTAATAAAAATATCATCGGCCGGAGCTAAATGAAGTGAACCTCCCCAAACTAAACACCCATTTGTTTTCTTTACCACATTTCTCATTTCTTCTAAGGATAAATTAACTGGCATAAAAGTTTCTACTTTATCAGCAGTTCCGGCTGGAGATGTGATTGCCCTAGAGGAAGTTTTTGGAATTTTATAACCAAGAGAAGCTATTATTGGAACCAAAAGAATACTTGTCTTATCACCAATTCCCCCGCCAATAGAATGCTTATCAAGAATAATTTTTTCATCTAGTTCTAATTTTTCTCCAGTTTCAACCATAGCTCTACTTAAAGAAGCTGCTTCTTCTAAACTTAATCCAAAAGCATATAATCCAACGACAAAACTAGTAATTTCACCTTCTGTTAATTTACCTTCAACTACATCTTTAACTATCTCATAAAATTCTTCATATTCTAACTTCCTTCCTTTAAGTTTTTTCTTTATAAAAGATAAAGACTTTGGATATTCACAAACTTCTACATTTACTTCTTCTCCATTTTTAGCACCTAAAACTTTTGACAGCTCAAAATATATTCCAATTTCTCCTTTTTTAACTATAGCCTCAGTTATATTTGGAATTGCGACATAAGATCTTTCTTTATATGTAACTTTTAATCTTGGAGGTAATGTTGTACCTAATTCTTCTAAATCTTCCTTATTCAATATAACTACTGGCTTACCACCAGATTTTAAATCTAAATTTTTAACCTTAAGTAGCATTCATTTTATTTTAAAATCTTAAATTAAAAATTTATTGAGGTATACAAAACCCATTAACACATTTACAATAAAAGTTCGGTTTTGGAGACTTTATCTTCATACAAAGAATTCCCTCAACATCACAAATTATTATAGAATTTTTCCCTATGCATTCCCATTGAGCTCCAGCATCTTCAGGACAGCAGTTAATTGAAGCTATAAAACAATCTTCATCTCTATTACAACTATAATCAATCTTTATAGTTGTTCCTAATCTTTCTTTTTCTAAAGTGAGGTTAATTCCTCCAAAAGGTGAAATGAGCACATACTTTTCCTCTCTTTCAATACTAATTTTAAACAAATATAAGGCAATAAAAAACAGAACGAAAAAAACTAAAATTAAAAAATATAAAACTTTTTTATTTTTTCTTATATTCTTCATACACTCACACAGGTTTCATATTTTTCCATAATTCTAAAGCTATTTTTAATTCTTTATGAGTTTTTGCATAATCTTCTAATGGTATTCTATTTTTATATGCTTCAACAGCTTGAACAACCGCCCTAGCTCCAGCCTCAATCCCCATAGGATGACCAAAAATTCCACCACCAACTTGAACAACAATATTTGTAGTTTTGTAAATTTCAAACAATTCTGGTAAAATACCTGGATGTAATCCGCCAGAAGCTACAGGCAATATTGGTTTTATATGATACCAATTTTGGTATAATCTTAAACCAAAAATTTCTTTAACTTCTTTTTCAGAAATAGCTTCCTTTATGGCTAAAACTTCATTTTCCCTACTTTCCAATTTACCAATAACGGTTCCAATATGAATTTGATCCACACCCAAAATTCTCATAAGTTTTGCTAAAAACAACATACTCATTCCATGTTTTTCGTTTCTAGTGAATATTGCATGCATTGCTCTATGTCCATGAATTGCCATTTTATATTCTTTAGCAATTTCTGTAGCTGTTTGTACTGCTGTAAATCCAGAAACAACTACATCTAGCATAAAATATCTAAAACCGTAATCACGAATTAGTTCTATTCTTTTAATCATTTCTTTTAGAGTTGATGCAGTAACATTTATAAAAGCATCTTTAGGTTTTCCTGTTTCTTTTTCTGCCAAATCTCTATATTTAGCTAAAAGCTTAACTCTCTTTTCAAACTTATTGAATTTTTGTGAAGCTAAATTTTCATCATCTTTTATTACATCTAAACCTCCTCTCCATAACATATAACCAATTTTTGCATGCTCTTTATGACTAAATCCAACTTTTGGTTTAGGAACACTTGCTAATATTGGACCCTCTTTTCTCCTGAATATTTTACTTATAGCTTCAACTCCACAATAAGCCCCTTTGTAATATCTTAAAAATTTTTTTGGAAAAGTAGCATCTATTAATCTCAAATTCTTTACGGCCTTCATGCCAAAAATATTTCCAGCTATTCCGGATAATAAATTAGGTATTGAAGATGGCTCAAAAAGCTCTAATGGATATGCAATTTTAACTAAATTGCCTTTAATTTCAAAAACTCTAGCCTTAAGTTTTTCCACTCTTTTTGGAAAAAATTTTAAATCACTCCAAGTTCCACAAGAAGACTCACTAGCAACTCTAGCTGCGGCTTCTTTAATTGTAATTCCCTTATTTGGTTCTACTCTAAACAAAACAACTAAATCATTTTCATAAGGTTCATATTTCAAATCTAAAAAATCTTCATATTTCAAACAACCACCTATATTCTTTTTTTACTTCCTGAATAAAAGTTTCAGGCTTAAGAACTCCAAGCTCACATATTATTGCAGTTATAAGATTTGGATTTATCTTATCAAATACATAATTCCAAATCTTAACTCCTTTGGGAGGATTTTCCCAAACTTCTTTTTCTGCTCTTTTTTCAATTTTTACGTCAAATCCGAAAAACGTTAACGGATCGAATTTTAAAGAATGAGTAACCACATAAACCGGAACATCATACTTATTTGCTATTTCAGCAAACATTTCACTTCCAACCTTATTTATAATTATTCCTTCCGAAGTAATTGCATCACATCCTATCATCATTAAATTAGATCTTTTTATTGCATATCTTCCAGCAGAATCAACAAAAAGTGTTACTGGAATTTTATAACTAGATAATTCCCTTGCTGTTATTCTTCCTTGGTAAAAAGGTCTTGTTTCTGTAACAAAAACTTCAAAATTTTTACCTTCATCTTTAGCTTTCCTCAAAACAGAAACTACAGTAGAAGAATGACAATGAGTATATACTTTATAACCATTTTTAATCTTATTACTTCCAAATTTTTCAATTTTTTCTCTATCTTTATCTAACTTTTCTAAAATTTCACTTGCATTTCCAAATTTTTCTAAATATTTTAACACATTTCTTAACATTGGTTCTGTTGGGCGAGTTGAAATTAGTTTTTTTGTTGCCAATTTTTTATTTTTAGATTTTTCCCATGCAATTATTGCAGCTCTTGCTATATTTTCCGCTCCCTGTATTTTCATGCTTTTTATATCTCTAACAGTTTTTTCCAAAAAATCCATACAAGATATTAGTTTGAAATAAAAAATTAAATCATGAAAAAAGAAGAGCTAATAAAATATTTAAAGGAACAAGGTTTTATAAGATCTGATAAAGTTGAAAAAGTGTTTAGAAAAGTTGATAGAGAAAAATTTGTTCCAATTGAATTAAAAGAACAAGCCTACTATGATACTCCATTACCAATACCTGGTGGGAATACAATTTCTGCTCCGCATATGCACGCTATTTGCTTAGAAGAGCTTAATTTAAACAGAGGGGAAAAATTTCTTGAAGTTGGTGCTGGAAGTGGAATTCTTTTAGCTTATGCATATGAAATTATAAGAAAAAGAAACTGTGTATATGGAATTGAAATAAACAAAGAAACTTACAGTTTTGGATTAGAAAATCTGAAAAGAAGTGGTTATTTGAATAAAGTCGAGTTAATTTTAGGTGATGGAACACTTGGTTTACCAAGTAAAGCACCTTTTGATAAAATTTTAATTAGCGCATCTGCACCTGACATACCACCACCATTATTACACCAACTAAAAAATGGAGGTATACTACTTTGTATTATAGGTTCCCCCTATGGAGAACAATATCTTGTAAAGGTTATAAAAAAGAGTGAAAATGAAATAGAGAAAAGGGTTTTGATGCCAGTTATCTTTTTACCACTTAAAGGAAAATTTGGATGGAAAGATGGGGAGGCTGGGATTTGAACCCAGATTCCTGGCGCCCAAGGCCAGCGTCCTAACCAAGTTAGACTACCTCCCCGTTGGGGCTGCTGGGATTTGAACCCAGATTAGCCGGTCTCTTCATTGTTCAGAGCTCCATTACTGGAGCCGGCCGTCCTACCTGGTTAGACTACAGCCCCACTTATAACTATTTTATTATAGCAAAAATTAAAAGTTGGGTCCGTTGGGAGTTGAACCCAACCCTCCGCCGTGTGAGGGCGGCGTCCTAACCGCTAGACTACGGACCCATAGCTTTTTTTATCTAATCTAAAAATTAAATTTAATGATACTATCTGACAAAGAAATAGAGGAAAGAATTAAAAAACAAAAATTAATTGAAAATTTTATAGATTTAGAAACACAACTACAGCCAGCTAGCTTTGATTTAACTTTAGACGAAGTTTTTTCACTAGAAAGCGAGGCAATAATAGATTTTGATAATAAAGAAAGAAAATTACCAATATATGCTAAGCTCTCTTTACAACAAGATTATTATTTTCTAAAAAAAGGGGCATATCTAATAACATTCAACGAAATAGTTAATATTCCTGAAGATTTAATTGGTCTACTGAGAGCTAGATCTAGTTTAATAAGAAGTGGTGCTGTAGTTTTTTCTTCTCTATGGGATCCTGGATACTCTGGAAAAAGTAATTGCTTACTAGTAGTTTTTAATGAAAATGGAATAAAGTTGAAAAGAAATGCTAGAGTTGCACAAATGATATTTTTGAAACTGGATGAAATGCCAAAAAAACTTTATTCTGGGGTTTATCAAAAGGAAGGCATATCTAAGAAAGTTCTTTAACTAATTTTGCTTCTTTTAATTTAGCTTTTCCACCTGTAGGCTCAGCTAAAACAGCACCACAATTTAAACATTTTACTACAGTAGATGGTTTATTAAAAATTATCTGATTTTGCTTACATTTCTTACAATTAACTAGCCAAAATTTGCTTCTTGGAAAATCTATTAAATTTTTCTTCATAAAAAACCTATATGTAAATATAAAATAAAAATTTTTATTCTACTTCAACCAATTGGAACTTTTTAGCCCTCCATCCAGGTATAGAATGTGCTTTTTTGCATTCTTGGCAGGTTAATTTTAAGTTAACTCTTTTAACACTCTTTTCTCTATTCTTAGGATTTTCCTTAGGAAAACTACCATAACCCTTCATCTTTCTTAAGAATCTCCTTTGTCCTATAGAGAGTGTTCTTCTAGGTTTTTTCTTAACTAATTCAACCTTATGTATAGTATGCTTTTTACAATAAGGGCAATGCGTTCTAATAGTTTTAGGGAACTTCATTTCTTAATCTTTAGTTAATTATATTTAAAAGTTTATTTTTGTACTTCAAATTCTTCTGCTACTCCTCTTTCAATTAAGTCTTTCATATCTTCATCAGGTAATTTAGCTATATCCCCCTTTTTAAACGGACCATAAGTTAAACCATCAGAACCAATAAAAGATGGAAAATCTTGTTTAAAAACAATCATCTTTTCTACTTCTTTTTCACCTTCAATTATTTTTGATAAACTATTTATAACATCTCTTCTTTTTTTCAAAATTTCACAAATTTTGTAAAAAATTTCTTCTTCCTCTTTTGTTAGATTAATAGGTTTAGTGCCAATTCTTACATGTATAACAGCAAGATTAAGAATTTTTCTTTCTCTTAGATTAAATATATTTTCCACTATTCTTTTCATATTTCTAACTTCAAGCTCATCCTTCTTATCTTTAATCATTTTTATTTTTGCTTTAACATAATCCCTAACAAGCTCATAAAAATTGTCTGGTATTTTGGCTAAGTTAGAACTATTTTTTTCTTCATTTAATATTTTCTTTAAATAATCAAAACTAATAATTTCCATAATCTTAATTATCTTTTAGCTTTTTTCTTCTTTTTCCTAATTTTTAAAATTCTAAACGGATAATTGACTGGATTCTTTATTTTCATTTTAATGCATTCTTCACACTCTTTCTTTAATCCCATATCTTCATAAAAACTTTTATTATCACAATTTGGAGGAAGTAAATTTCTATCTTGTCTAAAATGCCATCTTAATTGCGTTCTTAAATAATTTGGCCTTAATGGTGGCTTGTTTTTTTCATTCCAATCCATAATGGTTTTTTCTATTTCCTCTAAACTCCAATTCATATTCCTAAGAAAAGTTACGAGAATAAATATTGCTCTTTTTCTCCCATCTGATAAACCTTCAAGAATCTTTTTAATACAGGGTGGGAAAAATTCTTCCGGTATTTTACCTCCTTTTTCTATTTTTTTAACTTTAACAGTTTTGTGTATTGGCTCTTCATTTTTAATAACATTTTTAGAAGACCAATCCAAGGCTTCAATTAAGAGCATAGTTGCATCTTCTTTTTCTACAACTTTTAAAAAAACTTCTTCTACTTTAGCTTTTTTTATGTTTGCATCTTCCTTTTCAAAACTTTTCAATCTGTCAATTCTAATTGGTAAACTTACAAGCAATGTATTTTCGTTAAGACTATAGGGCATTCTAAAAAGATGTCTAGAGGAAAAAATATCCACATTAACTACTTTAAAAGGGTCTAATTCACCATTCAAGTTAATTTCATCCAAAGATTTCCCACATCTTTGAGATATTTCATTTATTGACCAATTAGAAAGCAACTCTTCTTTTAGTTGATCTCTAATATAAAATTTTAAGTATTCTATTATTTTTTCTTGTAAATCTGGATACAATTTACTAGTAGGTATTTCATTTACCTTAGAAGGAAAAGACTCAAAAGGAATTCCAATATGAAAAGATTTTCCACCAGTAAACTTAATACTTATATTTTTTAAATTATGATCTTTAAGAGCTTCTATAAAATTTTTAGCACATATCTTAGCAATTTCAAAATCCCTTACATCTAAATCTATAATCAAATCCCACCCTATTCTAAGATTGTCCAAATCTTCTTTTTTCATCCCTACATCCAATTTCATTGGATTTTCCCATCTTTCCACTGAACAATGAAAAGCCACAGTTCCTTCAGCTACTGCCTGTAATATATCGCCATCATAATTTATCATATCTGGTCTTCTTCCATAACTTCCATCTGAAAAAACAGAAACAACTTCTCTATTTTTTGCAAATTGAAGTAAAGCTTTTCTAACAGGTTCTCTAGAATACCAATTCCAAACTTGAACAAAGTCTACCATTTTTATCTCCTTGGAGTAATCTTTACTCCAATTAATATTTAGTAAAAAGCTTTAATATTTAGAGTAAAAATGAAGTAATGAGATTAATAAGTATAATTTCTGGTAAAGGTGGTGTTGGAAAAACAACAATTGCAGCAAATTTATCTGTTGCGCTATCACAATTA
This sequence comes from Candidatus Aenigmatarchaeota archaeon, assembly GCA_044343155.1. Lineage (GTDB taxonomy): Archaea > Aenigmatarchaeota > Aenigmatarchaeia > CG10238-14 > SpSt-28 > SpSt-28. The sequence continues at coordinate 16,230 of JAVZSS010000005.1, forward strand.
GGATTCAAAGTAACTGCTGTAGACTTAAATCTAACAACACCAAACCTAGGATTTCAGTTTGGCTATTATTTAAATGAAGTAGGGCTTCATGATATTTTAAAAAATTTAGATAAATTAGAGAAGGGAATCTATATTCATCCTGGAGGAGTAAGAATAATTCCAGGAAATTTAAGCATAGAAAGTTTATCTGGTATAGAGTTATCAAACTTAGACAAAATCATATATAGATTAAAATCAGATTTCGTAATTTTGGATTCTGCTGCAGGATTAGGAAGAGAAGCTTTAGCCTCTTTAAATATTGCTAATGATGTTTTAGTTATTACTAATCCAGAAATAACTGCATTAACCGATGCCTTAAGACTAATTAAAGTAGCTGAAAATATTAATAAAAACATTGTTGGAGTTGTTTTAAATAGAGTTGGGAGAAGTAAAAATGAAATAAGAAAAGAAGAAGTTGAAAGATTTTTAGGTTATAAGGTTTTAGTAGAAATTCCAGAAGACAAATGGGTTGTTAAATCTGTAGAAGAAAAAATTCCAGTGTTATATTTAAATCCAAACTGTAGAGCTTCGATAGAAATAATGAATTTAGCTTATGCGATCCTAGGAACAAACTATAGAATTAAGCCACCCTTTTGGAATAAAATATTTTTCTGGAGATAACCCTCTACTCTAAGCTAATTTCAAAAGCTGCAACTGGCATATAAACTTTAAAGTTTTCGAGGACAATTGGATGTATTTCCCCTAAGATTCCTATTTCTTTTCCATTTTCTACAATTTTTGCAACTCTCCCAGAAATAAAGGATGGATGTTCTATTTCTTCAAATTCTATATTTTTTCCTAAAATTTTAGAAATAGATAAAACTATTGTTTTTATTTCTGCAAAAAAACTACCATTTTCAGCAATAACCCCACAGACTTTTCTAATATTCTTACTTTTTGTTTCACATTTTTCATCCTTTATTACAACATCTCCAATTTCAAAAACTTTTTGTGGATAATCTTCTTTAGTATTTTTTGATAAGAAATCCATTAAATCTGGTAATAACCATTTTCTTAATTCTGTATATAATTCAGAAACTGGATTAACAATTTTGATTGTTTCTTCTGGAGAAATATTCATTTTTTCAAATTGTAAATTTGGATTTGTCAATACAGGCCTAATAATTTCTTGAAATCCATAACCAATTAAAATTTCTCTAACCTTATTGGAAATTTTTTCAATTGGATGGATTTCTCCTCTAGTAAAAACGTTTGGCAAATATGGATCAAAATTTTCATATCCATATGCTATTGCTATATCTTCTATTACATCAAACTCAGAAATAATATCAAATCTGTAGGGTTTAACAATTGCTATAATTTTTCCTTTACTAATTTTAGCTTCATAATCCATTTTTTGTAAAAGCTTAATTACTTCTTCATCTTTAAACTTAACTCCAAGTATTTTTTCTATTCTATCTAAAGAAATTTCTAAAGCTTTTTCAACAAAATCTGGAGTAATCTCTATAGTTTCTCCCTTAATTTTCACTGCTTCTACTTCAGCCCCTCTTTCTATAAAAACAAAAGTAAGAAGATTTAGAACTTTCTTAACAGCATTTTTATCAGTTCCTGTAACATCAATAAATATATTTTTAGTGTTTAATGTTATTTTAGTTCTTTCTGAATTTAAAATTGGTGGAAAACTAAATATTCCTAAATCGTCAATAAAAGCAGGCCACTTATTAGCATTATATATCAAATCACCATATTTTTTACCTTTATCTGTCTTAGCCAAAACCTCTAACAAACTCATTTCTTCGTTTTCTCCAAGAGGAACAAATTTTTCTTCTCTTTTAACTCCAACATATTTAATTTCTCCTTTTATTTTATCTAAATCATGTAAACCAATAGCAACTTTTTTTCTTTTTCTTCCATAACTTTCGTGAATAATTTCTTGTAAATTCATCAAGCTTTTTATTAATTCTTCACTCATTTTCAAATTTTTAACAATAGCACAACCAATATATGGCCTAACTGGAACGTCTTCTTTTATAACAGTTATTTTAGGCTTAGAAATTTTTAGCTTAGGATTTTTAAGTCCTAAATAGCTTCGAATTGCCCTTGCTAAACCTTCAACAGCAAAATAATCTATTCTATCAGAAGTTAACTCAACTTCTATTTCATCTTCTGTAATTTTTTCTACATTAGGTTTTAAAGATTGAATTATTTTCAATAAATCTTCATCGCTTATTTTTTTTCCCACCAATGCTAATAATTCTTTTTTATCAAATTTTAGAGTCGGCACTATATATCGACCTCTCTTAACCAAGCTAAGTTATCAGAATACAAATATCTAATATCATTCAATTTTAACTTTAACATAGCCAATCTTCCTAATCCTAATCCCCAAGCTAAAACTGGAACATTTACTCCTAAAGGTCTAGTAACCTCTTCTCTAAATATTCCTGCACCACCGACTTCAACCCAACCAAGATCTTTTATTTTAACATACATTTCTACACTAGGCTCTGTAAATGGAAAATAAGAGGGTTTAAATCTAACTTCTTCACTACCAAAAATTTTTGCTATTTCTTTTAAATATCCCAAGAGATTCCTAAAGTTTAAATTTTCATCCACAACTATTCCTTCACATTGCTCAAATTCAATAAAATGTTTAGCATCAATAGTATCTGGTCTAAAAACTCTATCTATTACAAAAATTTTTATTGGTAAATTTTGCAACTTGGCCAATTCTCTTACCGAAACTGCAGTATTTTGACTTCTTAAAATTAATTTTTTTGCCAAATCTTCATCCCAATATCCCCAAAAACTTTTATGAACCATTTTTACATTCTCCCAAACATCTTTCCTTTCTACCTTTCCTTCACCTTCTACAAAAAATATATCATGTATTTCTCTTGCAATATGGTCACTAGGCATGAATAAAGCATCACAATTCCAAAATCCCATTTCTACTAATGGCCCCTTAGCTTCTTTAAATCCTAAGCTTATTAAAAATTCCCTAACTTCATTTATAATTCTAGTATAAGGATGTAGTTTTCCTCCAAAAATTTTGGCCGCCGGAACATTTATATCATATTTTTTCAATTTTACATTTCTCCAAAAACCAGTTTTTATTAATTCTGGAGTCAACAAGGTTATTTCTTTACCGTAAAACTCTTCTAAATGTTTATATGAAATCTTTTCTATCAACTTTCTTTGCAACAATAAATCTATAATTTCTTTATCTACTTCTTCAAACTTACCATCTTTAATTTTTGCTAAAGCTATTTCTTCTGGATAATTTTCAGGTTTTTTAACAAGAATTACTTCATTGAATTTTATTTCTATCCATCCTTTTCTCTTAGCCCAAAGCAAAGCTATGCTAAGATTATCTATTTCTTTTTCTATTTCAGAAATTGTTGCTTTACCTCCCACTTTTTCTAAAAATTCAACAAGTCTTCTTTCTGGTAATCCATTTTTTAAATAGTTTTCCCCCTCTTCCAATAAAGTATAGTGCATTTATTTAATATCAACAACTTTATTTAAAACTTTTATCTTATAGGTAAATATATTCTTTTTCCTAATTCATTGGCTATTCTTGTACTTCCAAATAAATATGCTAGATATAAAAACAAATATTTTAATGCTCCTCTAAATTTACCCCATTTCCTTAGCCTCCTAGGAGAAGTTAAAGCCAAACTCGAATCTACAATTCTAACTTTTCCCACTTTTTTCATTTTTTTAGAAAACTCATAATCCTCAACAACTATATTATTTTCTTCAAATCCACCAACTTTAAAAAAATCATCTTTCTTACAACACATTATCATTCCTGCTACTTGAGGATTTTTAAGCTTTAGTGTTGTTTTTGAAAAGACGTCATAAAACATATAATAAAGAATAAATGTAACATCAAAAGTACTAGGCAATACAGGTAAGGATACAAGAGAAACATCCTTTTTCCTAATTTCTTTATATAACTCTTTTAAAGCATTTGGTAAAAGTATGGTATCGGCATCAAGAAATACAAGATATTTTCCCTTCGCATACTTAGCTCCAATATTTCTTCCTTTGGCTATACCCTTTTCTTTAGTTATAACTATTTTGTTTACATATTTTTTTGCAATCTCAACAGTTTTATCTTTACTATTACTATCAGAAATAATTATTTCATAGGGAAAATTAAAGTTTTGCCATTTTAGAGATAAAATTGTATTTTCTATGTATTTTTCTTCATTTAAAGTAGGAATTACAACAGAAATTATTGGGTTTTTTACCTCCCTTACTGTTATTACTTTTTCCATATTTTATTATCACTCTCTTATTCAAAAACTTTATTCCACATTTCTCTAGCAAGTTTTCCTTCGTATTTAAAAACTTCAATTAGCTCTTTAGCTTTCTCCTTTTTTTCATTGTGTTTTTCTAAGAATTTAACCAATTTTTCGATTAATATTTCTTTTAACTCTCCTGTTAACAATCTACCACTTCTGTAATCTTCTTCTATTTTTTTCAATTTTTGGTCATCTTCTTCAAACATAATTTTTAACCACTGAAAACTAACATCTATATCTGGATTACCACCAAGTTTTCTATGTAATTCTATAGTTGGCTGGCCTCCAGAAAAAGCATATTTATATATTTTTTCTCTCACAGTTTTTTCATCATCAGTCAAATAAATTGCAGTTTCTGGTTTGCTAGATGACATTTTTCCTTCAATTCCAGTTAAAGGAGGCAAAAACTTTGAATGTATTTGAGAAGATTTAAATTTACCCAAAGCTTCTGCAACATCTCTTTGAAGTCTCCAAAACGGATCTTGATCTATAGCAGCAGGAATTAAACATGGTTTATTTTCAAAAAAGGTTGGGACTATTTGAAGTGAAGGGAAGAATATCAATCCTATGTTTGTTTCATTTTTAAACCCAAAAACTGCTTTAACTTGTGAAAAATTAATTTTTTTTGCAATTTTAAGAACTAGAGGATAAACATTTTTTATATATTCTGTATCTTGAAAGATGAAGGTTTTATTTTCATCGAAACCTACAGCAATTATATCTAAAATATTTTCATAAGCCCATTTCCTTGTATCCTCTAAGCTTAATTTCCTTTTGGGTTCAAGAAATTTTTCATCATCTGTTATTTCAATATAAACATTAACATCAAACTTTTCTTGAAGCCATTTAGTAAAAAGAAAAGGTATTAAGTGACCTATATGCATAGGCCCACTTGGTCCTCTTCCAGTATAAAGAAAAAAACCAGTTTTATTTTCATATGAATCCAAAACTTTATCCAAATCTCTATGAGCAAAAAAATACTTTCTTCTAAGTAATACATGTAAATCTTTAGTAATTTTTTTAATTCTATTTATAATATCGTCACTAATTATACTCGCACCAAACAAATTTGCTAACTTATCGTAATCTATTTTCCCCTCTACTTCCCAAGGACTAACTTTAAAGTTCATAAAATATGTTAGTAAAATGTTTTAAATCTTAAAAAATTATTGTATAATTTATGGCAGGATTCAAAATTGTAGTAAGCGATCCTGAGAGTAGGAAGGCATATCAAATAGAAGTAGAAAAAAATAAAGCTTATTTTTTAATTGGAAAAAAAATAGGAGAAGAATTCGATGCAACTCCACTAGGTTTACCAGGATACACTCTAAAAATAACTGGGGGTACAGATAAAGACGGCTTTCCTATGCATCCAAATGTTGAAGGAATGGTAAAGAAAAAGGTTCTTCTTTCTGGCCCACCCTGTTTTCATCCAGAAAAAAAGGGACAAAGAAAAAAGAAAACTGTAAGGGGGAATACCATATCTGAAGATATAGTTCAAATAAATTGTAAAATTGTGAAAAAAGGAGAAAAAAGTTTGGAGGAATTGATTCCAAAAAAAGAGAAAAAGGAGGAGAAGAAGTAAAATGGCATTTTTACAAAAAGAAATATGGGAATGTCCTTTTTGTGGAGAAGAAACTATTGAAGTATTGAGAAGACCATCAACTTATGTTGTAAAAAGAAGTGCAGTTAGGGGAGGAAGAAAAACTAGTTATCATAAAGTTAAAGAAGAAGTAATAGTACTAAGTGAAACTTGTCCAAATTGTGGAAAGAAAAAAGAAGAAATAGAAAGAAAATGGAGAGAAGAGCAAATTATATAAACTTTTATTTTAAGTAGTTATATGAAGTTCCTTTTGAATCAATTATATGAAGAAAGAATAAGGGGAATAGACTTAGAAATTGTTAAAACTTTAGTTTCAAAGTTTTATGGAATTCCAAGAGCGATTTTAGATGGAGTTCCTATAATATATCAAAGACTCCCAGAAATTTATGAAGTCTTTGTAAGAAGAGTAGGAAATTCATTACAAGTTGTTTACAAACCTATTGGAAAAATCTTGGGTCTTTATGATCCATTAAGAAAAGAAATAAGAATAGATTATACTTTACCATATTATGAAAAAATCAAAACTTTAATTCATGAATACATTCATGTAGCACAAGACTATCTAGGAAAACTTTATAAAAAGAGTAGGAGAAAAATTGAAGAAGAAGCACACATGGTTTCTGAATATCTATCTAGAATTTATAACCTAGTTTCTCAAAAGTATTTTTCATCTTTAAGCTATCCAATTCGAGTTTAGGACTTTCTGAAATTATAGCTATATCAATTTTTCTTCTTATAATTTCCTTAGCTAATTCTTCAAAAGAAGGATGAGAATTAATAGGAATATGAACATCAATAAATTTTTTCGTGCTCACATTATATTTAACATTAGAAAAATGGGAATGAATAAAACCAAAATCTTTAACCATATCAAAAATCTTTCCATAATCTATTTTTCCATTTCCCCTAACAAATAAATGTGCAAAATCTATGCATATAGTAAAATTTTTGGATTTAATTCTTTTTTTTAACTCAAGTAATTCCTCCAATCCAGCAAATTGGCTTTCTTTTGCCATTGTTTCGTAAGCCAGCTTAACTTTTTTAATTTTTAGTTTTTCCATCTGTTCTAAAATTTTATTAGTTATGTCTTCCATTTTTTCTAAAGCTTCTTCTTTTGTTAATTTCCCATAATATGCTGCATGAACCACAACAAACTCTGCTTCTAAAATATTAGCAATTTTTAAACTATCTACAATTCTTTTTATAGAAGCCTCAACTTTTTTTCTTTCTTCGGAAAGCAAATTTATAAAATATGGCGCATGAATACTAAGTTTTATACCATAATCCTTAGCTATTCTCCCTATTCTTTCCGCATCCTTTTCTTTAATATATATATTTCTAACAAATTCTATTTCTTGTGCATTTAATCCTAGTTCTACTAATCTTTCGAAAGAGCCTTCTGTTGTTGAATTTTTAGCAGTAATACAATTTCCACCAGGGCCTAAATATATTTTCATAGATTTTTTTACTACGAAATAATAAAAGTATTTAAGCTTTTCTTTACATTAAAGTTTATGGCAGATTGGAAAGAAAATCTGCAACCTGAAATAAAAGAGGTTTTGAAAGAAGTTTTAGAAAGAGCTAGTTATCATAGATATGCATATACTCAAGCAGACGATGTAAGAATAGCTCAACTATGGGTTGCTATAGCCCAACTAGCAAAAGAATTAAAAGAAATCAAAGAAACTCTTGGAAAAGTTGAGCAACCATTTAGAGTAATAGTTGAAGTAGGAGAGGCGGAAAAAAGAAAAGCTATAGAAAGAATAGTGGAAGAAATTTTGAGACCAGCAGACGAAGAAACTAGAAAAGCTACAAAGAAATTAGTAGATACATTAATGAAATTCTAGAATGAAAGAAAAAATAGAAATAGTAATAAAAGATGGATATTGCCTTATTTTGTTTAGAGGTAGCTGTTATAGGATAGATTGTTTATATTTGGATAAAATATTAGAAAAAATAGAAAACATTAAGAAAAAACATAGAGAAATACAAAAAAATCTGATAAGAGAAGCTGCCTCACTAGGAGTTATACCTATACTAATAACTACTGGTGGAAAAAACTTGCTTGAGGAAGAATTTTATAGAGAGATAGAAAAAGTGCTTAAGAGATACTCCAAGGATAGAAACCGCACTTTGGAGGAATATTTAAAATAATTTAAGAAATCAATTAAATATTTTTTACTTGACAACAATAATAAAGTATGACGGTTTACCTAGATATAGAAACAACAAATTTGTATGCTGATATAGGATCAGTTATAGTAATTGGTTTAATTGTAAATGGGGAAGAAAAATTCTTTTTTGTAGATTCTCCTAAAATGGAAAAAAATGTATTAGAAAGTTTTTTAGACTTTTTGAAGGAAATTAAAAACGATAAAATATATATTTGGAATTCTGATTTTGATATTCCATTTTTATTAACAAGATGTTTAAAATTTGGTTTGGATGTATCTATATTTAATTCGCTTAAGATAATAGACCTTCTAAAATTTGCAAGAGAAAAATTAAGACTTTCTAGTAATAGTTTAGAAAATATAAGCTTGTTTTTTGGTTTGGAAAAAAATCTAGAATTGAAAGGAAAGGACATTTTAATGTTGTATCAAGAATATTTAGAAGGAAAGTTAGAAAATAGAGATAAAATTATAGAACATTGTAGAGATGATTTACAAAGACTCAAAGAGTTACATCAAATTTTCAAAGTAGTTTCTGATGAATGGGAAAAAAGTAGATACTTATACTAAATTTTTTCCTCTATTCTTATCATTTCATTTATTTTTACTATTCTTTCTCCAGAAATACCCAATTTAAAATAATCTGCATTCAATCCCACAGCTAAATGAGATAAAATAGTATCATCCGTTTCACCACTTCTATGAGATATTACAACTTTAAGATTGTTTTTTCTTGCCTCCTCTACAAATTTTATTGTGTCTGTTACTGTGCCTATTTGATTTGGTTTAACTAAAACTGCATTCGTGGCTTTTATATCCAATCCCATTTTCAATCTATTAACATTTGTTGCATAAAGATCATCGCCAACAACCAAACCTCTTACATTTTTGGTTAAAACAGAAAAACTTACAAAATCGTCTTGATGGAAAGGATCTTCAACATAGAATATCTTAAATTCTCTAATTAATGAATCAATATATTCTAATTGCTGCATTGTAGACAAAACTTTATCTCTATAAACATACATTTCTCCATTCCAAAGATTACTGGCTGCTACATCTAACCCTAATACTAAATTTTCTGTTTTTATTTCTCTAAGAATTTGAAGCATTTCTTCTGTTTTTAAATTTGTAATCCAAGCAGACTCTATGTTTTTTCCAAATTTAAAGCTCTTATCTTTTTTACTTAAATATTCTCCAAGCTTTAAATACAGATTAGAAATTTCTTCAATAGACTCTCTAAAAGATTCTTGATGTAAAGGTAGAACTAAAAATTCTTGAATATCACTTTGGCCTTTCCATCCACCAGCTACATTACAAACAGGCTTAGGTATTGTTGGTTTTGAAGTCAAATACTGATATACTTCAACTCCCTCCTCAGCAGCAAAAGCCTTCAGAAAAGCTAAAGAAATTCCTAAACTTAAATTCCCACCAATTTTTCTAAAATCTGAAGTAGTATCTATTGAATGTAGTAAAATATCAACCTCTTCTTGATTTCTAAAATTATCAATAAAATATTTTTTTATGTGGGAAAAAACAGAAAAAAGTTCATCTACATCTTTATACACAACTTCATATTTACTTTTACTTGTTCCAAAAGGTACTGAAGAATAAAATTTACCCTTTTTTGTAATTACTTCAACCTCTATTGTTTGTTTTGAATTTGTAGCAAAAACCTTTCTTATCTTTATATCTTCAACTTTCATTAATTAGTTACTTTACTTACAATAAAAAGAAAAATATTCTCAAAATATGGAAGTATAGATTGCCATAGAGTAGAGTTATTACTAAAGAAATAAGAAATACTGGAGAAAAAGCAACGCCATTTTTTATGTATACATACTTTTTTCCACTCCTTTTTATTCTTTCTATACATTCTTTATCTATACCATCCCATCTTTTGCTTTCAAGAAGAACATCTCCAGGTTTAAGATTCTTAACTAAAATCTTTTTTATAAGTATTTTTTCACAAGACTTTAAATAAAACAAAAGAAGTGTTAAAAATAGTGAAAATGTTAAAATAAAAATAGCTGGTTTTATTAAAAATTGATTAAAAAATAAGAAAGAAATAGAAAGAAAAACAATTAAAGTAATTATAATCAAAAAAATGTTTTTAACGAAATTTTTTTTAACACTTAAAATAAAGAAATTTTTAGCTTTTTTGTCCCTCAGAAACTTAGGAAGCATATAAATAGGTATATAAAAAGCCCCAACTATTATTACATTAGTAAAAAAATCTAATTGGGAATAAATTAAAAAAGATTTTGGAATTTTAAAAAATAGATAAAAACTTGAAGCCGCTAAAAGAAAAGAATCACCTAAACCCCATTGACCAAAAAAATACATAAGAAAACCAATTAAAGAAATAGTTAAAGAAATAAAAAAATTGTTTAGAAAATTATTGAAATTGTTTAAATAACCATAAAAGAAAAAAAGAAATAACGCCAATGCTAAAAAGATATAAGCGAAAAGATCCGGAATTTCTGTTGTTTTTAAATCATAATAGGAAGCATACACTAGTCCCAAAAATAATATGATTAATGAAATTAACTCTATCATAATTTTAACTGTATTTTTTAAATCCTATTTCTTCGGCTACTTCCCTAAAACATTTCCTACACAAGTTTAATCCATATTTTCTAATTACCCCTCTTGTAGAATTACATCTTTTACATCTGTGAGTAATTTTACCAAATTTTCTTTGTTTCAACTTATCCACCTAGCTCTCCTAAAATTTCTAAAGCACTAATGTCTTCAAAATCTTGAATAGTTGGTAAGTTTTCTAGTATTTTCGAATATACACCCTCAATATCCTTAGAAACTTCGGCTTTTCTTAAAGCAATTCCATTTATCTTTTCCACAAACTCTAACAATTTTTCATCATAAAACATTTACTCCCCTCTCCTTAAGCCATTCAATTGTTTCTTCTTTTGTAATCTTATGTTTTTTACCTATATTAGATTTTTTAACTTTTCTCTTTTTAACTCTATATCCAGGCCTTTCTAGAGTTACAGTTACATCTAAACCCAAAGTTCCTATTTCGTGATTATATTTAATTCCGGGTAACTCAAAATATTCGGCAATACCAATACTAAAATTTCCATTGTTATCAATCTGTTTTGAAGAAATGGTATATTTTTTAGCTTCAATCACCTTTTTAAAAAATTCTTCCGCATCCTTCTTTCTTAAAGTTACTTTAACCCCAACAGGTTTACCTTTAGCAATACCAAATGTAGATCTTTTTTTTGATTTTGTTACAACAGGTTTTTTACCAGTTAGCATCTCTAACATCTTTTTTGCTCTTTCTATTTTATCTAGATCCCCTCCACAACCAACATTAAGGACTACTTTTTCTATTCTTATTTCCCTCATTCTATTCATACTCAACTACCCTTATTAGAGGCCTTTCTTTGCCAATACAAATTGCATAATCTCTCAAAACTTCAACTTTTCGATCTTCTATTTCACATTCAATTTTTGGTTTTACATTAAATTTTCCTTCATAAATCTTCATAACTCTACCAATCTTACCACTATTTTGTCCAGAAGTAATTAAAACAAGTACTCCTTCTTCCAATTTTACATGCTCCAAAATTTTAAGAGAAGGCAGCTCAATTAATAAAGAATCATGAGTTTTATACTTGTTATCAGTAACAAGAATATTTTTTCCATCATTAAGATTAAGTTGGATTTTGCCACCTTTAACGCTTTTCTTATCCAAAATCTTAACAATCTTTTTATTGGCTTCATCTCTTTCTATTTCTATAAGTTTTAAACCTTTCTTATATGGAATTATTCTATAATATTTATCTATTTTTGGTACGGATATAACATCTAAGAGGCCAACAGGGTATCTCGGATCTTTTCTAACTTTTCCGTCAACTAGAATTTCTCCTGCTTTAATAATTTTTTTTGCTTCTTTGCCTGTTTCAGCTAGTTTTAAAATATCTCTAACTATAATGGCTAGTGGTATGCACTCATCTTTTTTATGTGGTCCTGGAGATGGGGAAAAAGTCCAAGTATATCCTCTACTATGGGTAGGCCAATATACTGGTGCTACTAATCTTTTAAGATGTGCCACTCTTACCACGCTCCAATATTTTTTGTCTGTATTTATCTTCTAAATTTAAATTTATAATCATTAAATTGCTAGGAGATATAGGAACTAAATATTCTGTTCCAACTGTTCTTTTTTTCTTAGCAACATCAACATAAACTTTATATTTCTTAGTATCTATTTTTACAACTTTTCCTATTTTTCCTTTAAATTCCCCCCTCATAATTTTAACTTCATCCCCCTTCCTAAGAGGAAGACTTCTCCTTTTATATTTTTCCCTTAATTCTTTAGATAAATGAGATGATATCATCTTTCTTCTTATATGCAAAGGGGCTTCAATCAAAAATTTTCTTTGTTTTCTCGGTTTTTTAGATTTTGGCCTTTTCATTCTTAAACCACCATTGATGCTATTTTTCCAATAGAAGAAAATCTTTCAACAGCTTCTCTAGCCACAGGTCCTCTAATTTCGGTTCCTTTTGGTTCTCCTTCTTCATTTACTATAACTACAGCATTATCCTCAAAAGATATTCTAATACCACTAGCTCTCCTATATTCTTTTTTCTGCCTAATTATTACAGCATTGAATATCTGTTTTCTAACCTTAACATCCCCACTCTTAACCACAACCTTAACTAAATCTCCTACACCAGCCTTAGGAATTCTTCTTCTTTTTCCTTTATAAGACCTTACGGAAATTATTTGAACAACCTTAGCACCAGTATTATCTGCACAAACTACATAACTTCCAACATTCAAAGCTTTTGTTACTGAAGAAGATATTCCTTTCATTTATTCCACCTTCTGAAGTACAACAAATGCCTTAGTTTTACTCAATTTTCGAGTTTCCCCTATAATTACCTTATCTCCCTCTTTAACATTAATACATGGGGGAAGATGAGCATATAATCTAGAATGTCTTCTTTCATATCTTTCATATTTGGGTAAATAATGCGCATATTCAATTTCAATAATTACAGTTTTTTGTGGTTTAACAGAAACTACAATACCTTCAACAAGCTTACCTCTAACCTTAATTTTTCCATGCCAAGCACACTTTACATCATTGCACTCTTTTTCTGGTGGCTTTAAATCTATTCCTATGTTTTTAACAGCCATACCCATCAACCTAATTCTAAGTTTCTATTTAAATTTTTAACGCTTCTATCAATATATTCTATGATTGAATGGTTTTTGATAACATTTCTTTTCTTTACAACTATATATTTATTAATCAAAAACCTAGAATGGAAATTTAAATTTGAAAATAGAGTTAAAAAATACATAGAAGAAATGGAAGAAAAAATTAAAAAAGAAGCCATAGAAAGGAGTGCAAGGGTTTTGTCAGGAAAAACCATAGAAAAACTTGTACCTATTGTAAAAAAATTTGGGCATGATCCTCATGATGTAAGATGGATTGGAGATCCAATAGATTTTATAGTTTTTGATGGTTTATCTATGGGGGAGCCAAAGAATATAACTTTTGTTGAAGTTAAGACAGGTAATTCTAATTTAACCGAAAAAGAGAGAAAAATTAAAGAAATCGTTGAAAAGAAAAAAATTAAATGGGAAGAATTTAGAATTTGAAATAAAATTTTTGTTAGCACTTATATATTTTAAAATCAAAATTGTTATGAGATATAAGATTTCAGCAACATTCTATGGAAAGTGTGATATTTGTAATAATACTGGCTTGGTTTTCAAAGTTGGAGAAGAAGAAAGTAAAAAGATTGTTGTTTTATGTAAAGAGTGTGTAGAAAAATATAAGGATGAAAAAATAAGTGAAATAATTGAAAAATTTGGAAGAGTAGATGAAGAATCTTTCTCAAGAGGAATATTTAACTTAGAAGAAAAAAACTAAAAAATATGAAATTTGATAAAAATAGTCCAATAATTTTTGCTTTTATAATAACTTTATTTCTATTTTTTGTGGCCAATTTCCCTTCCTATACAGGAAAATTCTTTTATGAAGAATATAGAGTGGAAAAAGTTATAGATGGTGACACTATAGAAATATCTAATGGT
>JAVZSS010000006.1:0-26741 GCA_044343155.1 Candidatus Aenigmatarchaeota archaeon
TCTAAGGGTGCTCCAGAAGTTGTTTTATCAAAATGTAATAGAGTTTTGGTTGGGAATGGTATTGTTAAATTAAACGATAAATTAAAAAAGAAGATCTTGAAAAAAAATGAAGAATTTGCATCCAAAGCTTATAGAATTTTAGCTTTAGCATACAAAGAAGGAAAATTAGAAGAAAAGGACTTAATATTTATTGGTTTAGTTTTGCTTTCAGATCCTCCGAGAAAAGAAGTTAAAGATGCAGTTAAAGAATGTTATTCTGCCGGAATTAGAGTAATAATGATTACTGGTGATAATGAGATTACCGCTATGGCTGTTGCAAAAGAAGTTGGAATAAAAACTGAAGGTTTTGTTAAAGGTGAAGATTTAGATAGGATGAGTGATGATGAAATTTCCAATTTATTAGATAGAGGGATAAACATTTTTGCAAGAACAAATCCATTTCACAAACTTAGATTATTAGAAATTTTGAAAAAGAAAGGTTATGTCGTTGCAATGACTGGAGATGGTGTAAATGATGCTTTAGCTCTTAAAAAAGCTGATGTTGGTATTTCTATGGGAATTAAAGGGACAGAAGTGGCAAAAGAAGCAAGTGATATTGTTTTATTAGATGATAATTTTGCAACTATTAAAGATGCAATAAAAGAAGGAAGAAGAATTTATGATAATATGAAAAAGTTTATTCTATTTCTTTTTAGCTGTAACATTGCTGAAGTTTTTGTTATAATATCTAGCTTGTTATTTTTACCCTATGTTTTACTATATCCAATACAAATTTTGTGGATTAATTTAGTTACAGACGGACCTCCAGCCATAGCGCTTTCTTTTGATCCGGCAGAGCCAAATATTATGAAAAGAAAACCAAGAAAGAAAGGCGAAGGAATAATAGATAGAAGAATGATTTTTAAAATTTTTGTTATGGGAATAAGTATGGGAATATCTATGATTTTAATTCCATTTTTAATACATAATTATTCTATAGAAGAAATAAGAACTGTTGTGTTTTCTTCTTTTGTGTTTTTTGAAATGATACTAATTGCTGCAATTAGATATAGTGAAAATATGATTGGGTTAAAATATTGGTTAGAGAATAAGCTATTAATTTTATCTTTAATTGGAGTAATAGTTCTTCAAATTTTATTGATTTATTCTCCATTAAATGTTTATTTTAGGGTGGTTGGTTTACCTTTAAAGGATTTGGAAGTTCTTTTCGCATTATCACTATTTTGCTTTTCTATTTCTGCTATTGGTATAAAGCTTGTTGATAAATTTTTAAAGTAAAGCTAACAACATGCTATTGCTTGTAAACAGTTTCTTATACCTATAGATAAAGAAATAGTTGTTAAAAGAATTTTAAAGAAGTTATTTGTTTGGGTTTCTTTTATGTAATTATCTAAGATTTTAATTAAAAGAAGAACTATAAAAATCCTAATTAATGGATATAAAATGGGGAAATTCTCCATTATATATCTAGTTAGGAAGTGTTGCTCATAGAAGTTAAAATAGAAAACATTTACCATAGTTATTGAAAATTCATAAATTACAGAAAAAATAAGAAGTTTGTTTATGGTAGAGTAATTTGTTTTGTTTATTATAAAGTAAGAAAAGATTAAAATTAAAGTTGAAAAAATTATTGCTTTCCAGTTTTTAATAGGTAAATAGGAAAGCGCAATTCCCAATAAAAATAAGCTAAATATTAAAAAAACTTTTTCTAAAGTTTCTTGTTTGAACTTTTTACATAAAAATAAAAATAGAAAGAAAGGAAGTAGGAATAAAATTTGAATCCAAGGGGTGACAAAGATGATGCTTTCTAAAATTAAATAATCTCTTAAAACTCTTACAGTAGAAGCTAAAGTTAGATATGGAAGAAATGAAAAAAATAATTTTAAATTTATTTTAACTCTATTTTTATTTGCTATCTTGAAAATTATAACTGATATTATTAAGAAAAAAATGGAGTAGGAAAGGGTTTTACCAAATGTGTATCCTTCTGCTAATGGATTGGTAAAGTATTCAACTAGCTTATTTAGCATTAAATTTATAATTTTAGTTAATGATAAATTTTATGATAAAAAGAGATTTTATTTTTGTTTTAGTTTTACTATTATTTTATTTTTTTACACTAGGTTGCACTCAAAAAAGAGAAGAAAAAGTTTCTTTTAAAGGAGAATATGGAGTAATTATAAAAAATGTAAGTTATAGTAAAAAGATGGGGGAAAACGAAATTTTGAATGTAAAAGTTTTGATAAGAAATGAGGGAGATGTAGATAGTAAGAATGTAAAAGTTTTTATGGAAGGTTTGTCTGTAAAATGGAAACCAACAACTCCAATAGAAAGAACTATAATTTCTTTTCCAAAAAATTATGAAACTTATTTAGATTTTTCTTCTTCACCTCCAATCTTAGGAGAAAATATATCTTATTCTTTCTATTTTAGAATAGAGTATGATTATGCTTCAAAGTATTTAGGAATTTTAGAAGTTAGAAGAGAGGGAAATGGTTCTAAGGTTAAATTAAATTCAGAATTAACGTCTAAATCTCCAATAAAAGTAAATTTAAGTAGTTATAGGTATGATGAAACTTCAAACAAATTGATATTGAATTTTACTCTTTTAAATAAAGAAAATGGAAGAGTTTTGGGAGAAGTAATATTAATTCCGGAAGATATGGTATGTAAAAGCACAAGAGTAGGATTTTTAAAGGATAGTAAAAAGAGTGATGAAGTAAGTTGTGAAGTTACACTACCGAAGGATTTTGTAAGTTATTCTCCACAAGTAACGTTAACAGCAAACTTTAGATATACTTATAATACAAATGAATACAAAGTTGATGTCTTCAAAACTTAAACTCTTGATTGCTTAACATCTTTTTTATTTTTATGACTCTCATTATACCTTCTGTATCATATCCATCTTTAATTTTTATTTGGATTGGAACATTTGGTAATTCAAAGCTAAAAACATCAGTTGGAGTTAGAACTTCTATAAATTCTGAAACTTCTTTTAAGCAATAATATACTATTGCTGGGTTAATTTTTAATTTCCTAGATATTTCTCTTAAATGTGTTCCGGGATTTTCTTCTATAAACTTTAATATAATTGGTAAAGCCTCTTCCTTACTAATTTTTATGTATCTAATCCTTTTCTTCTTTTTTTTATTTGAAACAATTTTTATTTTTTTTGTAGATATTTCTTTAATTTCTTCTAGATTTATATCTTTTTTTAAAGAAATAAGTTTGGGTAATTTTGGTAGGTTTTTATCTGAAAAAAGTTTAACTTCTATAAAATCGGAAAGTTTAATTAAATTTCTTCTTACTTTTTCGGGATGAATATTAAGATCTTCAGAAATTTTTTTTAGATAAGTATTAGGGTTTTCCTTAATGTAGTTTATTATTTTAATCAAGTCAATTGGATAGATTTTTTCTAACGACTTTCTATTTAAAAAAACTATATTTTCTTCTAAGTTTAAGGCTTTTTTAATTATTTCTTTATTTATTTTTAAAGAAACTGAAGGAGAAATTATTAATATTTTTGAATCAGAATCAGTTTTTTTCGATAAAGTTTTGTTTTTATCTAATTTTATTAAGATTTTTTTTCCTAACTTAGAAGATGCATATAATGTATTATCTTCTATTTTTTCTATTTTTATTCCAAGGTCTCTGCATATTTCTATAATCTTTTGCCAAAAATCTTCCATATGATAAACTTTTGTTTTATTAATATAACATAAATAAAATGAAAAGGTCTATAATTTCAAATCTTGGTTTTATTCTTCAAACCTCAGGAATTTTAATATTTTTACCAATAATATTTGCATTTTATTATCAAGAAAAGGAGCCTTTAATTTCCCTTTTATTAACTTCCTTCACTTTTTTGTCTATCGGATTTTTAATGAATGCTTTATCAGAAAGAAAAGAGTTAGATTTTAAATCCTCTTGTGTTTTACTTACTCTAACTTTTTTTGTTTTAGCTTTAATAGGCTCAATACCATATCTCTATTTAGGAATTTTTAACTCAGAATCTACATTTGAAAATATAATAAATAGCTATTTTGAGAGTGTTTCTGGCTTTACTACCACAGGTTTTTCTTTAATAAAAAACATTGAGGCACTGCCAAAGTCCATAGTATTATATAGAAGTCTAACACAATGGATAGGTGGTATAGGGATAGTTTATTTAATATTAACATTTTTTTATTCTGAAGAGGTTTTAAACAATTTACTAGAAGCAATAGGGTTTAAGAAAACTCTGTCTAAAATTAAGAATTCTATGATTGAAGTAATATTGATTTATACATTTTACTCTCTTATATATTTTTCTTTATTGTATTATCTGGGCGTGAATGATATAGTAACAAATCTTTCTATTGTTTTTTCTGGAATATCAACAGGAGGGTTTTCTCCCATAGAAAATCTAGCTTCGCTAGGAAATAGAGTATTGTTTTTACTTATGTTTATAATGATAACCGGGGGGATAAGCTTTTATATTCACCACTCTTTGTTCTTTAGAAAGTTTAAAAATTTGATATCAGTGGAACTATTGACCTTTTTATTAGTGATTTTGTTTTCTTCTATATTCTTATTTTTATATGTACCAGATTATTTTACTTCTTTATTTAGCATTGTGAGTGTATCCACCACAACTGGATTTAGTTTAATAGATTTTTCAAAGTTGCAACAACCATTAAAACTATTTTTAGCAATGCTTATGTTTATAGGCGGGTCTTCTTTTTCTACTAGTGGAGGCATAAAAATATATAGGATTTTGATATTGTTTAAATCTATAGGTTATGCCATCAGAAAAAAATTGGGCTATGAAGATAAATGTACATTTGAAGGAAGAGAAATGAGCGATAATGAGATTCTTTTACATTTATTAAATATACTTTTATCTTTTATTCTAATTTTTTCTTCTGCATTTATTTTCTCCTTATACGGACATGACTTTATTGATTCTATTTTTGAATGCATTTCAGCATTTTCAAATACTGGTTTATCTCTAAATAGTATTAATGATTTAGGTTTTGTTGAAAAAACAACTTTAGTTATCTTAATGGGTATTGGAAGAGTAGAATTAATAATCTTTTTAATTGCTATAGTTAGGATTAAAAATAAATAGCTTTATAGTCCTATCTCTCTATGATAGAAATAAGAAGAATTAAAGGAGTAAAAAAAGAAGACTTAGAACGGTGGATGTTTGGGTCAATTCCAATAGAAGTTTTAATACCTTTGTGCATGTGGGGAGATTATAATGGGAGTGAAGTTTTTAGAGCTTTTAGTCCATCTAGATTAGATGTTGTGGTAAGAGAAGGTACAGATAGAACGGATGAATATTTATCACCATGTGATAGAAGAGATGTTATTTATGCTGGACGTTTAGATAAAGCTATTGAATATGGTATTAAACATTTTGAAAGAGAAGGTAAGGCCTGTATTGCTGTATATAGGGAAGATATGTTAGAAAAGGTAGACATATATACTTATAAGCCAAAGGAAGGTAGGACATTTTCAGAGGCTTTGCTGGGGGTAGTTATTTTTGAAAAATAATCTTAAGATTTTTTGTATATTTGTGAATCGTGTTAAAATTCATTCAAGAAAGTGTGAGAGTTGAAATATTTGTGTATACTAATTCCGTTTTGTTCTTTAGGCTATTATACAATTTTAATGTTTTATAGTATTTATCTCTAGTTTGGGTTTTCATTTTGAGATAAAACTTCGTCTCCCACCGAGTCGTATCGATTCGTATCGATACGAATCGCTTTGTATCGAACCCAACCCTTACCTTCCTTTTCAAATCTTTCTATTTCATCAGTAATTTTACACATTTTTGATAAAATACCTCTTAAGCTGTCTATGGTAATATTCATTTTTTCTGACAGCTCAAGATAGCTTATTTCCCCTTTCTCTTTTACTATTCTAAGTATTTCTTCCATCTTTGGGGTTAATGAAGCTCTCTTAAGATTCTCGATGGTTTCAGATATAATATTCTGACTCTTTTCTGGAAGCGTAGGTTGAATACTTCTTAATTTATTTATAGAGTCATATATAATTTCGAATCTTTTTTCTTCATTTGCTTCATGTTTAGAGATAATTTCTTTTAATTGCTGAATAGCTGAGATGGTTTGATCTAGTTTGGGTAAAATGTTTATCATAATCCAATCTTTAGAAGTCATCATAGATTCAAGTCTTTTTAAGGAATCCTCTATATCTATCAGATATCGTGAGATATAGCCAGCGGCAACACCAAGTTTAAGTGAATCTTTTTCTAAGGTTATTGAATTTTTATCTTCAATAGATTTTTGTGTTTTTAGCGATTCATCGATACGTATCGTTGTATCGTACGATTCGTATCGATACGTATCGCTTGGTATCGATTCGTATCGATACGTATCGCTTGCGATAGTTTTTTCTTCAGTTTTTTTAATTATTTTTTTTATCCAATCGAATACTCCCATA
The DNA here is from genome assembly GCA_044343155.1 of Candidatus Aenigmatarchaeota archaeon. GTDB lineage: Archaea > Aenigmatarchaeota > Aenigmatarchaeia > CG10238-14 > SpSt-28 > SpSt-28. The sequence continues at coordinate 6,451 of JAVZSS010000006.1, forward strand.
TAAAAATATTAGTATATCGATATAAATCTCTTCACTTACAACTTATTTTTTTATCTATTTGTATTCTCTCTATCTCATAGTAGCAGATTTAATAGCTTCTTGTTGTTCTATCTCCTAGTCTATTTTACCTACACTCACATTCACATTAATTGTTAGCGCTTCTGGTTCTTTCTTTTTGCTCTAATATCTACGTTAGTTGTGGTTTAATTTTTTTATTTTTATCTCTAGGATTTATCACATTTTTTCTTTTTTTTATTTTCTCTACAATCTCCTAACTAACCATTTTTAGATATTGTTTTATTTATAGAGTTATTCACACTAAACGTAATTTTCTCAAATATTTTTTATAAAATTTACTTTATTTTATATATTTTTTGGTATACATATTTTGTTAATATCTACACAAAAATATATTTTCTAGAATATAAATATTTATATATTTTTGATTCTATAGTATCAATGTATATTATAATTTTTCAATTACCTGCTAAAGATCCTATTATAAAGCTCAAGGTAAATCGATTTTTAAAGAAAATTGGTGCTAAGATGGTTTTTAAAGGCGTTTGGAGGCATCAAGATGAGGTACAATTAATAGGTTTGGCTTCTTGGATTAGAAATTTAGGTGGAAAAGCCTATGTTTTAGAGGAAAAAATTATATACTAGAGAGTTATTCTCACCAAAATATATTTTTTAGTATACAATTTTTTATAAAAAATGAAGGAAAAATGCTTATTATCTCTTAAACTTTATTTGAGATAAAGTCCATTATCTCTAAAATTACTCTCTTAGTTTAGCCCAAAACTTTTTTAGAATTAATGGATTTATAAATTTAAAATTTTTATTTATTAAATAGTGGTGACATGGAAGTTAAACAACTCTATGAGCAATGGTTATTGTTGCCTGAGGATTTAAAATTTGCTTATTCTTTTCTTAATTCTCAACATCCAATATTTGGAAAAACCATAGAAGGGTTAAGTGCTTTTAGAGCTTATCAGTCTCTTCCAAAAGATGAAAGAATTGAGTTTGGAATATATTGTGATGAGATAGATCCTTTGTTTTTTTCTTTAGATAGTAAATCCTTAAGTGAGGTTGAAAGAACACTCCCACCTTATCCTTTTATAGTTTCTCAATTGTATAAAACAAAAGGTTTGAAAGAAGAAGAAATAGAAATTATTAATAAAAGGACATTAAATCCTTTAGAAAGCTACAAAATTAGGAAAAAGAGAAGGGAAATAGTTGAAAAACATAAATTGATTAGTGATGAATTTGAAGAAATTAATCAAAAAATTCAAGAAAGAAGATGGAAAATTGTTAGAAATACGATGATACCGTTTTATGGAATATCAGCATTGGGAGTTTTAATGTATAGTCAAGATCCAATTTATTCTCTTATTTCTTGGTCTCTCTTTCCAATTTTATTTAATGTTGGTAGGTATATCACTTTTAAAACGGAAAATAAAAGAATAAAAAATTTTATAGATAAAAGCCTAACTTCTATCTTACTTCTTACATCCCCCCAATCTTATGTTACATCTTTTTTAGAATATGGGCTAGGTGCTTCTTTAATTTCTATTTTATTGGAAAAATATTGGCCTTATGTTCCAAGAAAAGGTAAAAAAGCTTTGTATTGGTTTCAAACTAAGAGTAGTGGTATTAAAACAAAAGAATTTGATGAAAAAAGAATGAGAGAGCTTTTATATAATGTGAAGATAAATTCTGAAAATATACCAAATGAGATTGTTGAAAATTTCAAAGAAAAAATTGATAATGGAATTATAGAGATTGAAGATCCAAGAGAAACTTTACTTTCTCCTTATTCTTTATCTTACTTTAGAAGAAAGAAAGTTGCATTTTTAGAGGGTAATGAAGTTAAGATAATTGACAACGAATATGTTAAGAAGTTGGCCCAAATAGAAGGAACTTTCTTAAAGGATTTTGAAAATAAGTTGAAGAGAAATCCTATGGAATATTTGGGTATATCAATTTCAGACGGCAAAATATATTTTGTTAGGGACATTATTGGAATTTTACCTTCTCAAATAGAAGGGGGTCTAGCTTGTAAAGAAGCTTATTGTTGTTTGTTAGGAAAAAGAAGTGATGAAATATTTTTAACTTATATTTATGAGAAAGGATAGTGAGTATGGTAGAAATTGTAAATTTTACTGGGTATTATGTAGCTAATGAAATCGATATTAAAAAATATTATTTAGATAAATATGAAAAAGTTTGGAAAAAAAGTTGGGAGGAACCATTGATTATTGAAAAAGATAAATGTAAAGCCTTAATATTCGCTTTTGGAAGTATAATTTTTGAGAACGAAACTCAAGAATTTAAAGACGAAATTTTTAAGGAATTTAAAGACTATTTTGTTCAACCCGGAGAAAAGGTTTATACTTCTTCTTTTATTCTAAAAGTTTTTGATTCTCCCAAAGATATTAAACAATATTGTAGTAAGGAAATTAAAAATAGAAAAATTTTGTTAACGGAGGAAGAAGGGATAACCCTTAAAAAATACTTTAATCAAGATTTCGAGAAAGTAGTTGCATTGGTAGTTGCCCAAGATTCTTCTTTACGTTATATAGAAGAAAAGACTGAAGAAATGTTGGAAAGAGTTATCGGATTAACTAACAAAATGAAAGTTTTTACATTTAATTTGGGAAAAATAGTAACTTATCTTATTGATATTTCGAAAATAAGAAATGCAATAATTTCTGATTTAATGCTTATAGAAAAGCCAGAAATAACTTGGGAAATTTCCTACTTATCAGAAATTTATTATTCTGTTCGAGACTATTTTGAAATTAAGCTTAGAGTTGATACGGTTTTAACAAAAATAAACTTAGCTAAGGAATTGGGAGAAATGGTGGAGGGGCTTATAAGTGAAAGGAGAATGGAACTATTAGAAATATTGATTATCTTGCTCTTTATAATAGATATAATAATATATTTACTATGATTGTAGGTTTAAATGAATATGATATTAGATATTTGCTTTCTTGTCTTGAAGACGATATAATAATATTCAAAGATTTAAACCATTTTAGAAATTATCTATCTACAATTGGAAGAAAAAAAGAAAATAGCATAGAAGTAGATTGGAATAAAATTCGAGCTCTTTTTCCAAACTTAGAAAAGAATCTTATTTCAAAATACAAAGAAGAAAAATATTTACCCCCAGGTACAATCTCTAACTATTTTGAAGATGTTTCCAAATGTTCCCACAATTTTTTTATAATCAAACAAATTTTAGATTTTAAAGAATTGGAAAGTTTGGCTGGTTGTTTAGTTTTTGTTGGAAGAAAAGAAGGAGAAATTTATCATTTTTATACTCTTTTTGGAGACGTTTACGAGGAGCAAGTATATTTTGGATATTTTACCCCTTCAGAAATAGAAGAAAAAGATAAAGGAGAATATTTTACAGTTCATAGACGGAAAAATGGAAAGAGAATTGCTATAAGAATAATTGACGAAAATAAAGCTAAGGAAATGATTGAATATCTTTACAGTTTTAATATTCAAAAGTAAATAGTGTTTATGAAAATCAAAATTGGAGTTTTTTCTTTAACTTGTGATGAAGGTTGTAGTGTAAATTTTTTAGAAATTTTGAATAAGAAATATTTCGAATGGAAAGATTTTATAGAATTTGTTAATTTTAGACTGGTTAAGACTGAAAAAGATATAAGAGAAATGGATATCGCATTTGTTGAAGGAGTAATTTCTACTAAAAAAGATTTGGAAAAAATTAAAAAAATTAGAGAAAAGTGTAAAAAATTGGTTTTGCTTGGGAGTTGTGCAATTTCTGGCATACCTTCTAATATTAGAAATTATTTTGATGAAGAAAGAAATAAAGAAATAGAGGAAATATTAAAAAAATTTGATTTTTTAGATAGATGCTATTTAATAAAAGAAGTTGTTAAAGTTGATTACGAAATACCTGGTTGTCCTATTGATGAAAATAAATTGATTAATTATATAGATAATTTGATTGTGGAGGCTAACAAAGATGCACGGAAACATTGATATTAATATAGATGAGATTAGTAAAACAGAAGGTCATACAGGTTTAGAGATTAAAGTTAGAGATGGAAAAGTAGAAGAAGTTAAGCTAAAAGTTAGCGAAAACAAAAGATTTTTCACTCAAGGTGTAAGAGGAAAGATGTATTATGAAATACCTACATTTATAGCTAGAATTTGTGGAACTTGTAGTATAGCTCATTTGCTTGCATGTATCGAGGCTGTAGAAAAAGCTTTTGGAATAGAGGTTAGTGAGCAAACAAAAATTATGAGAAAACTTTCTATGTTTGGTTTAATGATTAGAGATCATGCAATGCATCTTTATTTTCTTTCTTTACCAGATATATTAAAAAAAGATTCCATTTTTGAAATAGGAGAAGAAAACCCAGAATTAATAAAACAGGCATTCGAAGTTAAAGCGGCTGGCAATTTGTTGTGTAAAGTTATAGCAGGTAGAGCTATACATCCAAATTTTGCTACTATTGGAGGATTTTTGAGAATACCAAAAAAAGAAGAAGTAAAAGAGTTAATTCAAAAATTGAAAAATGTTAGAGAATATGTTTTGAATTTAATTGAAATTTTCGGTAATTCTGATTTGAGTTTTAAAAAAGAAACTATTTATGTAGCTTTATGCACACCACACTATAATTTTTTAGAAGGAGAAATAAGAAGTAGTGAAGGAATAACTGTACAAGAAGAAAATTTTTGGGATTTTGTTAATAGAATAGTAATTCCATATTCACAATCGACAGCCTTTAAGTTTACTGGAAAACCATATAGAGTTGGAGCTTTAGCAAGATTAAACTTGAATAAAAACGAATTAGATGAAGATACCAAAAAAGATACAGCTAAATACTTAAATAGATTTCCTTCTCATGATATATTTGATAACAATTTGGCTCAAGCTATAGAAATATTGCATTGTTTAGATTCTTCAATAAAGATTTTAGAAAATTTTGAATTTAAAGAAGAAAGGCCAATTGAATTTAAGCCAAAGGAAAGTGAAGGAATTGGAGTAGTAGAAGCTCCTAGAGGCACTTTATATCACATGTATTACTTTGATGAAGAAGGAAAAGTTAAATTTGGAAATTTTGTTATACCTACAGCCCAAAATCAAATTCAAATGGAATTAGATATTAAAGATTTGGTCGAACAAAATTTGGATAAAGATAAGCATACTCTACAACATATGATAGAATCTTTGATTAGAGCTTATGATCCTTGCTTTAGTTGTGCCTCTCATTTCTTAAAAATCAAATGGATATAATTTATAACTTGTTTTAACGCTTCTTCCTCATTTAAATTAAAAGGTATAGCAATTATTTTTACATTTTTTATTTTTCCAATTTTTTTTAATAATTTTAATTCATAACTTAAATCATAATCATGCAAACTATAAATTTTTCTATTTTCTAGTAAATCTAAGTCTTCAATTATTTCAACCTTTTCTATTCCTTCAGCTACATCCATTATAACTAAATTTTCTTCTTTTAAATCTTCAACAACATCAAACTCTTCAAAATCTATTTGCGGAAAAACTTTTTTTAGTTTTTTGCTTAATTTAACTGCTAGGCTATCTTTTTTTACTAAAGGATTTCCAAAGACATATATTTTCATTAATAAATTTTTTTAGAATATTAATGAGGAAACATTGTTTAAAAAACGTAGAAATTGCTAACAATTATTTTAAAAGATTGAGAGGATTGATGTTTAGAAGAAAAATTGATAAACCTCTAGTTATAGTTTTGGAAAAAGAGAGCAGAATCAATTCTATAATACATTCTTTTTTTGTATTTTTTAAGTTCGATGCAGTTTTTCTTAATTCTAAAAATGTAGTTGTTGATTTAAAAGAAGATATAATGCCGTTTACTCTTTTTATTTTACCAAAGAAACCCGCAAAATTTGTAATCGAATTAAAAAAGGGTGAAATAAGAAGAAGAAATATTAAAATTGGTGATTTAGTTATTTGGATTTAAATTTTAATTTTAAGATTTGGATAGTTTATTCCTTTATTTATAGCATCTCTAATTATTTCAATAATCTCTTTATGAAATTCATTTATAACATCTATTGCGTTTATTTTTCCATTTTCTATGTTATCCATTTTTTCTTCTAATATTCTTGTTGTTTCTTCGTTCAAATATTTTTCATAGTTTTCTTTTAAAAAAGAATAAACTTGAGAACCTAGTGGACTAACTATCAATCTAGATTTTCTTATTTCAATAACATATTTTCTCTTTTTAAGAACTTCTAATATTTTTGCGTAAGTAGATGGTCTGCCTAATCTTTTTTGCTTCATTTCAGAAACTATTTCTGAGTAAGTATATGGATAGTAAACGTTAACTAATCTCTTTTTTATTTCTTTAAATGAATACTTACCTTCTTTAATTTCTGGAATTTCAGTTGTGCTAATTTTAGAGACCTTTGTAAATCCTTCTTCAATTATTTTTGTTGTATACTCAAAACTTTTTATTTCGTCTAAAATTTTAACTTCAATTCTAACCTTTTCCACTTTCGCTTGCTTCATTTGGCTTGCAATAAATCTTTTGAAAATTATATCATATGCTATATAATCTTTTTCAGTTAATGGCGAAGGAAACCTAATTAAACCTAAGGATACCATATGTCTAAGCCTTTCTGCATTTATTGGTCTTGTTGGCCTTATACATTCATGTGCCCCTTCAGCTTCCCACTTTCTTTCTTTAACATATTCTTCACCATATGTTGAAGTTATATATTCTTTGGCAATACTTATACCAACATTGCTAACAGTTGTACTATTTGTTCTATGATATGTAATTAAACCATTTTCAAATAGTTTTTGGGCTATATTCATTGCTTGATTGGCATCTATTTTTAAATAAGTAGTTAAGGAAGATATTAAAGTGTCTGTAGTAAATGGGGGAAATGGATTTATCTCTTCAACTCTTTTTTCAACTTTAATAATCTCAACTATTCCACTATTTATTAAATTTTTGTAAGTTCCAATTTTCCCTCTAAATTTCAACACCAAACCATTACTTAAAGTTAAAGTTATGAATTCTTCCTTTTCTTTCAATTTTTTCGATCTTTCATCAATCCAACCTAAAACAGGTGTTTGAACTCTACCTGCTGATAAATTAGTGCTTCTAAATTTTTTCCAAAGAACAGGAGATATGCTAAAGCCAATCCATCTATCTTCAATTCTTCTAACTATTTGGGCATTAACCAAATTTATGTCAAAATCTTCCAGATTTTCTAAAGCACTTATTATAGCTTTTTTCGTAACTTCATGGAATCTAGCTCTTTTTACATTTTTGTTTATTGGCTTTAATAAAAGGCATAAGTCATAAGCTATCTTTTCACCTTCACTATCAGGATCAGTTCCAATTACAACTTCATCAACAAGACTAGCTAATCTTCTTAAAGCTTCTATTTTAGGATAAGCATCTATAAATCTACTATTATTACAATTTTCACAAACATTTTCTTCTTCCTCAATTTCTTTACCGCAAATTACACATTTTTTTATTGCTTTAAAGACTGGAATAAACCCATTTTCTATTTTAACTCCAAATAAACCTTCATCTATTACTAAATCTGTAATATGGCCACCACTGGCTGTTATTATTACTAAACCTTCTTTTATAAAAACTTCATAAGCGTTTAATCCTAAAACATTTTTTCTAGCTGGTCTACCAAAGTATTTGGCTATAGTTCTAGCTTTATTTGGACTTTCTACTATAAAGAGTTTAGTTTTTAAAGAAATTGTTTGTTGGGAACTCAACTTACCTTCCATTGCTAGAATAACTTTTTTTCTTTCTTCCTCAATTTCTTTTATTAATTGTTGTAGATCAATTTCTTCTAAATTCTTCCATTCTACATCTTCAAAATATTTCAACTCTTTCTTTAAATTATTAAAGGCCTTTTCTTCATCTATTATAACAATACTTAATCCTTTTGTTAATCCACCAACATACAATCTACTTGTTCTTCCACTCGCTTGAATGTAAGCAATTTCATCTGTAATTAAGAAATAATACTCTCCTTCTTCGGAGCCAAATGTTATTGTTTCAGATTTTTTCATGGCTTCTAAAATATCTCTATCTTTTAATATTTTATTGAAAAAATCTAAACCTCTAATAGCAACGCTTCTTACAAATTCTAAAAATCCTTCTAAACTTTTTCCTTCACGTAGAGCATTTCTCACTTCTTCCAATTGCTCTTTAGTAATAGTTCTAATTTTTCCTAGGTTTGAAAATAAGATTTCAAACTCTTTTTTGTATTCTTCTTTAATAGTAGAAGATATATTGTTCAACAACATTAGCCATTTAGTTGGGTGAAATTCATCATATCTTATTTTAATTAAAAATTTTGGAACACCTACAAACAAAGCGTATTTTATTACATGGGGTAAATCTATTCCTCTAACCAAAGGACTTCTTAGAGTAACCATTCCAATTAGAACATCTATTTCACCTCTTTCAAAAAGCTCAAAGTATTCTCTCTTAGGTTTTAGAAAAGATTTTGCTTTAACACCATTTTCATTTAAATATTTTTCAATTTTATCTGCAAATTCAGAGCCTTTGTCGCTAGGTATAAATATTAATCCACCTTTTCCAAGCATTAATACTAAACTTAATACTTCTTCTTCTAAGGATCTCTTAGGCTTTAAGTAACAATCTATTACATTTCTCCCAAATTCAACTCTACCTCCAGTTGAAAAACCAAAGAGAGTTGAAAGTATTTTAACTGCTTTAGTAGACCTAGCTTTTTGAGTAGCACCACTAACTATTATTTGACCATTAATTCTGTTTTTTATATTTTCAATCTTCTTAGAAAATTCATCTATTGTTATTTTTCCTTCATAAAAGTTTTCAACAAGTTCTTTAACTTTTTTTGGCAAATCTAACATTTTTAATACATATTTTAAACTCTTACTTCTTCTTAAAAAACTATCTACATCATCTACAAAAACAATATCAACATTTTGTTTATAAATTTCTTCTTTTTTAACTACACTCAAATGAGTAGTTACTATTATATCTGCGCCATTCATATTTTCTAGTTGCTCTTTTTTTTCTTTTTGTGTCATTAGGCTATGATAATATGCAATTTCTAGATTTAAGTTTAATTTTTCTTTAAATTGATTTAATTTTTCTACAACCTGATGTACTAATATGCTTGTTGGTAATAAAAAAAGACATCTCTTTTTTAACTTAGAAACAGCATATAAACTTAAAATAATTTGAATAGTAGTTTTTCCACTACCAGTTGGAGATATTAAAGTAAAACTATCGCCATCTAAAAATCTTCTTACCCAAAATCTTTGTATAGCCCACATTTTGGTATTAAAAATTTTTTGGAATATTTCTTCAATTTCATCAACTTTACTATTTCTTTCTTCTAATTTCTTCAATTTCCCTTCTTTAATTCTTTCGTCTTCTCTAGGCAAACATATATTACAAGGTAATCCTTTTTCCAATCTTATTGAAGATATATCATTTCCACAGTTTGGACATAGGTTCTTGTATTCTATTATCATGAAATAAATTATTTGTAAGATTTTTAATACACCTCTTTCTTTAATAGTATTATGAAAGTAGAAAAGTATGAGATATTTATAGATTTTAACGATTTGGCTGAAACTTTTGAAGGAAGAGTTAAAATTTACTTAATAAATGGTAAAAGAAGAATTAAGTTAGATAAGGAAGATATAGAAGTAAAAAAAGTTTTGGTTAATGGTAGCGAGTGCAATTTTGAAGACAGAAATGATAGTTTAGTTATAAGTTCTAATAATCAAATAAAATTTATTGAAATAGAATATTCTGGAAGAGTTAGCAAAACTTTAGAGGGACTTTATAGAGCTAAAAACATTTTTTCTACCCAATTTGAAGCTACTGGTGCTAGAAAGGTTTTCCCTTGTTTAGATAATCCAAATTTTAAGGCAAAATTTAAGATATCTGTTAAGGTTAGAAAACCTTATGAGGTTATTTCAAATGAGGATGTTGAAAGTATTGAAGATTTGGGTGAGTATAGAATATTTAATTTTAAGGAAACTTGTGAAATGTCAACATATTTAGTTTATATAGGAATAGGAGAATTCAAAAAGCTAGTTGAAAAAAATTCTATAAAGTTCAGAGCAATAGTCCCTTTTGATAAAGATGTTAATAAGGCTAAACAATCTTTAAATTACACTAAAAAGTTTTTTGAGTTTATGCAAGATTATTTCAAAGTCAAATATCCTTTAAGTAAACTTGATATAATAGCTATTCCAGAATTTGCTGCCGGAGCTATGGAGAATTTTGGTGCAATAACTTTTAGAGAAATTTTTGTTCTTTTAAGTAAATCTACTTCTTACAAAATAAAAAGAAGAGTTATGGAGGTAATTTCACACGAATTAGTACACCAATGGTTTGGAAACTTGGTTTCTCCAAAAGACTGGAAAGATTTATGGTTAAACGAAAGTTTTGCCACATATTTAGCATATCTAGTAATAGATAAAGTATTTCCTAAAGAAAAGATACTTAGAGATTTTTTTGAAGGAGATTATTATTCTTCTCTTTCTCAAGATAGTTTATTGAATACACATCCTATAAAATTTAAATATAGAAAAAAAGAAGAAATAGATCAACTTTTCGATTCTATAACTTATGGTAAAGGTGCAAGTATTTTAAGAATGTTTTTTGGGTATTTAGGAGAAGAAAATTTTAGAAGCTATATTATTGAGTATTTGAATAAATTTAAATTTTCCAATGCAAATACTGAAGACTTTTTAAATATTGTTAGAAATCATAAAAACTTATTTAAAAGTTGGATATTCAATAAAGGACATCCTATAATTTTTGCTAAATTTAAAAAAGGAAAAATAGTTTTAACCCAAAAAACATTTACTTATTTGAAAAATAGTTCTAAAACAATTTGGCCTATTCCTCTATTCATAAAATTCGATAATAGAAGAGAGGTTGTTTTATTTGATAAGAAAAAAACTTCTTTAAATTTAAAATTCAAAAATTTTATTTTCTTAAATTCAGATTCTTTTGGTTATTATAGAGTTTTTTACGACAAAAAGTTGTTAGAAGCTATAATAAAAAATAAAAGTAAATTGAATGAATTTGAAAAATGTTCTTTGATAGAAAACTACTTTTCATTTTTATTGGCAGATTTAATTTCTATTGACGAATTCTTAAAATTGGTAGAAAAATTCAAGAAAGATAAAGATTTTCTTGTTATTAAAGAAATAGTAAACGATTTGAGTTTTCTTGTTGATTATTTGGATAAAAATAAAAAGGTAAAGAAATTTACTAAAGAATATCTCAACTATCATTATAAGAGACTAAGTTATAAAAAAAGAGAAGATTTGATATTGCTTGGGACTATATGTACGTTATATTCTAAAATCGATTCTAAATTTAGAAAAGAATTAGTTAATGCTTACAAGAACTATTTTGACGTACCCCCAGATTTAAGATTAGCTTATTCAATTTCTTTAGTAAAAGTTAAAGGTAGAGAAGGTTTTGAAGAAGTTTTGAAAAATATTGAAAGAGCGGAGGATGAAGATAGAATTAAATTGTTATCCTCTCTATTTTATTCTGAAGACAAAAGCTTAGTTGCTCTAGCTTTTTCACTAATTTCTTCAAAATCCAAAAAACAAGATTTGCCAATTTTAATTCAATCTTCTCTATCCGAAAAGAAGAATATAGATATAGCATGGATTTGGTTAAAAGAAAACTTACCAAACGTAATTTCAATATTTAGGGGTAGCTATCAACCTAGAAGAATAATGGAAAGCATAATACCAGATATTGGTTTATATAAAGAAGCAGAGATAAAAGAATATTTGAAGAAAAATAAATTCGAAGAAGCAAAAATTGGGATTAAAACTGGATTTGAGATTTTAGAAGTAATTAAGAGGCTTAGAAAAAAATATAATTTTTAAATTTCATTTGGAAAGTCCTCTAACCAATTTTTTATGGCTTCTTTAATTTTTACAATTTGATATTCTTTAGTTGGTAGTGGCCTTTTTATAGTTATTGGTAAAACGTTTTTTTTAAATTCTTCTTTCGCAATTTTTATTGGATCTGTTTCTTCAGTTTTAATTAAAATAGGAGCACCTAAAGAAATTTGAAGAGCCCTAGCGCTAATGATTCTTGCCACTTCAAATCTCGTTAATCTATCTTCGGGCCACATAATTATCAGGGCTTAAATTTAGCAATTTTTTCAAATATATCAACATGGGTAAGAAACATTCTCCTACAACAATATCTTTTAACATTCAAATCGTCTAAAACCTTAGCAGGATCCTCTCCATTTTCTACTCTCTTTTTATAATCTTCCCAAAGATGTCCAATTACTTTTCCACATGTAAAACATCTTATTGGAAACAAAATTTTGACCACCTATTCAGATTTATATTTTTGAATTTATAGTTTTTAAGATTTAAAAGTTTTAAATATAACTGAGTTATATTACTTATATGATAGTTCCATGCGATTTTTATATAAAAGTTTATTTACCATCCATAAAAGCAAAAGTGGCTGAAATTTTGTACAGACAGTATAATAAAAAACAAGAAGAAATAGCAAAATTATTAGGGATAACGCAAGCAGCAACTAGCAAGTATATATCTAGAAAACTTAGTAAAAAAATAAGTGAAATTATGAATAGGAATCTCATTGAAGAAATAGCTAGAGATATTAGTAAAAGTCTGGTTGAAAAAAATTACGCTCAAATACCATTTTCTAAAGAAGTTTGTAAGTTGTGTGGAGGGTGTAAATTATGAAAGTTTATATGGATTATGCAGCCACAACACCAATAGATCCAAGGGTATTAAAAGCTATGATGCCATTTCTAAAAAAGAAATTTGGAAATACAATGAGTTTGCATTCTTTTGGAATAGAAGCTAAAAAGGCTCTTGAAGAATCTAGAGAAGCTATTGCTGATTTGATGAACGCCAACTCAAATGAAATAATTTTTACTTCCAGCGCAACTGAAGCAAATAATATGGCTATAAAAGGAATAGCTTTTGCAAACAAAGATAAAGGAAATCATATAATAGTTTCTTCAATAGAGCATCATTGTGTTTTAGAATCTGCAAAATGGTTGGAAAAGTTTGGTTTTAAAGTTGATTATTTACCTGTTGATAAATTTGGTTTCGTTGATTTGGAAAAATTAAAAAGTTTGATTAGAAAAGAAACTATTTTAGTATCTGTCATGCATGCAAATAATGAGATTGGTACAATTGAACCAATTGAAGAGATAGGGAAAATTTGCAAAGAAAATGGAATATATTTTCATTCAGATGCTGCTCAGAGTTTTGGAAAAATTGATGTTGATGTTAAAAAGTTTAATGTAGATCTTTTGACTGTAAGTTCTCACAAGATGTATGGTCCAAAGGGCGCAGCAGCTTTATATATAAAAGAAGGTACAAGAATAGAGCCACTATTACATGGAGGTGGACATGAATTTGGCTTAAGATCTTCTACAGTAAATGTTCCTGCTATTGTTGGTTTTGCTGAAGCTGCAAGAATAGCTAAAAAAGAAATGAAAAAAGAAGCTGCAAGATTAATTAAGTTAAGAGATAGGCTAATAAAGGGGGTTTTAGAAAATATAGAGGATTCTCATTTAAACGGTCATCCTACAAAAAGATTGCCAAACAATGCAAACTTTTGGTTTTCTGGAGTTGAGGGAGAAGCTTTAATTTCTTTATTAGATTCTTATGGTATAGCCGCATCTACAGGATCTGCATGCTCTTCTTCTACATTAGAGCCAAGTCATGTGCTCTTAGCAATTGGGTTAAAACATCATGAGGCTCACGGTAGCTTAAGATTAAGTTTAGGAAGGTGGACTACTAAAGAAGAGGTTGACTACGTTTTGGAAGTTTTACCAAAAGCTATAAATAAATTAAGAAAAATTTCTATTTTCAAAAAGTGATTTTGATGGAATTATATTCTAAAGAAATAATGAAACATTTTAAAAATCCGAAGAATGTGGGTAGAATTAAAAATGCTGATGGAATTGGAGAAGCTGGAAATTTGGTTTGTGGAGATGTGATGAAGATTTATATTAAAGTTAGTGATAAAAATGGTAAGAAGATTATAAAAGATATAAAATTTGAAACTTTTGGTTGTGTTGTCGCTATTGCTAACACTAGCTTATTAACAACCTTAGTTAAAGGAAAAACTTTAGAGGAAGCTCTTAAAATTAAAAAAGAAGATTTGGTTAAAAAACTAGGAAAAGTTCCTCCTATTAAAATTCATTGCTCAGTTTTAGCTACAGACGCCCTTAAGGAAGCAATTTATGATTACTTAAAAAGAAATAATTTGCCCATTCCTGAAGATTTAGAGAAAGAGCATAAAAGGATTGTTGAAAATAGAGAAAAATTAGAAAAAGAATATGCGAATTTTGTTAATATGGAAAAAGAGGTTTTGAAATGATTAAAGAAAAAGATTTACTAAAGGTTTTAGAAAATGTGGTTGATCCTGAAATTGGTATAAATATAGTTGATCTTGGTTTAATTTATGATATTAAAGTTGAAAAAGATAGCGTTAAGATTAAAATGGGTTTGACTTCTCCTTTTTGCCCTTTAGCTAATTACTTAGTTGAAATGGTTAAGAATGCTGTTAAAAATAGTGGTATAAAAAATGTTGATGTGGAATTAGTATTGAATCCACCTTGGACTCCAGAAAGAATGTCAAAAAAAGCAAGAAAAATTTTGGGGTTATAAATTAAAATGAGATTTTCTTATATTATAGTTGCTAAAGTTGTGAAAAATTTTAGTACTAGAGTTGGAAAATTGGGTAATATTCATTTTAATAAAGGATTCTATTTGTATGTTGGTTCAGCTTTTTATGAAAACGGATTTAGTAGAATTTTAAGACATATTAGTAAAAAGAAGAAGAGACATTGGCATATAGATTATTTTCTTTCTTCTAGAAAAGTTAAAATAGTTTATATAGAAATTTTTCCAGAAAGAAGAATAGAGTGTATTTTAGCATCTATGATAGAAAGGTTTAGTGATAATAGTGTTAAAAATTTTGGTTGTAGTGATTGTTTTTGTAAATCTCATATGTTTTTCTTTAAGAACAAAAATAAAGTTGAAGATATTTTAAGAAAAATTATGATAAAGATTTTGGTTTAGGAAGTTTTAATTCTTTCCACTTAACTTTTTTAGCTAAAGGGTCTTCTTCTTCACAAATTACTATCGAATTATAATCTCCAGAATTAACCTCTATATAATCCTCTCCAGTTAAATATTTTAACACTTTTTTATAATCGAATTCGAAAGGAATTTTAAGATTTATAAAAGTTTTTACAATTCTAATTAAAAACGGATAATATTCCTCACTACTACTTAAAATATATCTGTTATTACTTGAATAAAATGGTGGAAATAGTTTTATTCCTTCTCTCAAATATCCAGTTATTATCTCATAGGAATGTAGACCAGTATCTCTATTTTTCTTGTCCCATTCTAAGAAAGCAGAAGAATTGTTTTTATCAATTTCTAGAATATCACCTCTTCTAAAATCAGAATATTTTTTGTACAATTGTTCTGGTGTATCGTCATCATTGTAAATACTTCTTATAGCAATACTAGCAACATCTAGGTATTCTTTTAAAGAAATTTCTCTTTTACCGCTAGTTGTTTTTAAATTTTTTAGATAAGCATTTTCTATAATTTTAGCTTCCTCCTTGCTAAGATAAGGTTTATAAACAAATTTCCTTTTTATTTCTCCCTCTCTAAATCTAATTGGAACCATTTTTTCAAGTTTTTCTTTGTTTAATGATTTAAAAATTATTATAGAATTTTCAATAATCCTATTGATTAAGTCAACTAAATTATTCTCTTTAGAGTTTTTATCGATTTTTATATTGGTATAAAAGTATCGACATTCTTGATTAATACCGGAAAAATAAAGATAATAGTTATTTTTGTAAAGAATTAGCGCAAAAGGAATTATTATTATTTTTTCATCTAAGTAGCATGGAAAATAAAAATTAATCCATCTTTTGTCATATTTGCCAAATATATAATTAGGGAATGCAATATTTGATAATTTTTTCAATAAGGATAATGTTTTATGTGAATAAAGTTCAAGTTCTTTTTCTATAAAAAGAGTTTCTTCCAGTTCTTTATATTCTATCCTCATATTTAAAATTTATTATGAAGAAAAAAAGTAGTAAAATGGTTGAAGAGATAGGAATAGTTTTGATATTCACATCTGTAATTTTATTTATAATTGGTTTGACTTTTCTATTTTTTGGTAAGCAAAGAACAAAGTTTGAAGGAGGAGGTATAATTTTCATAGGACCGATTCCAATAATTTTTGGTACTAGTGCTAAAATAATCTATTTACTTTTAGTTTTTTCTTTAATTTTTATAATCTTGTTTATCTTTTTCTTTTTGAACTTTCCTTTACTCAACAAAAAGTAAGCTAGCAAAGTCGAAAAAGTTAATGTTAAAATAATTGGTAATAAAATTTTTTCATTTAGCACAAAATATCCTGTTGTTTTGGAATCTACTTTTTCTTTTTTAGAAGTTTTATTATTGGTAATAGTAATTTTTTCTTTTTCTTCTTCTATTTCTTCCGTTTCATTTAAATTCTCTTCTAGTTCTTCAAAATTTTCATTAGAATAAGTTATATTAGTTAAATTTTTAGATTCAGGTGGTTTAATAAAAGTAAATTCTTTTTCAGAAAAAGATAATGGTTGAGTATTGAAATTTCTATTTGGTAAGCCTGGAGTACCACCATCAACATAGCTTTCTCTCCATATCAAACTTTCTTCATCCAATTCCAAACTTTTACCATTGTCATAACCACCCATATTTTTGGAATATGTCACTTCATCAATTACAATCTTAGAAGAATTTTTTATCGCTATTGTATCGTTTTCATTATTTAAATTAAAACTCGCTTGAAATATAGTTTTATTAAAGTTTGGATATTCCTCTAAAAATTTTGAAAAGTTGTTAGATATAATTGCATATTCATTTGGATTTAAAATTTCACTTCCCAACTTTAAAATTATTTTATGATTTCCATTTTTGTCTGAAAAATACCAGTTTGTTAGATTAACAGAGCAATTTCCATAATTGTATATTTCTATCCACTCTCTACCTTTATCATTTCCTTTTGGATTATACATTATTTCATTTATTCTAATCTTAGGTTCACAATATTTTTCTTGATTATTTTCTTCTTCGTAAACTTCAAAATATGCTTCTCTAGGACCAACTATTAGTGGATCTAGTTTTTCTAAAACAGCTGTAACTTTATACTTTCCACTAGTTTCAGGTTTAAAGTTAATGTTAATTTCCATACTCTTATCTTCTAAATCAAATTCGTAAGTATTATTTAAAATATGGGAGGAATTTGTTATTTCAAAATACAATTTTCCTCTATCTTTAACTTTGCTAAATATTTTGAATTTTATTGTAGCGTTTTCCCCAAGTTTAATATTTTTTGTTTCAATAGAAAAATCTAAAGCTGTTTCATAATCTAGAGAAATTGTTATATTTTTTACTATTACTGCAGAATTTTCAGTTTCATTGAAAATTAGAAGAGGCACAACTATTTCCACTTCTTTTCTACCATCAATGGTATTATTTATTCTTATTTTGTATCTTTTATTTATAGTGCTTGTTTGATTTGTTTCTAATGTTGTATTTGAATGGGATATTGTTTGTAATCTATAAATTGTAATATTTTCTATTTTTTCTTCAGTAAAATTTACTTGAATATTTTCTTCGCTAATCGTAGAATTTTCTGGCAAATAGTAAATAAATCTTTTTATGGGTATTATTGGTTCATTTTCTTCAATAATGTTTTCTGTAGAATTTACTTCAATACTATTATTTTTATAATCAATTTGTGGTTGCATTTCTACTTTTAAGAAGCATCTTTCTGAACAATCAAAATATTTTATTAATTTTTCTTCTTCTAACCTTCCTTCTTTTGGCAAGCTGGGATCTCCATATACTAAAAACTCTAATAATGTTTTTTGCTTTATTCCAGGTTTATTAAAATTCAAAATATCAAAAAATATTAGGTCTGAAGCGAAGCTATTATAGGCATAAAGAAAAGCCTTTCCTATATTTTCTCCATTTTTAAAAAATCTGGAAGAAAATTCTCCTGTAAATGGGTGATAGCTCAGTGCTGAAGGACCAATAAAACTTGCTGCTCCTTTTTTTAAAAATTCATCTTTCATTTTTCCAATACCAGAAAAATCGGAATTATCCCAAACTATTCTTGAATTTAAATAAGGAATATCATTTGGTTCAAAAATGTTGCTACCATTATACTGATAGTTTGAAATTAGCTGCTTCCAAAATTCGTAATCAAGAATATTTGTATTTTGTTCTATATTATTTGGTAAAATCCATAAGCTACCATTTCCTAAACCTTCATAAAATATTATTGAGCTATTTTGCAAACAAATTCTTAAATTAGATGAATTCAAAATTGGCCATGGTTTAGGCCAAAGAATTTCAAGAATATTAATTACATCTGTTATATCTAAACTTTCATTATTTGTTTGTTTTTCAGCTAAGTAAGATAGAACATCTTCGTAATTTTGTGAAAAAGAAGACCAATCATATTCGAAATAACTCATTAAAGCTTCAGAGACAAATTCTAAGCCTTTAACTGTTAAAAAAAGATTTGATATTATAGTTGAAAGAAAAGAAGAAGCATATTTTTCCAAAACTTTTCTTAGACCTTCATATGTTATTAGAAATTTTGCTATTTGAGTAGGGTTTAAATTCTGTAAAAAAGATATGTGATTAGTTCTGCGCTCAACTAATCTATTTACATTATAACCTCTTTCTTCTAAAATTTTAGCTATATTTCTTCCAGTTAACATTCCACCACCACCATAAACTAAAACTATACCAAAATTTTGATGTAAGTATTCACTAGCAATTAAAGCATTTTTATTTGTTTCTAAAAATATTCTAGAAAAAATTAGAGAAGATAAAGATTCATCACTAGGTAATCTACCAAAACTTAAATCTAAATAATTATCGTTATTTATGTCAGCATATATTACATCTGAAATAATTTTATCTCCATCTAGTTCATCAGCAACATTAATTAAACCTAAAAATTTTTGCTTTTCAACAGGATCATCAACTTCAAAATACGGCACACCAAATAAAAGAAGATAATTTCCCTTTACAATATTTTTCGAATTATTAAAAAGAAAGCCATGAGAGTTTAATTTTTGAATTTTATTTTTTAGAATATTTTTAGCTTCTGAAGAATTGGTAGTATTTACAAAAATTATAAATCCATCTTTTATTGATGAAATTATTGCAGAATAGGGAGAATTTGTTAATATCAAATAGTTTAAAGTTAAATTATTTTCCTTTGCTAAAGAAATATAAAAATCTTCTATTTCCTCTGTTGTATTTTGAGAAAAATCATAAATTGCATTTTCTTTAGAAAAAACTATTGGAATTTTTAATAAAGATGCTATTTGCGATGCTATTACGTATTTTTCAAATGTGTCAGCATAAATACCTTTCTTATTTTCAAAAAACTCTAACAAATCTTTATAATCAATTTTTGTTCCATTTTCTACTTCAACATTTCCAAGTAAAAGTATTTTTTCTGGTTTATAATTTTCTATAAACCACTCTATACTTTCTTTATATTTTTCATCATATACCAAAACTGGCACTTTAAAAGGAGAAATTGATATAATGTTTTTCCAATCATTATCAACAACAAACAAAGTTTTGTTGTAAATTTCAGCTTTTCTAATTGAATAGCATACAGTTTCATTTAAAGTTTCATTCAAATATACAACTACTTTTATGCAATAATCTCCAAAAGTTTGATTTAATGAAGTTTTTATTCTCAATTCTTCACTAGCGTTTTGAGAAAGTAAAAGCTCGTCATTAACGAAAATGTCGATTGAGAAATTATTTAATGGAAAAATAGCAACAACATCTAAAGGTATTTGCGTATAGTTAGAAAAAGAAAAATAGGTTTTGTTAGAGGGGGAAATTAAAATATTTTGTGTAGTTAAAAACTCAATAAAATCATACTGAGTATTGCTACACCAAGCAGAATTTATTCCCACACCTTGTATTTCTTCAGAAGGAATTTCTTCAACTTTTAGAATTAACTTATTATCGAAAAACGCGTACAAATTTTTTCCAAATTTTATCAATTTAAATTCGTGCCACTCATCTCGTGATATATTGTATCCGAACTCTTCAATAGAATGATTGCCAAGAGATAAAATAAATTTTTTACTATACCCATCTCCCCACCAACTGTATTCTTTAT
>JAVZSS010000006.1:26750-27163 GCA_044343155.1 Candidatus Aenigmatarchaeota archaeon
ATAGCAACAACATCTAAAGGTATTTGCGTATAGTTAGAAAAAGAAAAATAGGTTTTGTTAGAGGGGGAAAATACTTTTATTTTATTTATTGATAACAAAAGGTCAATAATGTTAGAGTAAATAAGCTCACAATTGGTAGTATTTATCCATCCCCCACATCCAAGAGAAAAGCCAAAAATATTTAAATTTTTTGAAGAAAAAAGTATTATCCACGAATTTTCTTTTACTTTTAACCAAGCATAATAATTGGATTCGTTCAAATTAGCAGTATATCCTATATTATAAAGGGCAGATTTACCTAAGTTTATTGAGTCACCAATAGAAAAATTATAAAAGAGAATTGAATTATTTTTCATAACTTCTGATTCTAAAGACCCTACATATAGGCTAGAGCTAAATGGTAAATTTAAAAT
>JAVZSS010000007.1:0-25748 GCA_044343155.1 Candidatus Aenigmatarchaeota archaeon
GATAAAGAGCAAAAAAAGATTTTAGAGTTTGGAGTTGATTGCGGTTTTGGAGAAAGAAATAGCTTTGGGTTTGGATTTATAAATGTAGTGAAATAATTAATAAATATAAGGTGTTAGGATGAAATTTATAACAGCTTACACTATCACCTGTAGGAATTCTTCAAAAGAACATAAACATTATGTTTGTTTTTCTTTGTTCTTTAACAAGAGAGAGAAATCATATGTTATCTATTTTGAAAATGTTTTAAACAATGAAATAAAAGAAGAGAAAAAGATAGCAATCTTCTTTTCTGAGAAATTGGCCAGAAAGTTTTTAAATACTTTATTAAAATCAGTTAATAATAATTTAGAAAGATTTAAAATATAGTCCTTATATAATCTAATATTAATGAAAATACTAAACAAATTATTAGTATGAAGCTAGAATTTACAGGGAATTGGTTTATAGACGCCGGTATTTTGGGATTTGTTAATTTAATGGAAGAAGTTTTTGGGTGGAGTTTAGGAGAATTAGAAAAATTGTTAGAGAAAAATCAAGAAGAAGTTTATTATAAATGGTTCATATTTGGATATTTGTTTTATCATTTTAAAATTAGAAGCTACTATAAAGATATTCAAGAAATAAGAAAAAAAATTTTTGAAGAAGGTGAAATTGATTGGCAAATTAAAAAGCTTGTTGAAGAGATAAGAGAGTTGGAAGAAGAAATTTCTAAAGAAATGGATAGAAAAGAAAAAGGAAAAATTCTAAAGAAACTAGAAAAGAAAAAAGAAAAATTAATGAATTTAGAAGAAAAGAAAAAGGAAAAAGTTTTGGATATTGAAAGAGAGAAAAAGATGTTGGAAAAAGAAAAAGAAAGATTTCGAGACGTTATTTTAAAATGCCTTTCAAAAACTAACATAGAAGATATTCTAGAAAATGGTAATAAGTATCAAGACTTAAATGAGATATTTTCTGATTTTAAACTTAATCTTCCTCCTATTGCTAGGAATTTTTACATATTTAATTCTTCAAAGGTTAGAAATAACTGGTTTTTGGCGTTCAAATATTTATACTATCTATGTAAGGGAGACTACAAAAATTTAGCTAAATTTAAGGAAAGAGGTCTAACTTATGAAATTTATCCAGATTCTACTATTAATCCTTTTTTATTTTCTGAGGATGAGTTTTCAAATATTGGATATACAAAACCACTCTCAGTAAATGAGATTAGTAATGCATTAAAACTTCAAATCCCTATATACATTTCTTTACTGTCTTTCGAGCATGCATTCGAAAACTACTATGAAAGAGGAACTACTAGAAATATTTTCTTTTATACAGATATTCTACCTTTTTGTTATTCAATAAATAGAAGAATGAAAATAAAAAAAGAGATTGCTATGAAACAAGATAAGTCACAAACAATTTTGAGACTAACGATTTCTTCTATTATTGACGAGCTAGTTGAAAAAAAAGCTGATTTTTCACTTGAGAACATGTACCTCATAGAGTACGAAAATATAGAGAACCAAAAACTTATTAATGTAAAGTATATTGGTATACCAAAACTTCAAGCTTCAATAATTTTAAATGAGATCATAAGAGAGAATTTAAATAAGTTCATTGAGTTTAGAATAATAAGAGGAAAAATACAATATTCGTGGCTTATCGAAGAATTTATTAAAGGAAAGCCATTACACCCAATAATTTTGAATCATATTTATTTGGTTTTAAATGAAAAAGAAAAAGTATTTCTCAGATGGTCTCCATCTCTTTATTCTCTCATAATAGAAGCAAATATTTTAAAGTTCAAAAAAGAGAAAGAAGATAAAAGTAGTAATATCTTTTCCGATAGTTATTTTGATAATTATAAATCCTTAATTGATCAAATAAAAGAAGATATAAAAAGTACATCATTCATTGCAAGTCTTTTTGCTAGGATTTCTGACGAAGAAAATGAAAGAAAGAGAATTGCTAGAGAATTGTTTAATGCATTAAAAGCAAAAAACAAAAATATGCTATTAAATATTTTATTAAAAAATATGAACGAAAAGAAAGAGCTATGTAGGAATAACAATTTAATTAATTGGATATTTGATAAAATTATAAACAATAATGATGAAAGTTTTATAATGTACGGATTAATATTAACTATGGGCTTGCTGCGTGATAAAAAATGAACGAACAAAAAAAAGAGCAAACAATCTATTGGCAGAAGGTTATAGGAGAGGAAACTTTAAAAATAAATCTAAAAGAAGTAAAAAAAGCGACCATAGAAGCTTTTGAAAAAGAGTCGGATAATTATAAACAACACTTAGTATATAAATTGTTAGAAGCCACTAAAAACAAGGATCAAAATAAATTCTTTTATTTGCTTTTTCGAGCTATTAACAAACCAAACGACGATTTTAAAAAACTGATAGATATACTTAATAAAGACTATGATATAATGCCCGAAGAGGCATTTATAAATTTAGCTTACTCAATTATAATAGGGATAATGTCTACTTACAAGAGTATTGAAAGTGAAAAAAATGAGTAATGAAAATAAACAAAATGGTGGAAGAAAGTATATAGTATTGGATATTGTTTTTTATGGTGGTTCTTTAAACTATGACCAAGGAACAGGAAATTATCAAGAATTGAAAAAAATTACAAAATGGGATGGTAAACAATATATCTTAGTTAGCAGGTATGCATTAAGATATAGTATACTTCATAACACAAATTGGACTTTAGCAAGCGGTGGAGAAAACGGAGTACTTACCTCAGAAAAAGGTGAAGTTGCAAGATTAAAGACACCAGAAGAAGCAAAAAAGAGTAGCAAAGAGTATTTTAAAGAAATTTTTGAGAATTATCCAGAATTTGATTTATTTGGTTTTATGATTGCGCCAAAGGGTAAAAATATAAGTATAACAAGAACTTCACCAGTAAAAATTTCTCACGCTATTTCTTTAACACCTTACAACTACGATTCTCAATTTACTGCAAACCTTGATATGATGAGAAGAGCAGCTGGTCCTGGTGCAGGTAGTAATCCAGTAAACATAGAGGAGAAAATGGATTTTTATGTTTATAATGTAGTTATAGATGTTGAGAGAATAGGAAAATATACAAAAGAAGAACACGGAAATGAAGAGATCGGTGATATAGATGTAAGTAATAAACGTAATGAAAGAATAATCCAACTTATTGAGGCTATTCTCAATCTAAAGAGAGAGATAAAAGGACGTATAGAAGATTTATCGCCATGGTTGGTTATATGTGGATTATATAGAGATGGAAAATATGAAACGTACATAAATAAAATAGAGTTAGCAAAATCTCATTTTTATAAAGTTATAACGAAAGAGAAAGAAACAATAGATAGTGAAGGAAGAAAGGTTAAAGAGTTGGAGCACGAAATTATAGAAAAAGATGCACCAAAATTTGTAATTGATATGACCAATATAGATATAGAGAAAGATGATAAGGATGCGATGGTGACAGTAGAAAAAAAAGAAGAGATTATTGAAAAAATTAAAGAATTTCTAGAAGATAAATCTAACTCCCCCAAGATTTTAGTGTATAAAAGGCCATTCATACAACTTGATGTTTTGGGGATACCAAGAGAAAGGAAGTAAATCTAAGGTATTCAGATGGTGGAAAAAACTCTTTTTATAGAGATTTTTCAACCTTTTGCTCAGTATAGAAATCCATTTACTTTTTATTATGCACAAACTTATCCCCTGCCACCTAAATCTACAATAATAGGAATGTTGCAAAATGCTACTGAAGACTGGTATGGAAGAGAATATGGAGAAGAATGGTGGAAGTTAAAAGTTAGTATTCATGGCGGTTTCGAAAGCATATTTTGGAATTATCAAAGATTAATAAAAGGCGAAATAGAAATAAAAAAAGAAAATGGAAAAATAATATTATATAACCAGGGACTCCCTCTTTATAATGAAGGTATAGAATCTCAAAGATCTCCTGTATATCAACAAGAACTCTTTAATGGACATCTTTATATTTTTATAAAAGGCAATGAGAATCTTCTTAATAAAGTAAAAGAAGGTCTGGAAAAACCGAGAAAAATTTTATACCTTGGAAGAAGCGAAGATGTTGTATTTATAAAAAATGTAAGAGAAATAGAACCTAAAAAAAGAATAGAAATCAAAGATGATGTAAAGCTTACATATCCAACTTATCTTTTAAGAGAAATTCCTTTAATAAACAAAAAATATCCAGTATATTCTATACCAATAAAAGTTATTTTTGAGAATGAAGGAAAATTAGTTAAGCATAAAGCAGAAATAACTAAAAATACTGAGCGAAAAGTCGAATTCAAAACAGTTATATATACTGGTTATGATTATAGTATTTTAATCGAAGAAGATACTATTATTTATGCTGAGGTTTACGAGGATAAAGGCAAAGAAGTTATAATTTTTGAAAGCTACGGATGGTTATAATGGTTGACATATCTAACATTCTTCGGGCAAAATCTAAAATATATGGAAATTATCTACTCAAGGATCATATAAAAGGAACTATAATACAAGCAAAGCGATTAAAAGATTTTATTAATAAGAATAATTCTAAAATTAGCTACAAGTTTGATGAGGATTTTTTTGAAAATTTAATGATTGCTTGTTTTTTACACGATTTAGGAAAAATTGGGTGGAGATTTCAATTTAGTCTTTTCGAAAAGAAAGAAAAAGAGTATGACAATAAAAATAAACAGTATAAGAATGATGAACTAGACTTATTATATAAATTTTTTAATGGCTTTAGGAATATTGATATAAAAGATCATGAAGTAATTTCTTTAATTTATTCTTTAATTTTTTTAGGCAATGAAGAATGGGACAAAAAAATTAGAACGGCTATTCTTTTTCATCACTATAATGAGTTTTACACTAATAGAGACAATATAAATTTTAGATACGTTTTAGATGATTATCCTGATTTGTATAGATATTTGAATTTTTTAATCAAAAACAAAGATAAAATTATAAAAATATTAGAATGCTTTTTAAAGGAAATAGAGAATATAGATGATAAAACTGTAAAGAATGTAGTAAAAAGATTGGAAAAAAATATTAATTTTGAAAAAATTGAAGAAATTAAGAACTTTATAGAAAATAGATACGGAACATCTACTCTATTAAAGTTATTTGATGTTCATAGCAAAAGCGAACAAGAGAAAGATTTTTACAATTTTTTTGTTTTTTTGGGTTGCTTGAGAAGATGTGATTATGCTGCAAGTAGTAATGTTGATGTTGAGCAAGAAAAGAGTATAGACAGTATTTATAGTAATTTATTAGAAAAAATAAAGAAATCAATTGGAGAAAACGTAAAAGAAATTTGGCAGGAAAAAATATTAAAAAATCTTGATGCTGAAGACCTTATTCTTGTCTCACCTACTGGTTCTGGAAAAACTGAGTTTGCTCTTCTATGGGCAAAAAATAGAGGTAAAAAATTAATCTATACTTTACCGCTGAGAGTAGCTTTAAATGATTTATATTGGAGGTTTGGCAAAGGTAAAAGGTATTTCGAAGAAGATAATCTGGGAGTGCTTCATTCTACATCTTACATAGAGTATCTAAAGGAGTGTAGAGAAGGAGACGAAATCTCAATAGAAGAGATGTTAAGCTCTTCAGAATTGTTTTCTCTTCCGATTTTGCTTACAACTCCAGATCAAGTTTTTCTTTCTTCTCTTAAATATTACGGCTTTGATAAACTTCTTTCGGTTTACCCATTATCTGCAATAGTAGTGGATGAAATTCAGGCATATAATCCAGAAATGGCAGCAATTATTATAAAAACATTAGAAATAATAAAAAGTGTTGGAGGAAGTATTTTGATTATTACAGCAACTTATCCACCCTATTTTAAAGAATTTTTGAAGCAGTTTAAAACAATTGATGTAAAAGATCTAATTGTTAGTAAAAAAATAGAAGAAAATGAAGTTAAAAATTATAGCATAAATAGGCACAAAATAGAATTAATTGATATTTCTATATTTGAGTATGAAAAGAAGGATAGAAATTACGAGTTAAAAATTAACATAGACTCTTTTAACAAAATTGTTGATACTATAATGAAAAATGATTCTAAAAAAATTATGATTATTGTAAACAATGTGGGAAAAGCAATAAGATTATATAAGGAAATAAAAAAGAAATTCCAAAATGTATATCTTCTTCATTCTAGATTAATTGAAAAGGAAAAGAGTAGAAGAATTGAAGAAATAAAACAAAAACTCGAAAGGAATGAAAGATTAATTCTAGTAGCGACTCAAATTGTAGAAGCCTCTATTGACGTAGATTTTGATATTTTAATTACTGAGATATCACCAATTGATAGCCAAATTCAAAGATGGGGTCGTATTTATAGAAATAGAGAAAAAGAGGGAAATTACAAAGATAAGGAAGCAAATATTAAAATTTTTACTGGTATAGATAGAGGTACTTCTACAATTTATGATAAACGGGTTATAGAAAAAACAATAGATGTTTTGAAGAAAATGAGCAAGAATGAAATTTTAAACTATGAAAAAGAAAGAGAGTTAATTGATAATGTATTTAACGAAAAAATTGATAACTATACACTCAAGGAAATTTATGAAAATGAAATAAAGAAAAATCTAGAGTGGCTAAAATATTTTTCTGCAGAAAAAAGAAGTGAAGCACAAAGAATATTTAGAAGAGTCGCAGGTATTCAGGTTGTAGTTCCTGAATTGCTTAAGAAATCAAATGATGAAATTGAAAAAGCTTTTTATGAAGTGATAAAAGAAAAGAAGAACTGGAACTTATCCTGGGAAAAAATTATAGAAATGGTAAAAGAAAAATTAAGCGACAGTGAAACAAAAAAAATAATAAACAAGTGGATGCTTCTAAAAATACTATATATGTATTCATTTAATTTACCTATTTTCTTTTTTGTTGAAAATTATCAGCTAAGATATCAAATTTTGGAAGACAAAAGTCTTAAAGGATTTTTTGTACTTAGAGAAGGAATTATCAATATAGAAGAATTGGAAGAATGCGGACTAGATAAAATAAAAAACGTTGATATAGACAATGAAGAAATAAAACAAGCAGAAAGTTTTGAAAATATCGATTAAAATCTTATAACAACAACTTCAGAGAGTATAATTAATTAAATTGTTAATTTAAAATTCAAATCTATAGTATGAACGAATTAATTACAAAAGAAGTAGTTTTTACTGGAACTCAAATTAATTATTATATAGTTTGTCCTACAAAACTTTGGTTATTTTCTCATTTTACAACAATGGAACAGTTTTCTGATTTAGTTTTATTGGGTCAGCTGTTGCAAGAAACCTCTTTTAAAGAAATTAAAAAGGATTTAATTATAGATCAAAAAATAGCTATAGATTTCATTATAAAGGATGATAAACTAATTGTACATGAAGTAAAAAAATCTAGTAAACTAGAAAGAGCTCATATAACTCAACTACTCTACTATCTTTACTATCTTAAGCATGAAAAAGGTATTGAAAATGTAGAGGGAATAATTAATTATCCATCTAAAAGAAAAATTGTTGAAGTTAAGCTAACTCCTGAAAAAGAAATTGAATTAGAAAAAATTTTTCAAGAAATTAAAAGAATAGTTTCTTTACCAAAACCTCCAAAACCAGAAAAGAAAAAATATTGTAGAAAATGTAGTTATTTTGAGTTATGTTGGATTAATAAATAATTTTTGAATGAAAATAACTTATGGGTAAAGTTAACTATTATATCACTAGCAATGGAATTTTAAAAAGAAAGCAAAATACAGTTTATTTTATTAAAAAGAATGAAAAAGGTGAAATAGAAAAGAAAATTTTACCAATTAATAAAATTTATGCAATATATGCTTATGGTAGAATAACTTTTTCATCTGCTGTAGTTTCTTATCTTTCTAAATATGGTGTACCGATACACTTTTTTAATAAATATGGTTTCTATGAAGGTAGTCTATATCCTAGACAAACTTTAGTATCTGGATACTTATTGGTAAAACAAGTTGAACATTATCTAAATAAAGAAAAAAGGTTAGAACTAGCAAAAAAGTTTGTTAAAGGTTGTGGAGAAAATGTTATAAAAAATTTACAATACTATGAAAGAACAAAAGGGGAATTACAAGAAGAAATAGAAAAAATTAGATTTTTTATAGGGGAAATAGAGAAACAAGATGATATTCCATCGATTATGGCAATAGAAGGAAACATTTGGGACACTTATTATCAAAGTTTTAACAAAATTTTTCCTGAAGAATTTCATTTTGAAAAAAGAAGTAGAAGACCGCCAGAGAACATGATAAATTGTTTGATAAGCTTTGGTAATTCTTTAGTTTATTCAACTGTGTTAACAGAAATTTATAATACTCAATTAAATCCAACAATAAGTTATTTACATGAGCCATTTGAAAGAAGATTTTCTTTGGCATTAGATTTAAGCGAAATATTTAGACCTTTGTTATCTGATAGGGTTATTTTTAAGTTAATAAATAAAAAAATTATAGATGAAAGTTGTTTTGTGAAAGAGCTCAATTATGTTCTTTTAAATGATAAAGGTAAAAGATTATTTTTACAAAATTATGATGAAAAACTAAAAACAACCATAAAACATAGAGATTTAGGAAGAAGTGTATCTTTTAGAAAATTAATTAGATTAGAATGTTATAAACTGATAAAACACCTACTTGAAGTTAAAAAATATGAACCATTTGTTATTTGGTGGTAAGATGTATGTAATTATAGTCTATGATGTTTCAGTTGAAAGAGTTAATAAAGTATGCCAATTTTTAAAACAATACTTAAATTGGATTCAAAACTCTGTTTTCGAAGGAGAGTTATCTGAGAGCGAACTAAAAAGAGTTGAAATGGGATTGAGTGAAATAATTAACCCAAATGAAGATTCTATTATCATTTATCAATTTCCTACAGAGAGGGTATTGAAAAAAATACATATTGGTATAAAAAAGGTTGAGCCATCTGTTGTTATTTAAAGTTGTGGATCTTTATAAATAACTATATTTTTAGACATCCACGATATATTTTTATTTAAAAATACAAATTTTATTTAGATAAAATGAATTTTAAGGCGGGTTAAAATCAGACTAATGTAGGATTGAAAGCTTTCTGATGCAAATGAATACATAAAATCAAATATTGTTAAAATCAGACTAATGTAGGATTGAAAGTTCTGTATATTTGTATGAATACTACTTCCTAAATTAAAGTTAAAATCAGACTAATGTAGGATTGAAAGTTTGGCCCTACTTGGCCGTATCTTAGCAAGTACTTGTGTTAAAATCAGACTAATGTAGGATTGAAAGGTATCATTTGCAAAAATTGTTATGTTGTGTGTTCCAGTTAAAATCAGACTAATGTAGGATTGAAAAAATGAATAACAATAAAAGGCATTTTTATTAAGAAATTGTTAAAATCAGACTGATATGGGAGAAGCATTTTAAATAATTTTTTTACTCTGAGCTATATAACAAACTCTAAAATCTTTCCATCTTGCATTTTTTTTCGTTTTTTGATATAAATTCATATTTTCTTATGACCACTTTCTTATATGCTTCACATATGGGCTTTGGATAATTAGGTATAGCTCGGGGAGGGATTTGAACCCTCGTAGACCGGTGTTTGCCTTTCATTAATCAATACACCAGTCTGCAGCCGGTTGCCTAGCCCCTCGGCCACCCGAGCATATATATTTTTTTCTTAATTTCTTATAAAGTCTTAAACAGAAAAACTTATAGAATATTTTTAGCAATCCTCAAACACTATTGTTTTGAAATTTTAGATCTAAAAAATTTGTAATTGTTTATTCACCCTTAAGTAGTAAAATTTAAATATCTGAAAATTAAAAATTAAATAGGGGAGGACCATGAATTGGGGAAAAAATGTAGAAAAGGCAATCCAAGAATTAAAAGGTATTAGCTTCTGGCTTGAGAGGAGCTTCGAAGAAGCTGATAAAATGGTACCATTCATTAATGAAAAACTTGAAACATTTCAACAATATCTTGAACCTTGGAGAGCAGAAGGAGAATCTCTGGATGAGGCTGAAAAAAGAATGTGGAAGGATATACAAGAGAGGGCAGTTGAAAGAAGATGGGCTCGGTATATAGATGAGTTGTATTATGTAGGGATAGCAACAGTTAGAAAAAAAGCAGAAGAAGGCACAATAAGTAGAGTAAGAGAAGCTTTAATTGAAAGAGTACCTGACAATTTATCAAGATACTTGCCTGGATGGGAAAATCTAGGTTACAATGTTGAGGAGATTGCAAATATAAGAATAAGAGACAAAGATAGTATGGTATACAGAGTTATACAAAACATAGTAGAAGAAACAGCGAAATTAGCAGGAAAATATCTAGCTTGTGAAGCAGCTGTAGGCCTTCTAGACCTCAGAGTGAATTATTACAGGCCTATGATAGAGCTACTCTCCAATGGTATCATTCCGAGAGGAGTTTTAAGAGAATACGGTATTCCCCAACATGCTTGGGTGCTACATGCAGACATTCCAATACTGTTAGATGGGGATAAGCCAGTTCTAGCGTGTGTAGATCTAGGAGATAGAGAAATAAACCATATACACGAATGGTATGAAGACTGCAGTCAGCGTGAAAGCATAAAAATAGATATTTGAATCTAGTAAAAACAGTAGAACCTCTACTTTCTCCTTTTCCTTTTTTTAAATAATTGCTTCTAAGAATCTACTACTATCTTATTAAGTTAGCTTTATAAACAGAAAATAGAAATAAAAAGATGGAAGGTTTGAAAAGAATTTTTGTTTGGTTTTTTATAGGTTTGCTTCTAGGTTTTTCATTAGCTATTGTATATCAATTTGTTTCTTCTTTTTTTAAAGAAAAAGAAGTAGTGGAAAAAGTAAGAAAGTTGTATGAAATTGCTAATCCTGGGTCTACAGTTGAAGTTGTTAGTATAAAAGAAGAAGGTAATCTATATAAGTTGCTTTTAAAAATCAGCATGTTTGGAGGAACAAACTATTTGGAAACGTATGTTACTAAAGATGGGAAATATTTATCAGAAAATGTAATATTTGTAAAAGAATCAATAGAAAGAATGGAAAAAATGAAAAAATTTGTTGATTGTTTGTTCGATAAAAATGTAAGAATATTTGGGGCCATGAATACAAATGTTTCTGAAATCAATACAGCTACTCAATTACAATTAAATATTCTTGGGAGATATTCTGGAAAAATTTATGTAAGTTGTGATGGAGATGCAATTCAACAATGTATTAATATAGGTTTGACTTCTTTACCAGCATTAGTTTATCAAAATCAAGCATATTACGGAGTATTTACTGCAGAAGCTATAGCAAATTTGACTGGTTGTAAACTGTAAATCAAAATTCGAAGTAAATTTTACTATCTAATGCATCAATTTCTATTTTTCCACCTTCTCCTATTATTAAACTTTCAGCTCCAACTTCTTTTGAAATATATTCAGCATTTTTTTCCACAATATTTAAAATATTTTCATCTCCATTAATTTTCAAATTAATTTTTTCCCAGACATTCATCTTTCTTTTTTTCCTTTCCTCTTGAATAGCTCTAATAACTTCTCTAATTATAGCTTCTTCTTTCAAATCATCATATAAATTAACATCCAAAAATACTTTACCAAATTTAGTTTCTTTTGATCTAAAAGACAATTCTTCTCCAACATTAATTTCTTTAACGTTAGCCAAAACTTTTATAACCTCTTTAGCATCACCAACATCAATTGGAATTAAAGCTTTTCTAAGAGGCCATCTTGTCTTTATTCTATTTTCTTGCCTTAATGATAGAATAGCCTCAACAAATTCTTTAGCTATTTCAAATTTTTTCTCTAATTCTTCATCTATTAATTTTTCATCTTCTTTTGGATAAACTTCTTCAAACACACTTTTTTCATATTTTCCTTCTAACCTTTGATAAATTTCTTCGCTTATAAATGGAGATATTGGAGCTAACATTTTTGCTATTTCTATTAAACAAACTTTAATAACACTTAAGGGAATGTTTCTTTCTTCAGAATATGTAGATGCCCTATCTCTAATAATTTTGATATAAGTTCTACTCAAGTCTTCAACTGCAAAATTTATTATTGCTCTTCCAGCTTTTTCGAATTCAAAATTTTCTATATAATTTCTAACCTGCCTTATAGTGGAGTTTAATCTTGACAATATCCATCTATCTTCAACTTTTAGATTTTCTAAGGTAAATTCAAAATCTTTAGCATAAGTTTCAAAGAACTGTAAAGTATTCCAAAGAACCAATAAATTTCTTTTTACTATTTCAGCACTATTAAAACTAAAGTTTTGTTGTTCCCAAGGAGAATTTTCCCAGCAGAAATATAATCTAAGAACATCAGCACCTAATTTTTCTAAAGCATCAAAGGCCCAAATAACATTTCCTAGACTTTTGCTCATCTTTTCTCCTTTTTCATCTAAAACCCAGCCATTCATTGCTACACTTCTATAAGGTGCTTCTCCAAATACAGCAACACTAGTAAACATTAAGCTGTAAAACCATCCTCTAATTTGATCTTGACTTTCATCAACCAAATCAACTTTCCACAATCTTTTGAAAATCTCTTGATTTCTATATGGATAACCTAAAGATGCCCACGGAGCAATTCCACTATCAAACCAAACATCCAATATATCTGGTACTCTTTTCATTTCTCCATTGCACTTATCACAAATTAGAATTATTTTATCAACTTCATTTTTATGTAAATCTATTTCTTCAGGTAATTTTTCTTTTGACCTTTCTTTCAATTCTTTATAACTACCTATTACAGATATATTTCCACATTTTTCACAAACCCAAATTGGTAAAGGAATTCCCCAATATCTTTGTCTCGAAATACACCAATCTACAGCATCTTTAAGCCAATTTCTAAATCTTTCTTTTCCAAAAGGAGGAAGCCATCTAACTTTTTCATTTTCTTCAATCATTTTTTCTTTAATTTCATCAACACTCAAAAACCACTGTTTAGTTAATCTAAATATTAAGGGTGATTTACATCTCCAGCATAGGGGATAAGAATGCACTATAAATCCTTTATAAAGAAGATAACCATTTTTCTCCAATTCTTCAATTATTAATTTATCTGCATCTTTAACAAAAATTCCTGAAAATTGATCGGCATCTTCTGTAAATTTTCCTTCATTATCTATTGGAGATATAGCAGGCAAATCGTAATGTTGCCCTAAATAATAATCTTCTGGACCATGACCAGGAGCACAATGAACCAAACCAGAACCTTCTTCCATACTAACAAAATCAAAAAATTCTTCTTTCATTTTTTCCGCTTTTTCTAAAATTCCATGCTTGTAAGATTTTGACTTAAGAACAGGAATCGAAAGATAAACTTTTCTAGCTTTACTATTTCCATTCAATTTTTCTTGTGCTTTAACTTTTAAAACTGGTTCATATTCCAAGCCTTCCAACTCTTTTCCTAAAAATCTTTCTTTTACTTCAAACTTTACTTTAAGCAATTCTTCCAATGCATTTAGTCTTTTTTCTGCAATTATTAGTTTTTCTCCATTATAATCAACTTTAACATAATATTCATCGCCCTTAACAACAATTGCTACATTACTAACTAAAGTCCATGGTGTTGTTGTAAATATAACCAAATATTCTTTTTCTTTTCCTTTAATTGGAAATTTGACATAAATATAAGGATCTTTAACATCAGCATAGCTATCTGTAACTTCATATCCAGATAAAGAGGTTTCACAATGGGGGCACCAATATGTTGGTTTTTCACCTTGATAAAGCATTCCTTTTTTCCACATTTCTTTAATTGTCCACCAACCGGATTCTATATAATAGTTTTCTAATGTCATATATGGCTCAAAATAGCCTCTCCAATCACCAATTTTTAAATAAAGGTCCATCCAAATTTTTTCATTTCCTTTAGCTTTTTTCCTACATTCTTCTATGAAATTATCAACTCCAAATTTTTCTATATCTTTTTTAGATTTTAATCCAAGTTGCTTTTCAACCATATTTTCAATTGGTAAACCATGACAATCAAAACCAGGTTGGAACCAAACAAAATAGCCATTCATAAGCATATACTTATTCCAAATATCTTTGAAAACTCTAGTTTTAACATGTCCAACATGAGGCTCAGCATTAACATATGGAGGACCATCTAAAAGATAAAATTTTGGCTTATTTTTATTTCTTTCCCAATCAGTCAATTTTTCAATTATTTTTTTCCCTTCCCAAAATTTTCTGATTTTATCCTCTAGTTGTTTGAAATCAATCATAGAATCACCTTAAAATTTAAAGTAGATAAATTCTTAGAAAATTTTAAGGTTAATCCGACAATCCATTATTTAACTATGAAATTTAAGTTTATAAACTTTAACCCTTAACCTTTTCTATCATTTTTACATAATTTTCTGAATCTTCTTTTACCCATTCTTTAGTTTCAATTATTCTATATCCATCCTTAGTTTTAATAACAACCTTTTCTATGCCAGCATTTATTAATATTCTTTTACATCTATTACAAGGTAAAGCCTCTACAACTTCTCCAGTTTTAGCATCTTCTCCATAAATGTAAAGAGTCCCGCCAGCTACTTTATTTCCATTTCTTGCTGCATTTACAATTGCATTTTCTTCTGCATGAACAGCGGGACAATAATCATATCCTGTTCCATGCGGTAAATTTAAAATATCTTTAATGCATCCAACTTCAAGACAATTTATTACACCTCTAGCAGTTCCATTGTAACCTGTAGAAACAATACAATCATTAACTACTACAACACTACCATATTTCCTTCTTAAACAAGTTGACCTTTTACTAACAGCCTTAGCTATTTCTAAATAATATTCATCTTTACTAGGTCTGCTTACTTTTAACTCCATTATCATCTTTAATTTAATCTATATTTAAAAATTAAATCCTCCAAAACTTTCTTGTCTTCAAAAAGTTTTTATATGCATTAAAAACTTCTTCAAAGAATTCATCTTCATTTCTATAAAATTTTCCCAAAATCCTTTTTGCATTTTCCAAACCAATTCCTTTAACGGCTATGCAAATAGCAAATCTTTTTCCAAAAGAAAGAAATAGGCTTGCTCTTTCAATTAGCTTACCAAATTCTTCTTTTTCTAGACTCGAAAGTTTACCTTTTAATGAATATTTTTTAACAATCTTTTCTGCTTTTTTATCTTTTTCTTTAACCACAGCTAATAGCTTAGCTCCACAGTTTTTACAACTTATATTTTCTGGTAGATTTTTTAGATAATAAGTTTCTTTCCAATTTCCACAGTTTAAACAAATAAGCTTAATCTTTTTTTCTAAAATTCTTTCTTTGAATTTCTCTATTAAATCTTCTTTTATTTCTTCAAAATAATCTACAAAAACTTTTCTTAATGCTAGTTGAGAAAGCTTAGAAGGACCTTCAGATAAACTAATTTTTATTTCTCCATTTTTTATTTCTCCCAAAATCTTTTTTAACGATAAAATATCAAGTTTTTCAACCATTATTTCTTTCAAAGTTTCATCATACAAAGGAGTATTCCTAAAACTTTCACACAATTTTCTAACCATAAAAAAACTAATATTTGCATTTTTTTCAATAACACCAAATCTTTTAGCTACATTTAAAAATCTAGACAAAAAAAGATCACTATTACTTAAAAACAAACCTATTTCATTTTCTATTTCATTTAAATTTATTTTTTCCACAATTTCTTTAATTCTTTCAGCTAATATTCTATCAACTTTTTCTTGAAAAGCAAGTATTATTCTATAGGCATCATTTTTATTTTTCACAGGTTTATTAATTTTGTTAATTATAATAGTTGATAAAGTTTCATTTACTCTATTTCCAAAAGAAGAGTGAATAACAATTTTGTTATCAAAATATTCTATTATAATTTCTTTATCAGATGGAACAAAATCTTTATTTTGATTATAAAAGGA
Organism: Candidatus Aenigmatarchaeota archaeon; assembly: GCA_044343155.1. GTDB lineage: Archaea > Aenigmatarchaeota > Aenigmatarchaeia > CG10238-14 > SpSt-28 > SpSt-28. The sequence goes on from JAVZSS010000007.1 coordinate 15,945, forward strand.
TTTTAAAGCAGTTAAGCAATTTTCATCGAGTTTATATTTTTCTTTTAGCTCACTTTCTGTAATTCTATTTTCCGCAATCATCTTTCTCAGTTTTCCAACTTCACTAGCAACTTCAAAAGAAACAGGGACTAATTCTCCAACCCAACTTGGAATAGCAGCATCTTTTTCTTTACATTCTTCAACATAAACTTTATCTTCTTCAATTGAAACAATTTTGTAAGCATCTCCTTTTAAAATGAAAACAGATCCTTCTTCTCCATATACTGCAACAAAATCTTCATCTAAGGAGCCAATTGTTGTTCCATCAACTATATTAATAACTTTATATTCTTTTACATCTGGTATTGTAGATAGTTGGGAAAAATAGTAGTCATAGGCTTTCCTTCTATTAATAATTCTTCCATCTCTAATAAAAATAATTCCAATTTCTTCTAAAAACTTAACAACTCTAATAAATTCTTCTTTTTTTAAATCTTTGTATGGAAAAGCCCTTCTAACAATTTGATAGGCTTTTTCTATTTCTATACTATTGCCAAAATCAAAAGCAATCCCTACAATTTGATGTGCTAAAACATCATAACTTTTAGTATGTATAGATAAACTTTCCAATTCAGAATTTAGTGCTTTTCTAGCAATTACTCCAGATTCCAATATATCATCTTCATCTGTAGCAATAATTATTCCCTTACTTACCTCCCAATACTTATGTCCACTCCTCCCTATTCTTTGTAAAAATTGTGTAACTTCTCTTGGGGATTGGTATTGTATAACTAAATCTACAGAACCAATATCAATTCCTAATTGCAAACTAGAAGTACAAACTAAAGCTTTTAACTTTCCTTCTTTAAATTTCTTTTCAGTTTCTATTCTTATATTTTTACTTAAACTAGAATGATGAACTCCAACATTCAAAGTTTTATCTACAATTTTTAATCTATTTGTTAGTATTTCTGCAAACTCTCTAGTATTAGTAAATATTAATGAAGATTTACTTTCTTTAATTTTTTCTATTATGAATTTTAATCTTGCTAGACTTTCAGTAGAAATAAAAAGCCTTTCAGCAAGTTTTTCGTTAACCTTTTCTGCCCTCGGAAAAACAACACTTATCTCAATAGGTTTCTCATATTTTACACTAATTATTTCTACATCTTTCTTCCCAAAAAATTTGGCAACTTTTTCTGGCTCGCTTATTGTAGCAGAAAGCATAATTAGTTGAAAATCTGGGGATAACTCTCTCAATCTCTCTAAAGCTAAAGAAAGTTGAATACCCCTCTTGCTTTCTATAATCTCATGAACTTCATCCAATATAACCCATCTAACATTTTTTAACTGATTTCTAATTTTTTTTCCTACTAAAACAGATTGTAGAGCTTCTAAGGTAACTATTAATAAATCGTTTGGAAATTCTGCTTGCTGCTTTCTTTCATAAGAAGAGGTATCACCATGTCTTACAGATATATTCATTTCAAGCTCCTTAGCCCAAAATGATAAATGTTCTTCCTGATCTCTATTTAAAGCTTTCATTGGAGAAATATAAAGAATACTTATAGGTTTTGGCTTTTCTTCTATCCATTTTTCTAATATTGGTAATAAAGCAGCTAAGGTTTTTCCTGTTCCCGAGGGAGATATTAATAAGCAATCCTTTCCTTCATAAATTGGTTTATAAGCCATTTCTTGTATTTTAGTCAATTTTTCAATGCCCAATTTCCTTAATGTGGAAATTATTTTTTCGTTCATGATAAATTTTAGTGTGAAAAGATATGTTTTTAAATCTATGGAAACAATAAAAATGAATGCCAGAAAAGCTCTTAACTGAAAGGAAAAACTATTTAGCATATGGAGTATATATTGGGGGAAAAAATGTTAGTAAAGATATGAAGGAGTTTGTTTATAAAATAAGGCCAGATGGATTAGTTATACTAAATGTTAGAAAGACAGATAAAAGAATTAGGATTGCTGCAAAGTTTATAGCAAGACATAAAAATATTTTAATAGCTAGTAGAAGAAGGTTTGCTTTTAAATTGATTGAAAAATTTGGTGAAATAATTGGAGCGAAAGTATCTATTGGTAGATTTTTACCAGGAACTTTAACTAATCCTAATTCAGAAAACTATTTTGAAGCAGAGGTTTTATTAATAACAGATCCTGAGGCTGATAAAAGAGCTTTAGAAGAAGCTGTTAAAGCAAGAGTTCCTATTGTTGCTATTTGTAATAGCTCTAATGAAATAAAGAATGTTGATTTGGTTATTCCTTCTAATAATAGAAGTAGAAAGCCATTGGCATTAATATTGTTTTTGCTTGCAAGAGAGATATTGAAAGAAAGGGGAGAAATAAAAAATTATGATGAATTTAAGTATAAAATTGAAGATTTCTTAGTTTAATTCTTTAAAATTAACTTGATTTATGGAATTAGAAATTAAGGAAATAGAAGTAAAATCTTTAATTGGGAAAAGTAATATAGCCGATTATTGCATTAATCCATATATAGGATGTCAGCATGGTTGCAAGTATTGTTATGCAAATTTTTATACTAAGAAAATATATGGAATAAAAAAAGAGTGGGGGAGCTATGTTTATGTTAAAATCAATTCTATTGATTTAATAAAAAAAGAAATATTTTTAAAAAAGAAGGGGACGGTTTATATTTCTTCTTTAACTGATGCTTATCAGCCAATTGAAAAAAAGTATAAAATTATGAGAAAAATACTTGAAATATTGCAAATACATCAATGGCCTATAATAATTCAGACTAAATCATCTTTAGTATTAAGGGATTTTGACTTAATTTCTAAATTTAAAAGACCTAGAGTTGGAGTTACTGTAATTTCTTTAAATAGCGATATATCTAAAAGGTATGAGCCTTTCGCTGATAGTATTGATAAAAGATTGAATGTTATTAAAGAAGCCAAAGAGAATAAAATAGAAAATTATTTGTTTGTTGGTCCAATATTACCTTTTACAGATTTTAAAGAAATAACTGATTTAATTATTTTTACTAAAGAATATTGTAATTTTTTCTATTTTGATAAATTTAACATTAAACCTGATTTACTCGAATTTCTAGAAAAAGAGTTTTTGAAAGAAAAAACTTTAAATGATATGGAAAAATATTATGAAGAAGTTAAGAAAAAAATAAAGGAATTTTGCATTAAAAATAAAATTAATTTCGAGGTGTTGTTTTAGATGGAAATTTTTACCGGAATTGAAACTATTAATGGATTTCCAGCTTTATATTTTAGAAAATTGGATTTAGTTGCAATTTCTGATTTGCAATTAGGAGAAGAAATGTACTTAGCTGAAGAAAAAGGTATTTTTGTTCCACAAATTCAGCTAAAAGAGGAAAAAGATCTAATAAGAAAAATTTGTAAAAAAGTTAAAGCTAGAAAAATTTTAATTAATGGAGATTTTAAGCATGAATTTGGAGAAGCAAGCAAGCAAGAATGGAGAGAAGTTATAGAATTTTTGAACATTTTAAAAGAAAAATTTAAGGAAATAATTATTGTTAGAGGTAATCATGATAATTATTTGATAAATATTGTGAAAAAAATGGGATTTGAGATTCATGATCCTTTTTATGAAGAAAGTGGATATCTTTTTACTCATGGTCATAAAGAAATAGAAATTCCGAAAAACATTCATACAATTATTATAGGACATGAAGAACCAAGTATTTTAATAAAGAGAGGATTTGATAAAGTTAAATTTAAGGTTATTCTTTTCGGAAAAGCTAAAGATGGAAAAAATTTTATATGTTTACCCGCATTTTCTTATCTTTCTAGTGGAACTGATATAAATTTAATTGAAGAGGAAGAAATACTAAGTCCAATATTAAAAAATCGAGTTAATTTGGAAGAATTGGAAGTAATAGCATTGGATGAAGAAGTAGGAGAAATATATTTAGGAAAAGTAAAAAATTTGAAAATTTAAATTTTTTGATGAGCGAAAAGTATTTAATAACTTGTGATCCTGGTTTAGAAGATATAGTTGAAAAAGAGATTGGAGAAAAAATTGGAAATGTAAGTGTTTCTCGATTTTTTAATTTTCAGGGAAAACTTATTGTTGAATTAGAGGATTTTAAGAAATTATTTGAGTTACATTCAATACATCATATAATAAAACTTAAGAAAGAATTTTATTTGAAAGAAGCTTCTATAGATGAAATAAAAAAGGTTATTGAAAGTTGTGAAATAGAAGAATTTAAAGATGTGGAAACATTTAGGGTAACTAGTGAAAGATATGGTAATCATAATTTTACTTCAATAGATATGCAAAAAATTGCTGGAGAAATTTTATTAAAAAAATATGGTAAAAAAGTTTCTTTAAAGGGTTTTGATTTGAATGTTAGGTTTGATTTAATTGGGAATTTTGGTTATGTTGGAATTCAGTTAACTAAAAATTCTTTGTATAAAAGATTTAAAAAAAGTTACCATCATATAGCTGCTATAAAATCTACTTTGGCTTATGGTATGATAAGATTGGCTGAAGTTAAAGATGGAGATATTTTTTTAGATCCTATGTGTGGTAGTGGGACAATTCCTATGGAAGCTGCAAGCATATTTAAAGATAGAGTAAAAATTTATGCGAGTGATTTGTATGAGGATATAGTTATTAAAGCTAAGGAAAATGCAAAATTGAATAATTTGGAAAATTATATAGAGTTTAAAGTTGCAGATGCTACAAGATTAGAAGAATATTATAGAGAAATAGATAAAATAGTTGTTAATCCACCATATGGAGTTAAAGTTGGAAAAAGGAAAGATTTAAAATCTTTTTATTGGAAATTCTTACAATCTTCTCATAATGTTTTAAAAAATAATGGTAGATTGGTTTTAATAACTTTAAGAGCAGATATGTTCAGAATTATTGTTCATAGAAGCAAATTGTTTAAAATTGTTCATGAAAGAGTAGTTGAAAGCGGAGGAATTTATCCACATATCTTTGTTTTAGAAAAATTATAATAAGTCGTAATCTAAAGATTGAAGAAATCCTTTTAAATATGGTAAAATTTTAAACCAAAATTCTATACTTCTATCTCCAAAAGAGTAAAAAAGTTTTCTTAAGATTAATCCTTTTCTTATACCTTTACCAAGTTTTTCTTTCCACGTTTTTTCATAATTTTCAAGTAAAAATTCTTCAGTATAATTTTTTTGTTTATAGGCTTTAAGTATTGCCAAAGAAGCTATTTGAGATGAAATTAGATTATAAATAATACCACCACCACTAAAAGGCTTTACTTGCATTGCCGCATCACCAACTACTAAAACTCTATTAAAAACAGTTTTTTTCATTAATCCAATTTTTATAATTCCAACAGTATCTGGTTCAAAATAATTTTTGACTCTTTTTCTCAAAAACTTTTTATAATAATATAATGGTTTTTCTCTAGTAGCTAATCCTATTCTAGCTTTATATTCATTAATCGGAATAACCCATCCAAAGAAATTTGGAGCTATATTATTTCCAAACCAAACTTCAACTTTTTCTTTTTCAAATTTACCTTTAATTGTTGATTGATATCCTATAAAGTATTCTGAATCTTGGAATAAGCCAAAATTTTTTGCTACAGTAGAAAAAGAACCATCAGCCCCAACTAAAATATCACTACTATATAATCCTTTATTCGTTTTTACTTCTACTCTATCATTCAAAACATTTGCACTTAAAAATCTTTCTCCAAACTTATATTCAGCACCATTACCAATTGCTCTTCTATAAAGAATTTCATCAAGTTTAATTCTATCAATAACAAACACTCTATTTTTTGGTTTTAACTCAATTCTCAAATCTTTAAAAATAAATTCTGCAGATTTAATTTCATTCAATATAACTTCATTAGCTATCATTGGCAAATAATCAAAAATTCTTTCACTTACTAAACCAGAGCATTTTGAAGGAAATCCTACTTTTTTATGTTCTTCCAATACTAAAACTTTTAAGCCTTTTTTACTTAAAGATTCTGCAATTTTATTTCCAGCCAATCCAGCACCAACTATTATAGCATTATAATGCATGCTATCTACCAAAATTTCTTTTTTGTTTTGAAAACCATTTTAAAATTTTTATAAATTCTTCTTTGCTAAAATCTGGCCAAAGAGTTTTTGTTACATATATTTCTGCATAGCTAGCTTGCCAAAGTAAAAAATTGGAAAGTCTTTGATATCCACCAGTCCTTATAATTAAATCCAAAGGTTCTTGAACATACAAATTTTTTTCTATATCTTTTTCTGTAATTCTAATTATTCCTTTTTTAATCATTTTTTTAGCTAATTTCTTAAAAGCATTAACAATTTCTGATTTTCCACCATAAGCTACTAAAAAATTTAACACTCTTTTTTGATGTTTAGCTGTTTTTTTCATAAGCTTATACATTAATCTCAATAATGGTTTTGGTATTTTGTTTAGCTCACCAACAAATTTTATTCTAACATCATACTTTTCTAACAAAGAAAATTTTTCCTTATCTGTTAGTAAATTAGTAACATATTCTTTAAGTATTTCAAATATTTTTTCAACCTCTTCTTTAGATCTATTTAAATTTTCAGTAGAAAGAGTATAAAGGGAAATTTGTGGAATTCCCATTTCTAAACACCAGTTCAAAAATTCATCCAACTTTTTAGCACCTGCTCTATGACCTTCCCAAGGTGGTAAACCTCTTTTTTTAGCCCATCTTCTGTTTCCATCTAATATTACTCCTAAATGATTGGGTAGCATAAGTTTCATAAAATATTATGCTAAAGGTAATTAATAAAAATCTAATATTCAACAATTTCTTTAAGTTCTTCAATTGACTCTATTTTTTCTATCTTATCTATATCTATTTTTGGTATTATAGAAGTATTTTCTTTTCCAATGTAAAATGCTAATGTTTCTAAAAGCTTAGAAATATTGTATGCTTTTTCCTCCTCTTCTCTATTTATTTTTCTACTCAAAACGATTATTCTTTCACTAGATTTTCCCACAAGATTTATATTTATATCTAAGCTACTATTTTCAATCCCTATTTTTTCTAAAGAATAAGATATTCTTTTTTCAATTATTGTTTTCGGTTTTAAAATTTCTTTGGTTGGAATTTTGAATTGATTTTCTAAAATTAATGAAGTATTGAAAAATTTTTCCAATTTTATTGCTGTTTCTTTTGTAGGATAAGAAATATTTTTTTCTATTTCATAAAGAGATTTTTTACTAATTTTCAAATAGGAAGAAAGTTTCCCTAAACTTATTTTTTTCTCTTGTCTCAGTTTTTTCAATTTTTGTGTATCAATCTTAACTATATGCTTACCCTTTATAGCAAAACTTTTAAAATTGCCCTCTTTTATAATTTGAGAGAATGTATTTAGGTTTCCTGAATAAATGTTATACCTAAAATAAATTACACCATCTTCCAATTTTTTCTCATTTGATACTTCAGAAACTATAAAAGGGAAGCAAGACATGAAATAGCTAAATACTCTAATATTTTTTGCCTCATTTTCTTCTAAAGAATCTAAATTATATAGAACTTTAATTAACCATCTATTCTCTTTTTTTGCAACAATATCAAAACATTTGCCATATATGAAAAATTCATACCTATTCATTTCCAACAATTTAATTACTTCATTTAGTAAAAATTCTTTAACTCTCATAATTTTATATTATATAAAATAACTTTTATTTCATGGTAAAAACAGAAAATGGAAAAGATAGGCTACCTTCAGAAGTAGCTAAAAAAATAGAAAAGATGAATTTAGAGGTTAGACTAAAAATATTGAATTCTTTAAAAGAAAATGCTTTACTAGATATTTTACCAGAATTGTCTGCTTCAACAAAAAAGGAGTTTTTTTCTTCTATAAATAAGAGTAAAGCTGCAGAAATTTTGAACAAGTTGCCTTTAGATGAAACAATTGAAATATTGCATAGCTTAGATGCTCAAACTAGAGAAGAAATACTTAACAATATAGCTGAAGAAAAAAGAGAATATTATTTAAGAATTTTAAGGTATGGCCCTAAAAGTGCAGCATCCATAATGACAAATCAATTTATTTCTTTAAATTGGGATTTAAGCTGTGTAGATGCAATAAGAATTTTGAGAAAGAAAAGAATTAAGTACCCTATTTATTATATTTATGTTGTTGATGATGAAAATCACTTGATTGGAGTTGTTTCTCTTAGACAACTAGTTCTATCTCATCCTAAGAAAAAACTAAAAGATATAGCTAGAAGGAATGTTCTTAAAGCTTATCCTGAAACTTCTAGAGAAGAAGTTGCAAGAATTGTTAGAGAGAATAACCTTTATGCTCTACCAATTGTTGATAATGATAATAAACTCCTTGGCATAGTTACTGTAGATGATGTTTTAGAAGTTATGGAAAAAGAAACTCATGAAGATATTTCTTTACTTTCTGGAAGTATGCCATTAGAAAATGTAATTTCAGCTAAAACTTCTTTAATTATAAAAGCAAGATTACCGGCATTGATAATTGGATTTTTTGGTGCTTTGATAGCATCCATGATAGTTGGTGGTTTTGAAGATGTTTTAACAAAATATTTACCTTTAGCATTTTTCATGCCACTTTTGGTTTATATGAGTGATGCAACAGGAACTCAAACAGAAGCAACAACCATAAGAACTTTAGCTTTAGATCCCAATGTATCTTTTGGTAAATACTTTTCAAAACAGTTTAAAACAGGTATAGCTTTAGGTTTTATAGTAGGTTTATTTGCATACATAATAATAGGTTTCATATGGGGTTTTGAGTATGGCTTAGTTGCCGGAGTTTCAACATTTATTTCAATGAACTTTTCAAACACTTTAACTTCTTCTTTGCCATTTTTATACAAAAGATTAGGACTAGATCCAGCAGCACTTTCTGGACCTATAGATACTATTATAAGTGATATAACAACTCTTATAATTTACTTTCTAGTTGCACATCTTCTCCTTTCCATATAAAAATATATTTCATAGGAAGAAATGCTTCTAAATCAGATTCATAACCACATTTAGTACACTTATAACCAACGACTATTTCTTTGTTTAGTAAATTTTTAATTTTTCTTTCTTCTACATCAGCTTCACATATTGGACATTTTTCTATTTTTTTCATTCCTACAGATTTTTTAGTTTTTGCTTTAACTTCTATTTCTTTAATTTCTAGTGCAATTCTTTTAGCTCTAGTTGGGGTTATTGTATATTTAGGGTCAATTTTTTTAAGTTCATTTTGTACTAAAGAAGCTAATTCTTCTTGTGATTCAATAATTTTATACCCCTTAACAACTTTTTTTATCATTTCAGAAACCAAACCTTTTTCCGGAATTTTTCTACCATCCATATTCAAATTTAAAAAAGTAAACTTATATTATATGCCCGGGTCGCCTAACTGGTAGGGCGCAGCCCTGGAGTTTTATAGAGAGGCTGTGGCCGTTGAGGCCGTGCGGGTTCGAATCCCGTCCCGGGCGAAATCTATTTATCCAACGCCCATACGTGGAGTATTTAAGACTGTAATAGAAAAATGGATTGAAAACCTAGCTAATTTTAATTTCTTTTTTTCTTCCAAGCAAGCAATAATAATTTTCTGAATCTATCCAAATATCTTCTATTTTAAAATATTTGTTGAATTCTTTTATCAAAATTTTTTTATTGAATCTATAATGTGGTACTCCTTTTTCAGGCCCATCCAAAATAATATAAGTTCTTGGTGCTATCCATTTTATTCCATATAGTTTATCTTTTGGTATGTCTTTTTTTGCCTTATGTTTATGAACTGTAACAAAAATGTAACCATTTGATTTTAATATTCTATGCATTTCTTTTATTGCCTTTCT
>JAVZSS010000008.1:0-24137 GCA_044343155.1 Candidatus Aenigmatarchaeota archaeon
ATACAAATTCATTCATTTTTTTAATCAATCCTTTTTCTTCTTCACTTAAATTTAAACAAAAATATTTTTCCTCAAATTTCTTTACTTTATTTAAAATTCCTAAGCATCTAATATAAGCATATTGAATATATGGTCCAGTTTTTCCTTCTAATTGCAACATTTTATCCCACTCAAATATTATTTGATCTTCAGGCTGTATTTTTAAAATAGAATATTTTAAAGCACCAACAGCAATTTTCCTAGAAACGGATAATATTTTTCTTTCATCCTTATTGGGATTTCTTTTTCTAACCTCTTCTCTAACCTTTTTTTCAAGCATTTCCAAAACTTCATCCAATAAAATTGCTTTTCCTTCTCTAGATGACATTTTTCCTTCTGGTAAATTAACATGTTCGAAAGAACAGTGATAACAATTTTTAGCCCAATTAAAGCCAAGCAATTCCAAAAAAGTAAAAAGTTGCTTTAAATATAAAGATTGTTGAGAAGAAACTACCCAAATAGCTTTATCTAATTTATATTTTTCAAATTTATGATAAGTTAAACCCAAATCACTTGTAAAATATAAGCCAGTACCATCTGACCTTAATATTACTGTATTAGGCAATCCATATTCATCTAACTTTGCAACTATTGCTCCACTTTCATCTTTAAAAGATATATTTTTTGCCAAACTCTGATATACTAACTCTTTTCCTATTTCTCTAAAATTATGCTCATAAAACCAAACATCAAACCTTATTTTAAGCTTTTTATACGTTTTTTCAAATCCTTTAACACACCATCTAACCAATCTATTCCAAACTTTAATAATTTCTATATCCTTCTCTATTTCATATTTTCTTAGAATCTCTCTAGCTTTTTCTTCTAGAGTTGGATCTTTCTTAGCTTCTTCATGAAATCTTACATAAATTTCCCATAGCCAATAATCTTCTTTTTTATCTGGCTTTTTTCCTTTATACCAAAGCAAATAAGCAGTAACCAATTTAGCAACTTGAAGACCAACATCATTCATATAGTTTGCTTTTATAACATCATAAGAACAAAAATCTAAAATTCTGGAAAGAGAATCACCTATAAAAGTTCCTCTAGCATGACCTATATGCATAGAATGTACAGGATTTGGTTGAGAAAATTCTACCATAACTTTTTCTCTTTTTCCAAAATCCAACTTTTTTAAATTCAACAACTTTTTAATTATTTCTTCACAACATTTTTCCCAATAAATAAAAAAATTAACATAACCATTAACTGCTTCTACTTTAATTAGATAAGGATATTTAGAAACTTGAATTTTAGAAACAATTTCCTTAGCTACTTCAAAAGGATTTTTCTTTAACTCCTTAGCTAAATTAAAAACTGGAAAAGAAAAATCGCCAAATTCTGGTTTATCAGGTATTTCTATATCTTTTTCTTGAGCATTTATTCCTATATCACGCAAAACCCTTACTATATCACTTTTCCACATAAAAATAGTTAAAATTTTAATTTTTTAATATCTAAAAAATTTATGGCAAGACAAAAAGATAAAATTTATTTACCAGCAGGAGTTGGAGGATTAATAAGATATGGAGAAAAAGAAGAATCAAAGTTTAGAATTTCACCAAAAACTTTACTCTATTTTTCAATTGGAATTGGAATAATCTTAATAATTATTAGATTTTTTGTTTAAAGAAAAGAATAAAAGTTTTTCGCTAAAATTAAGAATATGAGTATTTTTTTAGTTTTAGATTGGGATGGAACAATTTTTGAAAGAAGTAAACATATGCTCTATAATCTTCCTTCATACTTTAAACTATTATTAAAATATACGATTCCCTCTTCTCTTAAAAATTATGGAATATATGGCTTAAATCCAAAAAATATGGTTAAAGAATTTTTGAGAAAAGAAAAATTAGAAGTGGGAAATATAGAAAGATATGTAGACAAAGGATTTTTAGAATTACTTCATATAGCTTCTAAGAAAAATATTCCAATATACATAGTTTCAACTAGTAACAAAAAAGTTATAGAAGATTATATTGAAATTTGTAAAAATGCTTTAGAAAAAAACAATTTAAAAATACAAATTGAAGTCATAGCTTCAACTGATGATGAAGATATTTCTCCTAAGAAAAAAGGAAAAATTGTTGAAGAAATAAAAAGATATGGGAAAGTTATCTATGTTGGGGATTCTTATACAGATTTATATGCTTCTCAATCTGCTGATCTTTCTTTTTTAAGAAAAACCTTAGTATATTATCTTTCTCCTAGAAAACCGAAATGTAGAGCTAAAATAAGAAAATTAAAAGAGCTAGCTAATCTTCTTTATAATATAAAACCAAATAACTATATCCCCCATCCTATTTATGCCTCTGCAGAGATAGCTATATGCTTACAATGAAGCAGAAGAACGGGATGGGGGTAATTTAAATTTTTAAAGAACTTATTAAAAATGAGTCTCAAAAATTTTGATACTTACATTTTTGATTTAGATGGAACTATTTGGGATTATCCAATAGTTTTTAACGGTGTTGAAAAAATATTTAGAAAACTTATAGAAGCGAGAAAAAATATCCTTATTGTTTCTAACTTTACATATTTAGATAGGGATGGAATTATTAAAATTTTAAAAAAATTTGGAATAGAATTAGAAAAAGAAAAAATAATAACTAGTAGCTATGTTGCATCTTTATTATTAAAAGAAAAAAGGGTATTCCCAATTGGAAATGGATTAAAAAGAGAATTAGAAAAAAATGGTGTTATTGTTTGTAATAAAAATGTTAATGCTGTAGTTGTTGGGCATGATATTAATTTTAATTATTGGAAAGCTTCAAAAGTTTTACAATTTTTAGAAAGGGGAGCAGAATTTTATACTACTGCTATTGGAAAAATATGGAATTTTAAAAATAAACGTGTACCTGGAACTGGTTTAATTTTACGAGGATTAGAATATTGTAGTGGGAAAAAAGCAATAATGGTTGGAAAGCCTTCTAAATATATTTCTAATCTAACAAAAAATTTTATAAAAGGTAGGGCAATATATTTTGGTGATGAAATAAAAGCAGATGGGGAATTTTCAAAATCAATTGGAGCTAAATTTGTTTTTGTTAGAAGTGGTGTTGATAAAAATGTGAAAAATGTGAAAGCATATAAAATTTTAAATTCGATTAATGAATTAGAAAAATTTTTATAAATATCTTGGATTAATTATTTTATAGGGGGTGATAAGACTAAAGACATTCTATGTAACTACTCCAATATATTATATAAATGATAAGCCACATTTAGGAAGTTTTTATACAACTTTAATTGCCGATATTTTAGCAAGATGGCATAGAATTAAAGGGGAGGAAGTCTTTTTCTTAACAGGTACTGATGAAAATAGTCAAAAAAGTGTAGATGCTGCTTTAAAAGAAGGAAAAGATGTTAAAGAATATGTTGATTATATGGCTGAAATATGGAAAGAAACATTTAAAAAACTAAATATAAGTTTTGACGATTTTATTAGAACTACGGAAGAAAGACATAAAAAAGCTGTGTATGAATTTTTTAAAAGAGTGTATGAAAATGGAGATATTTATAAAGGGAAGTATGTCGGATATTATTGTGTAAAATGTGAGGCTTTTCTATCTTCTTCCGATTTAATAGATGGAAAATGCCCTATTCATAAAATTGAACCAAAAATTTTAGAAGAAGAAAATTATTTCTTTAGAGCAAGTAGATATAAAGAAGCCTTACTTAAATACATAGAAGAACATCCAGATTTTATTTTACCTGAAAAAAGAAGAGAAGAAGTTATTCAATATATAAAAACTGCCTTTAACGATATAAGCATTTCTAGGCAAACTCAAAAGTGGGGGATAAAGTTTCCTTTAGATGAAAACCAAGTATTTTATGTTTGGTTTGATGCTTTAATAAATTATCTTAGTGGAATTGGTTTTGGTTGGGATGAAGAAAAATTTAAAAAATTTTGGCCTGCTGATGTTCATCTAATAGGAAAAGATATAGTAAAGTTTCATTGTGCTATTTGGCCTGCTATGCTTCTTTCCGCTGGAATAGATTTACCTAAACATGTATTTGCTCATGGTTTTTGGACTGTTAAAGGAGAAAAGATGAGTAAAAGTTTAGGCAATGTAGTTGATCCCTTAGAGCTTTCTAAAAAATATCCCTTAGATGCAATAAGATATTTTTTAGTTAGACAAGTACCTTTTGGTGAAGATGGCGATTTCAATGAAGAAGCTCTTAAAGAAAGAATAAATGGAGAATTAGTTAATGATTTAGGAAATCTTGTATGGAGAGTATTAAGTTTAGCAGAAAAATTTGAAGGTAAATTTGAAGGTTGTGCAGAATTAGAGAAGAAATTGAATCTAGAAAAAATTAATGAATATATGGAAAATTTTAGAATTGATTTGGCACTTCAAGAAATATGGAATTTCGTTAGAGAGTGTAATAAATATATTAATGAAAAAGAAGTTTGGAAACTTGAAGGAAAAGAACTATCTAATGCTCTTTATAATCTTTTGGAAGCACTTAGAATAATATCTATATTGATATATCCCTTCATGCCAGAAACTTCAGAAAAAATTAGAAGACAGCTGGGAATTAGTGAAGAAATAAAATTAGAAGATTGTAAATTTAAAGAATTTAATGGTAAACCTAAAAAAGAAGAGATGTTATTCCAAAAAATTCTCTAGCTTTTTTATATTTTTGTTATTAAATACTACAAATGGATAAAAAAGAATTACTCAAAATTTTTCAAAAAGAACCTGAAAAATATTGGAAAGTTGAATTATTTGAAAGAGAGGGTTTTAAAAGAAAAGTTTGTCCTATTTGTGGTAAGGGCTTTTGGAGTATTGAAGATAGAGAGCATTGTCCAGATCCTGAATGTGGAGAAGAATATGGTTTTATAGAAAAGAATATTGCAAAAAAAATGAGTTATATAGAAGTATGGAAAAAAATGGAAGAATTCTTTGTTAAAAATGGTCACACATCAATACCAAGATATCCGGTTTTAGCTAGATGGAGAGAAGATATTTATTATAATATTGCTTCAATAGTAAACTTTCAAAGATTTGATAATGGAATAATGGTTTTTGAATATCCGGCAAATCCTTTAATAGTTCCTCAAGTATGTTTAAGATTTAATGATATTCTTAATGTTGGAGTTACTGGAAGACATTTTACTGCTTTTGTTATGCCAGGCCAACATTCTTTTAATTGGCCAAAAGAAGGATATTGGAAAGATAGAACAATCGAACTTAATTTTAAGTTTTTAACTGAAGAAATGAAAATTCCTAAGGAAAAGCTTGTTTATGTTGAAGATTTGTGGACAATGCCAGATTTTTCTGCCTTAGGTCCTTATATAGAAACATTTTCATATGGCTTAGAATTAAGCAATTCCGGCTTTATGTATTTTACTTGGAAAAATGGATTAGAAGAGTTACCAATGAAAGTAATAGATGTTGGCTGGGGATTAGAAAGACTTGCTTGGTTTTCTCAATCTACATTAACAGCATATGATGCAGTTTTCGGAAATGTAGTAGATAGATTTCTAATAAAAACTGGATTAAAAATAGATAAAGAAATTTTTAAAAGATACTCTATTATATCTGGAAAACTAAATATAGAGGATTTATCAGATTATAAAAGAGCTAAACATGAAATTTTAGAAAAGATGAAAATAGATGAAAATACTTTTTCTGAAAAAATAGAAAAAATTCAAGCTATGTATGCTGTTTTAGACCATTCTAGAGCTTTAGCCTTTGCTATTTCAGATGGCGGCTTACCTAGTAATTCTAAAGCCGGATATTTTCTTAGGGTAATATTGAGAAGAAGTTTAGATTTAATAGAAAAATATTTCCAAAATATAGATTTGGGTGAAGTTGCAATTTGGCATGCTGAATATTTAAAACCCATTTTTCCGGAACTAAAAGAAAGCGAGAATGAAATATATACTGTAATAAATGCAGAAAGAAAAAAATATGAAGAAACAAAAAAGAAAAATCAAAAAATTGTGGAAATATATAAAAATAAAGAATTAAGTACTGAGGAATTAGTTAAGATATATGATACATACGGTATTCCTCCAGAAAAATTGGGTAAAGAAGCAAGCAAAGAATTTTATGAAATTTTAAATAAAAAACATTTTGGTAAAGAAATTAAAATTGGCGAAGCAAAAAAATATGATATAGAAACAATTCCATTATATTATGATAATATTTTTGAGTTTGAAGCAAAAGTTTTAAAAATTGAAGATGGAAATAAAGTAATTCTTGATAGAAGCGCATTTTTCCCTAGACAAGGAGGACAAGATTGTGATATTGGATATATTAATGATTATAAAGTTATAGATGTTTTAAAAATTGGGAAAACTATAATTCATGTTTTAGAAAATGGTGAAATATCTTTTAAAGAAGGAGATAGTGTTAAATGTTTTGTTAATAAAGAAAGAAGAATTAGAATTTCTAAGCATCATGTTGCTACACATATAATAAATGCTGCTGCTAGAAAAGCTATAGGAAAATGGGTATGGCAAGATGGAAGTGAAGTTAGAGAAGATAAGGCAAGACTAGATATTACTCATTTTGAAAGTTTGAGTGATGAAATTGTAGAAAAAATAGAAAAATATGCTAATGAAATAGTAGAGAAAGATCTTCCAATAAAAGTTGAAATTTTACCTAGAGTTGAAGCAGAAAAAAGATATGGATTTAGAATATATCAAGGTGGAGCCATACCTGAAAAAAATGTTAGAATTGTTTCTATTGGCAATGAAGATATAGAGGCTTGCAGTGGAACCCATAATATGCTTACTTCAACTAAAGATGTTGGTTATATTACAATAATTAGAACTAAAAGAATTTCTGATGGAGTAGATAGAATAGAGTTTTGTAGTGGTGAAATTGCCTACCAATATTTAAAAGAAAAAGAAAAAATACTTGATGAATGTTGTAGAATTTTAAATGTTAGTGAAGATAAAATTTTAGAAGCTGTTGATAACTTATTTAAAGAGTGGAAAAAAATTAGAAAAGTGATTAGATGATTAGTAAAGAAGAATGGGAAAATTTGAAAAGAAAAGAAAAAATATTAAAAGAGTGCTGTAAAATTTTGAGAGTTGAAGAAAAAGATTTACCCAAAACAATACTTAGATTTAAAAAAGAAATAGAAGAAATGAAAAACAAAATAAAAACTGGTTAAAAATAAATTTTATTTATGTGGCTAATAAAAGATGAAGAAGAAACTGATGAAAATTTTGGAAAAAGGCCAGAAGAAAGAAATATTGAAGAGTTAATAGAAAATTGTTTAATATTAGTTGATAAACACTCTGGGCCAACAAGTCATCAAATAAGCTTATGGATTAAAGAAATTTTTAAAGCAAGAAAGGTTGCCCATATAGGAACTTTGGACCCAAAAGTTACAGGATTATTACCAGTTTTATTAAATGATGGTGTTAAATGTGCTATACTTTTTCAAAAATTGTATAAAGAGTATGTTGGAGTTATGCATATGCATAAAGATTTTGATTTAGACCTTTTGAAAAAAATCATAGAAAAAAATTTCTTGGGAAAAATAACACAAATTCCACCTAAAAAATCTGCCGTTTCTAGAAAACCTAGAATTAGAGAGGTTGTATTTTTTAATATTTTAGAAGTAGAAGGAAGAGATGTACTATTTCATACAAAAGTCGAAGCTGGAACATATATAAGAAAATTAGTTGATGATATAGGAAAAGCTTACGGAGTTGGAGCACATATGACTGAATTAAGAAGAATAAAAGTTGGGGATTTTGATGAAAAGAACTCTTTCTCTCTTTTAAAAATTAAAGATGCTTATGAATTTTGGAAAAATGGAAATGAAAAACTTTTAAAAGAAATATTAATTCCAATAGAATATGCTATTAATCATGTAAAAAAAGTTTTTGTTAAAGATTCTGCTATTCCAAGCTTATGTAATGGAGCCCCTTTATTTCCAGTAGGGATTTCAAGAATACAAGAAGATATAAAAGAAGGAGAAATAGTTGCAGTAATGAGTTTGAAAAACGAGTTGGTCGCAATTGGAATAGCAAAAATGAATAGTAAAAAAATGTATGAAAGTAAAAAAGGAATTGCTGTTAGGATAGATAGAGTAATAATGAAAAAAGGTATATATCCACAATAGCCCCGCCAGGATTCGAACCTGGGTCTCCGGGTCCAGAGCCCGGCATCCTTGACCACTAGACGACGGGGCTATATAATAATTCAATAAAAATTTTTCTTAAGCTTTTTTACTTCTTTTTCAATTTTTATAACTTTTCTAGTTAAGAAAGAAGCCCATTTAGCTATAGAAGCCATTTCCCTTTTCATTAAATAATCTATTCTCCTATATGCAATTTCTCTAATCTTTTTTTCTAAATCTTTTTCTTCTATCTTTTTATTTTTCATAACAACCTTGATTAAAATTAATATCTCCAATTTAAAAACATTTTTATGAGAATATTGGCAACGTCGGATATTCACTCACCAATATATTATCAAGATTTTTTAAAATGTTTGGAAAAAATAGAAAAAAATGTAGATTTAATAATATTAGCAGGAGATATAGTTGAAAGAGATTTAATAGAAAAACAAATTGAAGAATACAAAAAAATATATAATGCTTTTTTTGGAAAAATATTTTCTCCAATTATTGCAATATTTGGAAATACAGAATTTGAAGAACACAGAGAAATATTTAAAAAAGAAATCGATAAAATTAAGTTTTTAGATGATAATTACATTGAGCTAAAAGTGGGCAATGAAAATGTTTTAATATTTGGTTCGACTGGCTGCCTAGATGAACCTACAAAATGGCAGAAGGCTAATATTCCAAATATAGAGCAAATTTATAAAACTAGAGCGGAAAAAATTAGAAACGCTTTAAAAAACTATTCTGGATTTAAAATATTAGTCACACACTATTCTTCGACTTATAAAACTCTTGTTGGAGAAAACCCCTTATTTTATCAAAATCTTGGAAGCTTAGAGCTTGAAAAAATTATTCTAGAAACAAAACCGAATTTAGTTATTCATGGCCATTCTCATAAAGGAAGTAAATTTGCCTGGGTTGATACTATACCAATTTTTAATGTTTGTTTCCCCCTCAACAAAGACTTAGTTTTAATAGATACAGAAAAGATTAAGCCCGGACTACAAAAATTTATCTAAATTTTAAAATCGAATAGAAAATTAGAGCTGAAAATATTAAAATAATTATAGAAAATACGAAGTCATATTCTGGCATACTATAGTAAGTTGAGCCAGAAGTTACTTCAAAAGAATAAATACATTTACCATTTATTAAACTCAATAAAGCATCTCTACCAACAATAACTCTTGGGCTTGGACATAAGTTTAATGAAGAAAATGTTGGTAATTCATTAGATGTTGTATTGATATAAAAAACTGTATTATCTCTTTTTATTAAAAAGGATAACTTTGGATAAACTGTATCTAATTCTCCATATTTTAGAATTCTTGTTGTGTTATAAGAATTATCAACATAAATATCATTTTGATTTTCCGGCTTTATGTAAATAAAAGCAGTGTAATTAGATTTAAGAAAACTGTAAGAAAGAAAACTTATGGGAAATGTAACTAGAGAGCCTACTGGATAAATTCCTCCAACTGAAGATACTGAATATCTAATAGGATAAAATACCCTTCTAGGATAACTACCATCTGATAAAACAAATTCTAAATCTGGATAATTTGGGTTAGAAAACTTGCATAAAACTATGTTTTGGCTACTATAATTATAATTTGGGTTAGAAATTGAGCAAGAGGAAAATCCGGTTGGGCCTAAATAGCTACAATTTTTATAAGAAGAGCATATTGATATATCTGAAGAATTTGTCGCATTACAATTCAACCAACAAGTAACACTTATATTTGATAAAGTAGGATCTTGTACCGTGGGCTGATATTCAGCATCCCAAAATATATCAAGTCTACTTTTATCACCCAAAATTCCAATATATTGTTTACTTCCTGTATAATCTTGCTCAACTAAATTTAATCTAATTGAAACTAAAACGAATTCGCCACTTCCCGGCCTTAAAATTATTTGAGCTTCACCAATTTTCAAAAATGTTAAAAATAGAAAAATTGCTAAAAATATGAAGCTCTTTCTCATTAATAATGTTTTACTTTTTACAATATATAAAGAAATTTTATTCCAAAAACCAAAACTATATAAATGATTGAAAATTTGATTATGGAAATCTTAAAAGAAAAAATATTCTTAGGTATTATAATTGGAACTCTAATAGAATATATTTTTCCTCCAATACCGAGTGAAATAGTTTTGCCAATTAGCGGGTATATCATTTCCATAAATCGACTTGGTATTTTTGGATTAATTTATGGCATATTTTTTGCGACAATAGGAACAACAATAGGAGCACTTTTTTTCTATTTTTTATCTTTTTACCTTGGAAGAAAATTCATAGAAAAATATGGTAAAAAATTTTTTATTGATAAGAAAAAGTTGCGAGCAGCAGAGAAATGGTTTAAAAAATATGGTAAAAAAGCTGTTTTAATAGGAAGAATGGTTCCAGGAATTAGAGAAATTATTTCCATTCCAGCAGGCTTATTAAAAATGAATTTAGTAGAATATGTTTTTTACACTTTTATAGGCTCTTTTATTTGGTCTTCAATTTTAATAATTTTTGGATATATATTTGGCATTTCCCAACTATCCTCAGTTCAACAAATTTCAAATCTAATATTCTTTATTGCGATAATTTCCATATTATCTTTCTTAATTTTCAAAAGACTTGTTAAATGATCTTAGAAATATTGTAAACAAATATAGAATTCCCAACAATTATATCTGGCTTATAATTTTTTAAAAATTCGCATCTTTCTTCAACAGTAAAATAGAAAACACTAACTGCCAAATACTTTTCTTTATAATTCGCTAACTTATCCTTATTTATATCTAAGCAATCTATATGTAAACATTTTAAATTTGGTGTAATCCCTCCAAACAAATTACCACAAACTAAATCAATTTTTTTACTCAGTTCTCCCAATTTATAAATATCTTGTCCCCAATCTAGATTAGAGTCTGAAAGAAACAAATAGCCATTTTTTGAACCACCAACAAATTCATTAAAGTATGAAATATAATTTGGAAAACTTAATATAACTTCTATAACTAACCAAACAAAAAGAAAAACTATAATTAATTTTATTTTTTCATACTTAATTTTACTCAATCTTCCAAGTAGAACAAACAAAAATGGTAAGCATGGTAAAATGTATCTTATTCCTATATTTATATTAACAAAAAAAGAAAAATAGAAGAAATATATTAAAACTGGTATTATAAGATAAATTTCTTTTTTAAAATTGTTGGAAGAAAAAATAGAAAGAAAACAGGCTATTAAAATCGGTATTGGCATTTTAATTAAAAAAGCAACAATATAATAATACCATAAAGAATCTTCATACCTTTTACCAAAGAAATATATTTTTGCTCCAAAAACTCTTGAATGCCCAGAAGTGGAATGATTTATCGTAAATTCTAAACCTTCTCTTGCTATTTTTGGCAAAACCACATATATTCCTTTAATTCTTACTATCTCCAAATCTCTAAAACCATAAAAGGAATAAAACAAAATTATGGAAATAAATAAAACAACTAAAAAATTAAAATAATACTTTTTAAATAATTTAATATCGAACCTTTTGCTGTTGTAAAAAAAGAAAATTATTAAAAATGATGAAAAAATTAAAAATAGTAGTAAAGAACTAAATTTTGTAGAAATAGCAAAACCAAGAAATAAACCACTTAATAAAACATTTGCAAAATTTTTTGGTTTTTCAAGCATTTTTACAAAAAAATATGTAGAAATAAAAATAAATGTTGTAGAAATTAAATCTAAAGTTGCAAATGAGGAATGAGCTATAATTTCTGGAGTTAGAATATAGAAAAGTAGAGAAATTATTCCTCCTTCTATTCCATACAATTCCTTAGACCAAATAAAAACAAAAATAGCTAATAATAAAGAAAATAGCATTACAACTAATCTAGATGGAAAGAGTTTTTGAGGCATATGTTCATGCCAAACATAATCTCTATCAAAAAAATTTTTATAAATAAGTTGAGCTGCTCCAAAAATTAATTTTCCTAGAGGTGGATGTTCAGAATTTTCTCTAAAATTAAAAGTTGTTATATATTTGTATCCCCAATCAACATAACCACTTTCATCTATTACTGCACCATGATAAAAAGAATTTGAAATTAAAAGAAGGAGAAATAAAAAAAGAGAAATTGTACAAAAAATTTTATAATTTATAGGTTGATTTCTCATATTTTCTTCCTCCAAACTAAAAATATAAGAAAGGGAGAAATAATTGTAAAGAATATTCCAATATAATCAAAAAAGCTTAAACCAAAATAAATTCTAACTTCATTTTTTTCTGGAATAACTAACATAAAAGAGGGGGAAGCTAAATAAATTTTACTTGCACCTTCAACTTTCCAATTTGGTGAATATGAAACCTTTATCAAATGTGGTATTCCTAAACAATTCGTTTCAAATCTTATTTCTTCATTTTTTATTTTTTCATTTATTTTACAATTAGTTTCTAAAGGTATTTTTGGTAAAACTTCTATATTATAACCATCAACAAAATTTTCATTTCTTTCATCAGAAAAAACTAAAGGAATATCTAAATAATCAATATTTTTAAACCATTTCAAAGAATATTCCATCCAATTTTTAGATGAAAATCTAACAGGTTTAAAATTTGGTACAACAACATAGTTATTATTTCCAACCAATTCGTAAACCTTAAACTCATCTATCTCTTTCAAAAACCTTATATTTTCTCGATTTTCCAAAATTTCTTTTAATTCTTTTGAATATGCAATTATGTACTTAATATTAAATAATTCCAAATGTTTTATTCCATTAGATGTTAATGATGTACAACCTACATAAGAAATTGGACAAGAAGGTTTACTTGAGAGCTCTGCTTGCATCCAAAAATGAAAAGGAGCGGAAATTGCAGACTCTATCAATAAGCCTTCCATTGTTGGTTTTCCTGTAAAATATGGAATTAGCTCTAATATTCTTGGACTACCAAATTTATCATGCTCAGAAGAATATTCATGATATATTCTACCATATGGCAAAGATCTTAAATAATCCATTAAATTAAAAAATGTTTTTGAATATTGTTTTGCTTCTATTCCTTCATAATTCCATTTAATCCAAAAGTCTATGTAAGTTATTGAATTTTTAATAAAATAAAAGATAAGAAAAGAAAAAAATAAAAGAAAAATGTATGTTTTTCTTTTTAAAATTTTTGTTAAAAATTCAGAAAAACCATAAGCTGCTATTAATAGAATAAAGAAATAGAAAAATGGTAAATATCTACAATTAAATAAATGTCCATTTGGTAAAAGAAAGAAAAATGCTAAAGATATCAAAACTATAAAACCAAAAAAGAAAATTCTTTCATCATTTTTTCTTTTTGCATGAATAAAACCTATTAAAGCAAAAAAATAGAAAAAAATAAAAGGTTTGAGGAATAATAATTCAATTCTTCTATCTTGAATCCAACCTAAAGATGTCATAAAATTTGAATAAAAAACAAAAGGAATAAGCCAAAAAGAAATTAAAGAAAAACCTATAAAATAGAAAAGAAAAAGATATTTTAGTCTTTTTAAAAATTCATATTTTTTAAAGAGAAAAAATGCGGATGAAAAAAATAGAAGGCTTGTTGTATATAAATGATTTAAAGAAGTTAAAGCTAGAAGAAATGAATTTTTTATTAAGTATTTGTTTTCATTTATTCCTTTATATAGAAAAGCAACTAAAAGAATTAAAATAGAAAAACTTATTGAATAAGAAATTTCTCCAGCAAGGGTGCTTGGAATGTTGGCTCCATAAATAGTAAAAGATTCAGAAAAAAGAAAAATTAGAGAAAATAGAGAAGAAACTGAAGGAATGGGAAATTTAAATTTTAAAATTTTCATTCCTATAAAAGTTGTTAGTGGTAAAAGAAAAATTCCTAATATAGAAATTATTCTTAAAGAAATTTGTAAAGATGTAAAATAGCTAATAAATACTGCAATTAAATAGGGAAGAAAAAAATAATATCTAAAAATTGGAAATCCTGCATACCAATCTGGAGACCATCCTATAATTTTTCCATTTGGTAATAAGTAATTTTTTAAGTAATAAACTAGGTAGTTATGTGAAACTGTATCACCTCCACTTAAAGTCGTATTAGAAAAAATTAAAGAAGGATTAAAGTAAGAAAACAAAAAAATGTAAATAAATAAAATAATTAAAATTTCTACTATATTTTCTTTTTTCATTTTTTTTATTTAAAATCAAAATTAAAAATGGAAGTAGAAACACTAACACTTATCTTAATTTCTATTTCACTAGGTATAGCAGGACAACTATGTTTAAAACATGGTATTAACAATTTTGGCCATTTAAGCATAAACGACTTTCTAACAAAAAAAATCTTTCAAATAATTTTTCAAAAGTTTGTTTTTTTAGGAATTTTATTATATGCAATAGCTACTTTTTTATGGCTAATAATTTTATCTAAAACTGAACTAAGTATAGCTTATCCGATGCTAGCAATTGGTTATATAATAATTGCAATCCTAAGTAAAATTCTATTTAATGAAAATCTAACACTTCTAAAATTTATAGGAATAGTTTTAATTTCTATTGGAGTTTTTATACTTTTAAAAAAATAAAGAAAAATGAAAAAAATATCAATTGTTGTCCCAACTTTCAATGAAGAAAAAAATATAGGTAAATTTTTGGAAGAAATTAAGAAATTAAAACTAAAAAATTATGAGGTTATAATTGTTGATGATTCTTTCGATAACACTGCTAAAGTTGCTAAGCTATTTATGAAAAAACTAAAAATTTGTGGAAGTGTTATAAAAAGGTTTGGTAAAAGGGGTAAAGGCTCTGCAATAAGAGACGGATTAAAATTGGCTAAAGGAAAATATATTGTTTTAATAGATGCAGATTTACAATATCCTGTTGAAAAAATTCCAAATATTGTAGAAAAACTTAAAGAATATGATATTGTGAATACAAAAAGATTGAGAAAAGATCCTTTTTATAGAAAAATTCTTGGAAAAATCTTTAGAATTTTAGTTTTTGTTTTATTTAATATTAAAGAAGAAACCCAATCAACAATGAGAGGATTTAGAAAAGAAGTTAAGGAAAAAATTGAATTTGAAGCAAATTCTTGGGCGTGGGATGTAGAATTTTTGTATAAAGCGAAAAAAATTGGCTTTAAGTCTATTAATATTCCAATAATATATGGAGAAAGAAAAATTGGAAAAAGTAAAATTAATTTTATAACTCCATTTAAAATGTTTTTAGAAATTCTTAAAATTAGATTAAGATTGTTATAATCTTTAAAAAGAAATTAATTTATGAGAAAGGATATTATCCAAATAAATAAAAATAGCAATATTGCAATTTCAACACTATGGTCAAAAAAAGAAGATATAATTAAAAATTTGAATGATAATATTAAACAAAAAATTGGAATTATTGGTACTACTTATACTTCATATGGAATAAATTTGATTTTAGAAACACTTGCAAAAAATCCAAAAGTTGATACATTAATATTATTTGGAGCAGATTTAAGCTCAAGTGGTGAAAATCTAGTAAAAGTTTTTGGAAAAAAAGATTTAAATAGTATAAAAATTCTTTTTCCTTTAGAAAAAATAGAAAAAATTGTAAAAACTGTTAAGCTAATAGATTTAAGAAAAGAGTTTGTTAACAAAAATTTTAACATTTTAGAAAAAACAATAGAAGAAAATTATAATGAAAATTGTGAAAATGTAAGAGAATTAATTGAAATTAACTTAGAAGAAGAAAGTGAATTAAATTCTTGGCTATTTCCATTAAGTGGGCATTATATTTATGAAACCAGTGTTTTTAGAGCATGGATTAAAATTTTGGATTTAATAATGAGATTTGGCTCAATCAAATTTAGTGAACATGAAGAACCGCAAAAAGAATATTTAAATGTAATGGTTACTTTAGGCTTATATGGCAATGACTACAAAATAGAAGAAGAATTTTTTAAATATATTCCAAAAAAAGATTTTGAAAATCATATAAATCAAGTATTGAATCCGGAAAAGCCTGAAACAGTAGAATATACTTATGGAGAAAGAATTTTTAAACATAGATTTGGAAAAAATCAATTAGAATATTTAATTGAAAAACTTTCCAAATCTCCATATTCTAGAAGAGCATTAGTTATAAGTTGGGACCATGAAATAGATCAAAAAAGTAAAAATCCACCTTGCATAATAGCTATACAAGGAACTATAACTGAAAACTATTATTCACATATAGTATTTTTAAGAAGTAATGATATGTATGCTGCTTGGCCAGTAAACTTTATTGCCCAAATAGAATTAGCAAAAAAAATAGTTAATGAAATCAATAAAAGAACTAATGCAAATTTTTCAATTGGTAGTATTACAAGTATTAGTTTTAGTGCCCATATTTATGAGCATGATTGGAATAATGCTAAAAGAGTTATAAATGAAAATAGGGAAAAACTAAAGTTTTTTGTTCAAGACCCAAAAGGTAATTTTTTAATTTCTAAAGAAGGTGAAAAAATTAAGTTAGAGCATAGAACTCCTGACAATTCTACCATAACTTTAAAATTAGAAAGTGAAAACTTTTGGGAGATTTATCAAGCATTAAAAGGTGGTACTTTCTTTTCGACTTTTGACCATGCTTTATATCTAGGAAAAGAACTACGAAATGCGTTTAACAAACTAAAAGAAGGAAAAGAATATATTCAGGATGAAGCATAAAATAGATGTGAACCATCACATGATTTTGAATTCAAATAAGCAAAACCTTCTCTACAACAACCAAAAGTCAAACCATTTTTTTCAACTAAATTCTTAACTTTTTTCATAACTTTTTCTCTAATAACCTTAGGCAAATAGTAACTTCCTGAAATTTTTTCTCCTAAAACAAAATAAAATTTTTTCAATCTCTTCATCTCTTTTGGAAATTTTTTAAACATTCTCTTCCAATTATCTAATCTCACTTTATAAGTACTGGAAACAATATGTCTTACTCCAATTTCTTTTGCTTTTAATATCAAATCTTCAACGTTATCATTCAAACCTAGAATTATAGGATCTATTCTTAAAACTGTGGGTATGTTTTCTTTTGATAGTTTCTCTAAAGCTTCTAATCTTTTAAAAGGAGAAGGTGCATTAGGTTCTATCTTACAAGAAATTTTTTCATCCAAAGTTGTTATAGTAATACTAACAAT
Organism: Candidatus Aenigmatarchaeota archaeon; assembly: GCA_044343155.1. Classification (GTDB taxonomy): domain Archaea; phylum Aenigmatarchaeota; class Aenigmatarchaeia; order CG10238-14; family SpSt-28; genus SpSt-28. The sequence continues at coordinate 17,304 of JAVZSS010000008.1, forward strand.
AACATTCATTCTTTTCAAAATATCTATATCTCTTAAAACCAAATCTGATTTTGTTAATATTAGAACTTTCAAACCATTATTCTTAAATATTTTCAAACACTCCCTAAATATTTTCAATTTTTCCTCCAATTTTTGATATGGATCTGAACTATTAGATGCTGAAATATAAAGACTTTTATCAATTTCTCTTAAATCTTTATTTACTCTCAAAATTATTTTTTCTTTAATTCTTGGAAAATTAAAATCTCTTATATAACTAGAAGCATAACAGTATAAACAAGAGTGAATACAACCAACATAAGGAGAAAAACTATATTTCTTGGGGCAAGTACATAAACTATTTCTCCATGGATCGAATAAAGAAATAGCTCTCATAATTATAATTTAATAAAGTTAATTTATGGAGAATTGGGAAAAAGTAATAAAAAGAATATATGAAAAACATGAAGATGAAATAAAAAGAAGAATTAGAATCTTTGAATCCTATTCCAAACTTTCTAAGGAAGAAAAATTTATAGAGCTTTGCTTTTGTATTTTAGTTGCAGGCAATTCTTTACAAAAAACTCTTTTTATTTGGAAAAATATTGGAAAAGATTTTCTTTTTTTGAATGAAAGAGAATTGAAAGAAAAATTAAAAAAACTTGGGTATAGATTTTACAATTTAAGAGCTTCCTTTATAATTAAAAACAGAGAAAAAATGGACATATTAGAAAAAATAGAATGTTCTAAACAATTTAGAGAAATATTGGTTAAAAACTTCTATGGAATTGGTTATAAAGAAGCTTCACATTTTTTAAGAAATGTTGGATGCAAAAATCTAGCCATAATAGATAGGCATGTTTTAAATTTTTTGAAAAAATTCAATTTAATTAAAGAAATTCCAAAAAATTTAACTAGAAAAAAATATTTGGAAATAGAAGATTTATTGGAAAATATGGCAACTAAGATTAATATATCATTAGTTGAGTTAGATTTTTGTATCTTTTATCATGAAACTAAAAATTTTCCAGAAAAATAAAAAATATGAAGTCTAAAGCTCATAAAAAATGTCCTAATTGTGGAAACTTTACTTTAGAATTTATTTTAGGAGAGTGGGTTTGCCATGAGTGTGAATATCATACTAAAAATTTAAGAAATAGAAAAAAAGGTACTTTTAGGTAATTTCTTTATGCTAAAAATAAAATACTGGAACCCAATAAACTATTGTATTGTTAACTTTCTCTTTCTTAAATTTATCTAATGTAACTATAATTGCTTTTTCTGGCTTATAAGCATTTAAAAAACTATGAAAACTTTTACCTAATTTTTCTTCCGTAAGTTTAACTTCTATTGGAATTAACTGCTCTTTAATACTTAATACAAAATCTATTTCAGCTTTTCCTGTAGTTCTCCAGTAGTTTAATTTCTGAAACTCAAAAGTGGAAAATAGTTCTATAAAAATAAAATTCTCTAATAGAGCGCCTTTATCTGTTCTACTATCAAAAGGTAGAAAGTTATCTATAGCAGAATTTCTTAACCCAAGATCTAAAAAATATATTTTGGGTGTTTTTCTTAATTCAGTAGTAAGATTTTTATGAAAAGGAAATAAAGTACGAACTATATAACTATGATGAAGGATATTTAAAAAATCTTCAATTTTTCTAAAACTAATTTTTAAGTTATTGCTTAATGATGAAAGAGATAATAAATTAGAAGTATTGAAAGCAAGAATTTTTACCAGATCTTCAAATTTTGATGTTTCCTCGATCCTAAAAAAATTTACTACATCTTTTTCTAAATAAAGATTAAAAATATTTTTTAGAATTGTAATTTTCTCTTCTTCACTTATAGCTTTTACAACTTCTGGATAACCACCAAAAACAACATACTCTTTCCAATATTTTAAAAACTCTTGTGTAAATGATGGAGGGGCAACTTCATCATTTTCAGTTAAAAATCTTTTTAAAGAAGTATTTTTTTCAACAAACAACTTTTTTAAACCTTCATCCTTTACAGATAAGAACTCTTCAAAACAGAAAGTTAAAAGATCGAAGAGAAAAAGTCTTCCTACTAAATGTGGTAAAATGTTTGCTTTTAATTCTAGCGAAGAAGAACCTGAAATAAAAATTTTTACATCCTGAAATTCGTCATAAATTATTTTTAATTTTTCTCCCCCATCTTTAACTTTTTGAATTTCATCCAAGAACAAAAATAATTTTTCCTCAGATCTTTTAAACCTTTTTACAAAATCTAATGGATTTTCTTCTAATGCCTTTCTATATTCAATTAAGTCCAAATTTATGAAAGCTTTATTACCCTCTATCTTTTTTTCAATCATTTTTAACAAAGTTGTCTTCCCTGCTTGCCTTGGCCCTCTTATTCCAATTATTTCTCTTCTTTCCAAAAACTTCATTATTTTATCTTCCAGCTTTCTTTTATAGAATATTTCTCCCATATCTCTATTATTTTTGCAATAATTTAAAAATTAACTCTATTATTTTTTCATCTTTTTCAATTTTTATAGAGAAACCAAACTAACCTTTCATTACAGCAATTGGTCTTAATTCAACAACTTTCTTGCTTATTCCAGATTTTTCTAAAACATCTACTACTTCAGTTGAGAGTTTATATGCTTGAGGTCTTTCTTCAGATAAAACTTTCATACTTGCTGCTTTAGCCAAAATTCCTTTTTGAGATAATTCTCTCAAAACTTCCTCTCCTCTAACTTCCCTTAAAGCCTTTGCTCTAGACTCTACCCTACCAGATCCATGGGCAGTAGAATAAAATGTTTCAGCTGCTTTTTCTGTACCAATAAGGACATAGCTTGGAGTGGCCATTGAAGCAGCAACTAAGACAGGCTGACCTATATTTCTATATTTTGCTGGTAATTCCATTCTTCCTTTAGGAAAACATCTTGTTGCTCCTTTTCTATGAACAAAAACTTTTTTCTTAACTCCATCTATTTCATGCTCTTCTATTTTACAAATATTATGAGCTACATCGTAGATTATTTCCAATCCTATTTCTTCTAATTTCATTTTCATAACTTTAACAAAACTTTCTCTTACCCAATGTGTTATCATTTGTCTATTAGCCCAAGCATAATTGGCTGCTGCAGACATAGCAGCAAAATAATCTTCTTGCTCTTTAGTTCCTGCTGGAGTATAAGCTAATTCTCTATCCGGCAACTTTCTTATTTCATCTCTAAATTTGTGTTCAATAATTCTTAAATAATCTGTACAAACTTGATGTCCTAGTCCTCTAGATCCTGTATGTATCATAACACAAATTTGATTCTCTTTTTCAATTCCAAAAATCTTAGCTATTTCTGGTAAAAATATTCTATTAACAGCTTGAATTTCCAAAAAGTGATTACCTGCACCTAAAGTGCCTAATTGTGGAGCGCCTCTTTTTTTAGCTTCAATTGAAACTTTTTCTGGATTTGCAGTTTTCATACATCCATTTTCTTCTAAATATTCCAAATCTTTCTCAAAACCATAGCCATTTTCAACTGCCCATTTTGCTCCATTTCTCAAAACTTCATCCAATTGAGAAATAGATAATTTAATTTTACCTTCTTCTCCAACTCCAGATGGAACATTTCTAAATATTTCTTCTAGCAAATCTTTTAGTTTTGGTTTTACCTCATCTAAAGTTAAATTTGTTCTTAAAAGTCTTACACCGCAATTTGATACTACAAAGTTATTTGCAATAAAATTGTGATCATTATGAGCAACTGTAAAATCGTAAACAAAATCATCAAAATCTATTTCTTCTTTACTCAATACTATATCCCAAACCATTCCACTATTCCCTAAACCCTTAGTTATTTTTTCAACAAATTCTTCAAATCGTGGAAAGTTGAAAGATATTCTTGGTTTTGTTTTTCTTCCCTCATATACAGATCTTTCTATAAATCTCTCATTTACAAATTCATTCACTAGAACTTCATTAATTTGAGATAGTGTAAATCCGTTGTTATAAAGAACAATCGCTTGTCTTTCTACATTTGCTCTTAAGTTAACTATTATGTTTTTTAGTCTAAGATAAAGTATGGCTGCAGCTGCTAACCTTTTCTTTTCCAAACTATATTCAAAACCTATTAACTCATAAAGTCTAAGTAAATTTTCAGTATCAGAATATATTAAAAGTTTAATTCTTTTAGTTTTTCCAGATTTTTTATTGTTATACTCTTCCGCCTCTCTAATTTTGCACCTTATTCCAAATTCTCTTAAAAGAAGAGCTATTTGAGTAATAAATTTCCTTCCATTTTCAATTAATTTTGTAGATTTGTTAATTGATACATAAGGCATGTAAAATGTATAATTATGATTTTTCATTACCTTAGGCTTACTCATTTCAGCATCAAAAAAACAAGCTAAAAATAATCTCTTGTACCAAAGAGGAGATTTAAGTAGCCAATCAGGAACTGAAAACTCTTTTGTTGTTTTTTCTCCTAAAGGAGCTCCGAGAGCATATAAAAGAGTAACGAAAGAATTAGAAGATACTTTAAAACCGTATTCTACAGTTTCAAAATTAACAAAGCTATGCTTATTTCTTATTCTGTGTTTTCTCTTTCTTGAATAAACTTTAGATGGCTTAAAACCTAACTCTTGAATATCTTTTCTTATTAATTCTAAATCTTCTTTTTTTCCATAAAACCATGCATAACCTTTATTGCTATTTTTTGTAAAGAACAAAGTTCCATCACCCATATTATATGCCAAAACTTTAATTAGAATTGGTAATTTTTTAGAATTCATCCTCAAAGGCAACAAATTTCTTTTTTTAAGCTCAAATATAACTTTTTCTTTGTTACACGGTATGTCCAAACTTTTTATCTTTTCTTCATCAATAATTATTTCATCTGTTGGCTCTTCATATTTAACACCCTTAAAAGTATACATTGCAACTATATCACCTTCTTTTATGTATTTCAAAGGAACCATTCCATATGGTGTATAAAATGGATGATCCTCCGTAGCTATTATTTCATAGCCACCAAAAGTTCTCAACTTAAATACTTTGTTCTTTGGCTTAATTTTTATAAACCTTATTATTTCTGTATCTTCTTCTCTTTTTTCTTCAAAATTCATACACTTTATTCTTTCTTCCCCTATTTCATTTTCAAATTCACGAATTTCTTTATAATAACCATACTTAGAAAGAATTTTTGCATCTTTGCTAAGGCAGTTTATGTCATAACCTACTCCTCCAGGTGAAATTCCACCTTCATAATAATCTAAGGCAGCAACTCCTCCTATGCAATTAGAAACTATAATTCCATTTGCTATAAAATTATGAAACTCACTTTCAACTGTTATATCATAAACTTTTTCTAAACTCTCGCATCCTTCTACTTCAACTACTTCATCTAAAAATATATCAGGAGAAACAACTTTTAATGATTGAATAAAATTCTCAAAACTTATTACTTCATCTTTTTGCAATTTTACAATTAATTCTTCCCCTCTTCTAATTTTAGTTCTAACAAATTGAATATACCTTAAATCCATACCCAAAATTTCGGCAATTTCTGAACTTTTTAAATGATTTAAATTTTTTATCATCTCAATTTTCTTCAATTTTTCCTCTAGAAGATTTTTATAGTAGAGTAAATAAAGGAGTGAAATATTAGCCATTAATCTTCTTTTTAAATTATATTCATAATTTATGTGCTTGAAAAATCTTATAAGATTATCTATTTGAGAATTAATTCTCAACTCTATTTCATAATTTTTTCTTCCTTTTTTTCTAACTCTAATTACACTTTTTACATCAAATAAACTTAGAAGTTTCGATATTGAAGATAAGAATTTAATTCCATTTTTCAACTCTTTTTTATTTTGCTGCAAAGTTAATGGTAAAAATAAGTTTCTATCTTTTCTTTTATATGGAATTCTCAACTCTGCTCCAAAAAAGGCAGCTAAAAACAATCTTATTTGCCATAACTTACAATTGAATATCCATTTTGGTACATCAAACTTTTGTTCAACTTTTTTTCCTATTGGTATTCCTAAAGCATAAAGTAAACATAATAGTGAAGATGCATTAACATAAACAACATAATAAGTATATTTTTCTCTTTTAAATTCATAAATTTTTGAAGGTGTATAACCTAGAGCAATAATATCATTTCTTATTAACTCCAAATTTTCTTTTTTTGAAGAAGCAAAACCAATAATACCATCTTTTCTTTTTCCAATAAAATTCATAAATCCATCTCCCAACAGAAAACCAATCAACTTTAGTAAGTGGGGGAGTTTTGAACTAGAATATCTTAATGGAATTAAATCTCTAGATTTCAGTTTTTTCAAATTTATTTTTACTCTTTCCTCAGAAAAACCTAACTTCTTCATTTTCTTTACTAAATCTTCTTCACTTAATATTATTTCATCAGATGGCTCTTCATATTTAACGCCTTCAAATGGAGAAACAAATATTTTTTCCCCCACTTCTATTTTTTCTGATGGTAAAAACCCATTTATTGTTAAAATTGGGTGATCTGAAGTTGCTTTTAATTCAAAGCCAAACTTTGTTTTTATCTTTATTAATTTGGTATAAGGCTCTAAACAATAAAATTTAACTACTTTAGATTCTTCCAAAATTCTTTCTTTTGGATTAAAAACTATAACTTTTTGATTTTCTTTTATTTCATTTATATTTAAATAAGTTCCAAAATTCAGATAAACCCTAGAATTCCCTGGAAGACAAAAACCATAACCGAAGTGCATATCTGGCATTGCTAATGAATATTTTTGAATTCCTGGTAAGCAAGCAACATTAGATACTTGCTCTAATGCCCCTTCTTCTACTTCTTTTAACAACTTCTCAGAAAGATAAACTCTACCAGGA
>JAVZSS010000009.1:0-23953 GCA_044343155.1 Candidatus Aenigmatarchaeota archaeon
GAGCAGGACCAGGTGCAGGCGGCCCTGGTATGGGAGGTCTTCCTATAGGAGGTCCAGGAGGCGGGTTAGGTATAGGAATCCCACCATTAAATATAAGTTTACCTAATATTTCTCTACCTAACATAACGATGCCAAATGTTTCTAGAGCACCTGTAGAATTTAAAGCGACAGTAATCGATTTGTCTGTTTATCCAATGGAAGAAAAAATATTTTCAGTTGATGTAACTAATCACTTAGAAAATGATGTTGAAGTTAGCATATCTATTGAAGGACCAGCAGCTTCCATAGTTACTTCACAAACACCAAAGTTATATGTGAATGCAAGATCTTTAGCTTCAGCAACCTTTAGAGTTTTTGCCTCGACATCTATAGCACCTGGTATATATACAGGAAATATAGTATTGCAATCAGGAAATATAACTCATAGATTGCCAGTAACAATTAAAGTTAATCCAGTTATAGAACCATTACTAGACGTAAAAACAAAAATACTTACAAAAACTGTAGGGCCAGGCAAAGATTTGTTGTTTGAAGTTACTTTGATAAACATGGGTCAAACTCCAAGTGTAGAAGATATAACAGTTACTTATACTGTTAGAACTCTTAATGAGCCATATAAAATAATAGCTCAATCAAAAGAGACTCTAGCTGTTGTTAATACTTTAACATACACAAGAAAAATAACCATACCAGAAAATACTCCACAAGATTCATATTTGCTAATTGTTAATGCTAGCTATTGGTATGGCAAAAAATACGCTATGGCAGCAGATAGCTTTGAAGTTAGCGAGTTGCCAGCACCCGTTTTAATGTTAAAAGCAATATTTACAAATTGGTTGACTTATTTGATTTTAACTGTAATGCTGCCAATAGGTTATGTTGGAATGAGGTTATATGGAATATATAGAATGAAACAGTTAGCTAAAAAGAGATATGTAGCACCAATTGATTTCAAAGCCTTGCCACAACCAGGACCTAATTCTATAGAAGTTGGTAAGATAGCAGAAACGGATGTTAAAGCGTATATTGATATGAGTCAATTGTTAATGCACACAATAGCTGCCGGAGGTTCAGGTTCAGGTAAAACAATTTCTGCAATGGTAATAGCTGAAGAACTTTTGAAGAGAAAGATTCCAGTTATAGTCTTTGATCCAACAGCACAATGGACAGGCTTTATTAAACCGAATAGAGTTAAGCAACTATTAGATTACTATCCAAAATTCGGATTAAAACCCACAGATGCTAGAAGCTTTAAGACAAATATAGTTGTGGTTGAAGATCCAAACATGGAAATAGATATTAAGAAATACATGATTCCAGGTGAGATAACAGTTTTTGTTATGAATAGATTGAAACCAGAACAATTAGATTCATTTGTGAGAAGAAGCGTTCAAGCTATATTTGATATGAGACCACCAGAATCAAAAGAAGTTAAATTGCTATTAGTTTATGACGAGGTTCATAGACTTTTGCCTAAGTATGGTGGTAAAGGAGGCTACGTTGCAATAGAAAGAGCAGTAAGAGAGTTTAGAAAGTGGGGTATTGGTGTATTTTTGATTTCGCAAGTTTTGCTAGACTTTAAAGCTGCAGTTAGAGCTAACATAGCAAACGAAATTCAGTTGAGAACTAGATATGAAGGTGATATAGGAAGAGTTAAGTCTAAATATGGACAAGAGTATGCTGATAAAATAACTAAGCTTGTTATAGGTACAGGTTTGTTCCAAAATCCAGAATATAATCATGGTAAGCCATGGTTTATTAGCTTTAGGCCAATATTACACTCTCCATTTGCTTTAACCGATGATGAAATTAATCAATATGTAAATCTAAATAAGAAAATAGAGGAGTTTGCAAAGAAAATAGAGGAATTGAAGAAAAAAGGAGTAGATACTTACGATATGGAGATAGAATTGAACATAGCTAAGGATAAATTAAAGACAGGAGCATTTAAGATGGTTGAAACTTACTTAGAATCTTTGGAAAAAAGAATAAAAGGAAAGGGGTAATAAATTATGGAAACTAAGGAAATTGAACAGTTGAAAAAAGAAAGAGAAGATTTGCTTTTACTAATTTCACAACTGGAAGAAGAATATAACAAAGCTAATTTAAGTGAAAAAGTCTATAAAGAAGCAAAAGAAAAATATGAAAAAAGATTGAGCGAAATAAATAAAAAACTTGGAATCAAAGAGGAAAAGAAGGGCGGATTTTTAAAAAATGTTTTCAAGAAAGAGAAAAAAGAGGAATCTCCCTATATTTCTGAAAAAAGTGAAGGGCCAACATTTATAGATCCTTTAAATCCACCTAAGGAAGTAGAAGAAGTAAAAGAGGAAAATATTTCTATGGAGGGAGGTCAAGAAAAAATTTATGTGGAATTGGAAAAAATAAAAGCTTTTATTGAATCTTTAAGAGAAACGGATAAAACTTTAAATGAGCAAATAAGGAATTTGGCTGAAGCAATAGGAGAAATTAGGTCTACAGTTTTTCAGGTTGACGGCTCTTTAAAAGAATTGGAAATGAAGCTAGAAAAGATAGAAAATGATGTTGAAGAAATAAAACCTAATAAAATTGAAAAAAAGTTTTTAGATTTGGAAAAAAAATTGGAAGGTTTGGAAATTTTTAAAGAAAAATCTGAAAAAAGATTTGAAGATTTGTTGGAGAAAATGAAAAAGATAAATGAGTTTATGAGAAGTGCAGGAAGAGTTGAGAATTTAGTTAAGATTTCTAGGGAAATTAATCAGAAGTCTGAAGAAATAAAAGAAGCTATTAGGTATATAGAAAGAATTGCTGCTAAAGTTGAAAGGGCTTTTACAGAAATGAATAAGAATTTGAGTGAATTTATATTGTACAAAGGAAAGCAAGAATCTTTGGAAGAGAATTTTAGGGAAGCTGTAAAAAATTTGGAAGAAATAAAAACTAAAATAGAAAATGTTGCAACATTAAAAGACCTAGAAAGTTTTAAGGCAGATATATTTTCTTTAAAATCTCAAATAGACGAAATTAATAAAGTTTTACCAATAGTTGAAACGAAAATACCAGAAACAATTCAAAAATTGAGGGAAGAAAGAGATGATATTTTGTTGTTAATTAAAGCCTTAGACAACGATTTGCAATTGGGAAGAATTAGTATTGGGGATTATAATAAAAGTAGGGAAAATGCTTTGAAAAAATTGAGGGAAATAAATGAAAAATTGGTTGAAGAATGGAAAAAAATTGAAAAGTTTATTGAAGAAGGGGGTTTAGAAGCTTTACCTATAGAAAGAGTTGTTGAAGAAAAAGAATATAATTCTGAAAATATGAGCACAGAGAAAAAAATAGAAATTAAAGAGGGAGAGGAAAGCGAAAAGGAAATTGAAAAAATGGAGAAGAAAGAAAAAAATGAGTTTGAAAATTTGGAGAAAAAAGAGGAAGCTTATCTACCAAAAGTTATAGAGCCAGTTAAAGTTGAAGGTGAAGAAGATTTAATTAAATTTTTAAAAAAGGTTAAGGAGGAAATTTAGATGGTTGTTATAGGAATAATAAGTGCTAAAGGAGGTGTTGGAAAAACAACAGTTACTAGTAATTTATCTTCAGCTTTAGTGAAATTTTTTGGAAAAAGGGTTTTAGCTGTTGATGGAAATATAACAACCCCTAATTTAGGAATTCATTTTGGTATGCTTTCCCAAGAGAATACTTTAAATGAGGTGTTGGCCGAGAAAATAGATGTAACTCAAGCTATTTATATTCATCCTTCTGGAGTTCATATTATACCCTCAAGTTTGTCTGCAATGGTTGAATATCCCGATGTAGGAAAACTTAAAGAAAAAATAGATAAAATTAAAGATAACTACGATTATGTTTTGATTGATGGTGCAGCAGGTATTGGAAAAGAAGTTATATCAACAATAAAAGCTAGTGATAAAATATTATTGGTTTCAAATCCTGATATGACTGCAATATTGTCAATGATTAAAGCAAAAAAAATTGTTCATATGTTAAATAATTCTTTATATGGGTTAGTTCTAAATAAAGTAGAGGGGAAAAAATACGAAATGAAAAAAGAAAAAATAGAAGAATTGAGTGAAGTTAATATTATAGGAGAAGTTCCTTTTGATAAGAAAGTTATTGAATCTATATCAAAAATGACTCCCATAGTTCTTTTAGACGGAAGAGCTAAAGCTTCTAGAGCTTTTAAAAAAATTGCAGCACATATTACTCAAGAAATTTTTATAGAAAAAGAAAGTATATGGGAAAAAATAAAAAGATTTTTCCATCTTTAAGGCTTAAATCTTTTTCTTTTCATATCAAAAAATGGAAAGAGTTAGCTACCTTTCAGTAATTATATTGCTTTTGTCTTTAGTGGTTATTAGAGAAGGAATAAAGGTAGAAACTTCAAAAATGTTTGGGTGTTACTATGGTAAAAATATTTTAATTGATTCAAACTTATATTCTTATTCTTTTTTAATTTGCGATAAAATTTCTCATATTCTCTTTTCTCTACTTTCTTTTTTATCAATCTTCTCTCTTTCTTTTGTTTTTAAAGTTTTGGAAGATCAGAGAATTTTTTATTTTTTCTTTCTATTCTCATTCTTTTTCCTTCTTTTTGACATTTTAACTTATTATGATATAAAAACAAACTATATAACTTTTTCCCTTCTTTTTCTTTTTTCAATTCCAAGTATAGTCATAAAATAGTTATTTAGAAATAAGAGAGGTTACGAGATCTCTTAGTTCTTCTTTGTTTTTTACACTATATATTTTCCATTTCCCAATTCTTTTTCTTTTTCCTTCAAAACTAATAATATAGAAGTTCTCAAAATTTGTAGAAATTTGTTTTAATTTTTTTATTTCTTCATCCAAATTTTTAGAAGTATCTATTATATAAATACAATTTTTATACCCTTTTAAAACATTTTCAACATCTTTTAAATTTGCAATTTCAAATTTTGCACTAATTCCATCAACAGTTTTAAGTATTTCTTCATTTATGTTTGAAGGAAAAAGAAGTAAATTTTTCTTTGTTCCTTTCTTAAATAAAACAAAAATAAAAGAAAAGAAAGTAAAGAATACAAGAATTAAAAAATATGTTAAAATTGGATAGACTTGTGAAAATATCATTTAAAATATTGTTTTTTCTATTAATAAGATTTCTCCTATTACGATTATTATGCTTCCAAGAATTGCAAATAAAATTGAATATGGAAGGTGTAAATAATTTTCAAAATCCCAAATTGAAATTAGTATATTAAATCCAAACATTATTATTGCTAAATATTTATCAGGTTTATTTTTACTAAAAAATAAAATAATCGCTATTGGGATTATTAAAAAAGAGCCTGAGAGACCAAGAAGAAAAATGTTTGTTGAAGGTGGACATTCCATTTCTGTATAAGTTGTCATAAATTGGGTATCAAAAAGAACAATTCTAACTAAATAGCAATTAGACAGTATGCCAAAAATAAAATGGCCTAATTCATGTAAAATTATGGTCGAAAAAGATAGAAGAATTGTGATAATAAAAAAATAGAGAAAAACTTTTATATAATTTTTTAAAAAGTTTTTTCTCTTTTTTACCATAGTAATATTTTACTTCTTGAAAATAATATTTATGGAAAAAACAATAATAATTTTAGCATCTTTACTAGTAGTGCTTATTTTAATTTTTTATATTAAACCATTTATTACAGGCCTTTTTATAGGTTTTGGTCAACCAACAAATGCAACATGGTTTAATACAACTTGGCATTATAGATTTAGGATAGAGGTAACTCCCTCTTTTCAAGTAAATGATTGGCCAATTGAAATAAAAATTAACTTTTCAGATTTAATACCTTATGGTACTTTTGATGAAAATTCAATAAGGGTATTTGAATATGATGAAAATGGTAATATTCTGTATGAAGTTCCAAGCCAGTTTGATAAAGACGATGGATATTCTGAGAGCAATGCTTTAGGAGAACTAATATTTGTTTTGAATGGAACTACATTAGAAAATCAAAAAAGAATTTTTTATGTTTATTATGATATTGTTGAGAATGGTGTAAAGGAAAGAAAAGAATATGAAATTCCCTTTTATTATTTTGTGGATAGTGATAAAAAACAGGTTAATGTAAACACATCAGATTTAGCTTTCTATATTGATACATCAAGGCAAAACTATTCTGGTATTTATGCTGTTGTTAGGAAATCGGATGAAATATATATTGTAAATGTTGACGAATCGCAAAAACCAATAGAATATACTGAGCTCTATAATGGTACAGATATTTTAACTTTTGATTTAAGAAATAATGTGTCCTTAATTGTTGGTCCAGTAAGGTTAACTTTAATACAAAAAGGTTATGAAGTTGAATCATCTTCATTTCAAAAAACTAATGAATTATTTCTAGTAAAAAAATATCATTTTTATAATACTCATTATATTGATGGTTCTTATGTAAGAATTCAGCAATTATTTTACAATCTTGCCGATTATACAATAGCGAGAAGTTCTACACCAGCAGGAGCAATAGCAATTGATTTAAATAGAAGTTTTGAAATAGATCCAAATTATATTGATTGCAATGAAGAAAATCCTTATTCTTATTGTTTAGCAGGTACTTATGCATATGGTTATGCTGGTGGTATAATTAATTTGAATTCTACTTCCAATTTTTATGCTAAAAATGAAACAGAAACATTGGGAAGAATTGGATTGCATTTAAATCATACTAATATTTTTTCGAATTCTATGATTTATTCAGATTCAGTAATATATTTTGGAGCTTATGGTGAAAGAGGAGCTTCAGAAGTTTTTCATACCATTAGAAATTCTTATATTTCACCTATAATAATAAATATAAGCAATCCAGAAAAGATATTTGTTAATGTTTCAACTTCAACAAACGCAACAGTTTTTAATAGAAATGAAGCTTTACTAATAAAAGTAAATATAACTGAAGATCCCTATAGGTTAGCAAAGTATATAAACGCAACTTTTGATTTAGGAACATTAGATAAAGATGATGACATTACTATTGTTTTATATGATGATGGTACCCATGGAGACGAAATACCAAACGACAAAGTTTATACTTCTATTTTTATTATTCCTATTGATGGTAATATTGGTACTTGGAAGGTTAACATTTCTATTTATGACAAAGATTACATTTATTTAGATTCTAGCGAATACTATTTTTTGGTTACAGATATTTTGAATGTGAATGTTTCTATATTAAATAAAATTTTGATGGAGGGTAGAGTAAACTATGCTATATTAACAGTTAGTAATTTTAGAAATGATTCTTTTGTTGAAGGAGCAAGTATTATTTGTAGTTATGGCGAATATATAACTACCAACTATACTGATTTTAATAACGGAACTTATTTAGTCAATTTTACAAACCCACCTTATGGCGATTATATTCTTACTTGTAATGTTAGTAAAGATGGAAATTTTGGTCAAGGAGAGGATAGCTTCTTTTCACAAGCTGCAAAAACTCAAGTTGAAATTAACACTATTCCAAATTATATAGAGTTAAGAAATGTTAGTTATTACAATAATGAAACTTTCAGCTTCTATGTAAATGCTTCTAATATTGGTAAAGGTATAGCATATTTGGCGAACATTAGCTTTGAAATACCAGAAAATTGGGAATATCCAACTGAAAGTGGAGAATGTGGTGATATTTCGATTGATAGTTTTTGCTATAAGTATTTTTCAATAACAACTGATGAAAATATTTTGGGAGTTTTTAATATAAATGTTACAATTACTTGGAGGAACCCAGATGATACTATAAGTTATAATAGAACCACAATTACAGTAAATATTTTACCAAACCCAATATTAAGGGTTGAAGAAAAGCAAATTATAGGAATAGTTAAAGATGGGTTAAATATAAGCCTAGGAAATATTACTATTCTTTCAGAAGGAAACTATAATTTAACTAATATTACTTTTAATTGTATTTCTCCAAATTGTAATGAGTTTTCTGTAAGTTTTAATCCTCAAAAAATAGAAATTTTAAGACCTGGAGAAGTTTTTAATCCAGAGATTATTCTCTTTACTCCTTTAGGCTATCAACCAGGAATTCATAATATAACTATAAATGTTTCTTCTGAAGAAACATTCGACATTTTTACTATAACTGCAATTGTTGAACCAAAGACTAATGTTTCTATAGAGTTAAACCCTAAATTTTTTGTAACTCAGAAAATTTCTTTATATGAAGGAGACAGTTTTAGTTTTTCTGCTATGGTAACTAACATTCAAAACAGTAGTGCAAGGAATGTTATATTGAATATAGATTTTCCAGCTAATTGGAGTTCTAATACTTCAATTGAATATTGTGGAAATTTAAGAAGTGGAGAAAATTGTACAAAAAGTTTTAACATAAATATACCAGAATCTACATCACCAGGGATTTATCAAATTAGAGTTTATGTAAATTGGACCAATTTAGATAATTTTATTTCTTCTAATTTATCTATATTTACGGTAACAGTTTTGTCAAATCCACTTATAAATACTTTAGAAAAAGAAGTTGTTAATAAAATACCTCCTTCTCAAGAAAGCTATTTCGGTAATTTAACTGTTTTATCAACAGGTAATGATAGATTAAGAAATATTTCTTTTTCTTGTATAGGAGAATATTGCAATGATTTTGTTTTAAAGTTCATTCCAAACAACTTTGATTTGGATTCTGGAAAAAATCAATCAGTTTCAATTAATATAACTGTACCATTTAACTATTTGGCAGGTTCTTATAATTTGACAATAAATGTTTCATCTTCCAATTCGTTAAATTATTCTATAGTATATTTAATAGTAAACATTTCAGAAAACAGAACATGGGATTTAAATCCAGTTGAATGTAGAAAATCTGAATATCCAAAAGAGGGCATAGCTTGTATAATAGAAGTAAATAATTTGGGTAACGCACCAATTAATTTTTATGTTTCTCCATTAGAAGGAAATTATACAAAAATAGAAAACTCTTCTTTTGTTGTAAATCCAAACTCTTCTTTTGATTTGTATGTCTCATATAATGTTAGTGAAATTCCTGAAGGAATATATGTTTCAGATTTTACTGTTTTTGCAGTTGAAGATAATGCAACTCCAAGAAATAAATCTTTTAGAGTTATACTTTTACCATTTACTCCACCACAAATTTTGGTTTATTTTGATAATGATGAAATAGAGCAAAATAGTAGTATTAAAATTTATGCAAATGTAACAGATAGATCTACAGCAGGAATAAAACAAGTATTATTAAATGTTACTCAACCAAATGGGATTTCACATCAAACTGAAATGAACTTTTCCTATAGTGAAGACAATATATATGTCTATTACGCTAATTATCCTTTTAAAGATGGTGGGGATACACTTCAAGTAGGATATTATAATGCAACTGTTTACGCAGAAGATAATATAGGAAATTATGAATTTAACTATAGCTTATTTAAAGTCAGAAGAAGTTTTATGATTTTTGCATCTACTCTATCTTCAGTTTATTATCAAGGAGATGTTGCATCAATTTACTTTTCTGCTAAGGATTTTGAAGGTAAAGGTTTAAGTGGTGTAGAAGTTTTAATTAGAGTATTTGATCCAGAAGATAGAATGATTTATAGTTCAAGCTTTATTACAAACGAAGAAGGTTTATTAACACCTTTGCCTACATTTCAGATAGCTTCGGATGCTATTGTTGGAAATTATACTTTATCGATTGTAGCTAAATATACTGATTCAAATGTTACTACGCTTAAACTTTATAATTCTACATTTTCAGTAATAAAAAGAGCTATAACAGTAACTGGTCTTTTTGCTGATATATCTACCGCAGTTGTTTGGTATCCAAACAACATAATGAAGTTTGGAATTTTAATTTATGATGGAGAAGGAAAGCCTGTTGATCCGGAATACATCAATCTAACAGTTTATGATCCAGCTGGCAATGTTTATTTGAGTGTTGATTTAAATAGTATGAACAAAGAATCTACAGGCTTTTATTCTTATAAATATGCAATGCCGCCAACAACGCCAAGTGGAATGTTTTTAGCTGTTGTTAATGCTAGTAAAGGAGAATTTCAAACCATGAAACTAGCAAGTTTTAGAGTTGCTCATGGAGGACCATATGACGTTAAAGTAATTCCATTAGAATATGAAGTTGCTCAAGGGGATGAGCTAGATTTCAATATATTGATAATTAATATGGGAGAAGTTTCTCAAGATGTATTCATTGAATATTGGATTTCTTCTCCTGATGGAAGAAGATATTTCTCTTCTTCAGAAGCAGTATATACTCCTGCTCTTTCTAACAAAACATTTTTAAGATCTGCCTATATATTTCTAGACCAGCCTTTAGGTTTGTACTACATCAATGTTAAAGTTACTTATGATTATGTTCAACCACCAATTATTGCTAATGCAACATTTTTGGTTGTTGCAAGAAATGTTACTCAAGTTACTAGACCTATAGTAGAAGTTCCAATACCAACCGGACAAATTGTAGTACCAACCCCACTACCAATACCAACAGCAAACTTGACTTCAGCAATATTAATTGAGAGATATCCAAGAAATATTTCAGTTGCTAGAAATTCAATTAAAGCAGAAACAATTGTAGTTAGAAATATTGGAAGTTTAGATTTATTTAATGTTACATTAATTTTAGTTGGTCTTCCAGTTGCTTGGTTTAATATAACCCCATCAAACTACTATAAATTAGAGCCTAACCAAACAGCGGTTTTTGTAATAACATTTAATATTCCAAATAATGCAAATCTTGGAATATTTCCAGCTACGTTAATCGCTTCTTCTAATTTAATAGCGGATTCAAAAGATATTTCAATAACGATTTTTAGATCTATTGAAGATCTTCTATTAGAAGAAATTTCAAAATTAGAAGAGGAATATGCAGATTTGGTTATAAAAACAAGAATCGCAGAAAAAGAAGGTAAAGATGTTTCTGTTGTAAAGTCATTATTAGAAAAGGTTGAGAATGAGTTAAAAAGTGGTAGAATTAATTTAAAGGAAAAAAGATATGAGGATGCGATAAAGAATGTGGAAAATGCTAAAATTATGATTGAAAGAATAAAGGATTTGCTTTCTAAGCTAGAGGTGGTTTCTAAGGCATTTGTAGTACCATTTTGGTTAATAGTTTCTTCAATTGGAATTATCTTTGCTATTTTAACTTTAACTTATATTAAAGTTAAAAAGAAAGAAAAAGTAAGATTACCGGTTATAATTTCTGTTTCTAGGCTAGTTGAGTTTGCAAGAAAGAAAGAATCTAGAGAAACTCTTTTGAAAGAAAGAGAGGAAGTAATTAGGGCATTAAAAGCACTAGAAAGAAGTAGAGAGAATAAAATAATTAGTGAAGAGGCATATAGAGCAATGAAGAAAAGTTTAGAAGAAAAACTAGCTAGGATTGAGAAAAAAATAAAATAAAAAACTAGCTGGATATGCCAACAAAAGTTATTGTTCCAGTCTTTAGTATACCTGCTGGAATTCCTTTTGGTACATATGCATTTACTACTTCTAGTCTTAGTATATCTCCTGGTGCTAATGTTCTAGTTGTAAGATATTGTGAATTTGTGCATGTTGAAAAGCCATCTCTTTTGTCATACTTATAAATATATATCTTAGAACAATCTGTAGCCACTGCAACACAAACATTTTCATTTCCAAATGCTGCTCTATTACTAACACTGAAATAGCCAAATTGGGTATCACCACCGTCTCTTGTTATTCCAGTAGTTTCTGGTCTTCTTGTTTCTGTAGTACCTATATCTACATCATCTTCTATTGCAAATTTAGCATTTGTGTCATTACATCTTCCTGTTGAAGGATCTGCTGCTACTGCCCAAACGTATTCAAAGCTAGTATTCTTATAAAAGCCCCATGCTACAGCATTTCCAACTGCACTAAAATCAGCACCACTAATAGTGTCTGTCCAATTCCATTCAATTCTTCCTACAAATTGAGGAATATTGTCAGTTTCATTTTTAATTACAATTACTCCTGCAGCAGAATATTTTGAAGGATCTGTACTTCCATATGGTCTTTCTGTTTCATCTGTTAATGTACTTGCATAAACATATACCTGATTTATTGGTGTAGATCCAGTGTTTTTTACATCAACATATTTTGGTTCTCCTGCACTACCAGGATTTAAATTAGCCCATTCTAAATAGTTAGGAACTACTGTTATTTCTGTAACTGGTGCTACTGTTACGTTTACTGTTACATTCGCTTCTGAAGATGCTGCTAAAGCTAGGTTGAAAAGTCCTATTGATAGTGCTAGGAATATTAAAAAGACTTTTAAAGGCATATTTCCACCTAATAATTAATTGTTAACAGTATTTATAAGCTTTAGTGTTAAGCTTTTATATTTAACATTAATATATAATATTATGAGAGGAGAAACAACAAAAGAAAAAATTCTAAACGTTATTAAAGAAAATCCAGATGGTTTGACAATTCAAGAGATAGCTAGAAAAGCAAAGGTAAGTAGAATAACTGCTAGTATTTATGTTCATGAACTTTTAGGAGAGGGAAAAGTTCATCAAAAAAAGATAGGTGTTTATAGAATAATTTTTCCAAAAGAAAAAGCTATAGAGAGTGTAAAAGAGGAAGAATTAATAGAAAGGTTGAAGAAAAAAATAAGCTAAAGATATTTTATAAATCCCGCTTTTTCAAATTCTTCTAGAATTGGCTTTAATCCCTTTATTACATCTTCAAAGCTCATTTGCACATCTTCAGATATAATTCGTGCTATTTCAGAAACGCTTTTCTTCCCATCACACAATTTTAAAATTTCCCAAGCCCACTTTTCAAGCTTCCAGTATCTTTCTCCATCAAATGTTGCATATAAACTTCCAATATGCTCTATAACTTTAAGATTTCCAACTTTTAAAGGTCTTTTCTTTAAAAATTCTTCCTCCATATTTATCTTTAGATTCTTACATTTAATACTGCTTACTCATAAATAATATGAAAGGGAAAGTTTTCTTTTTTACTTTATTAATCTTTATTTTTTCTGTAGTTGAGGCACAAAGATATGTTGTCGGTGTTTCCCCATCTTTTATAGATTTAGGAGTTATTAAAAGGGGAGAATCTAGAATAGTAAAATTCTATATTATTAATCCAGAAAATCAAGAGCTTTTAGTTTATCTTAAGGAAGAAAAAGGAAATCCAGATTTTTTAATTACACGATTTCCAGAATATGTGGCGAATTTTTCTGAAGAAGATGCAAGTAAATGGATTACTTACTTTTCAAACCCTGTTGTATTAAGGCCTCAAGAAACGCCACTCGAAACTCAAGTAGGAAAAGTAAGAACATGGAGAGAAATAACTTTTATGATTAAAGTCCCTTTGGATGCAGAACCAGGCTATCATATTATATCCATAGAACCACAACCGAAAATTCCTGAGCAAATAGGTGGTCAAATTGGAGTTGGTTTAGTTTCTGTTAGTAAAGTAAATATTCTATTTTATGTGGATGGTTTAGCTGTAAGAGATGGAGAAATTATTGAAGCTGTTGGGGAAAATGATAAAATTAAGATCTACTTTAAAAATAAAGGAACAGTAACAATTAGGGCTAGAGCTAATGGACAAATATATACTTCTGAAGGTGTAATAAATTTTACTACTTCTTTTACTGACATTAAACCAGGAGATTTAGGAGAGCTAGTTGGTTTTATAGATAGAAATTTAAATGGAGAATTTGAAAGCAAAATAGTAGTTAACTATTTGGGTGGGAGAAAAGAAAAGAGCACAACTTTAATTTTTATTACAAAAGAGAAATTACCTATTTTTAAAGAGTTTGATTTAAGTTTTATACTATTTTTATTGATTATAATTTTAGTAATTGGCTTATCTATTTGGTATTACAAAAAATAGTTTTAATCTTGTATTAGATAATAGATTATGAAAAAAAAGAAGAAAGTTAACAATAAAGTTTTAATTTTTGTTACAGTTTTTTCTCTATTACTTCTTTTAATTCTTGTTATATCAAACAATTTTTCAATTTTGTATGATAAAGAGATTGTTAAAATTGTAGGAAGAGCTTATGTATTTGATCCTAGAGAAAACATAACAATAGGTTTTTCTAACGAACCTAATGTTTTAGATTTTGGGATTATTCCAGGAAATGGTAGTTACTCTAAAAAGTATTTACAACTAGAGAACTTTTATGATAAAAAAGTTAAAGTAGATATAGAAGTTCTTGGAAACATTTCATCTAAAGTTTATGTAAAAGAAAAAACGTTTTGGCTTAATGAAAAGGAAAAAAAGATGGTTGAAATATTTTTCTTCACAAACGATACCATTTCTGGATATTATGAAGGAGAGTTTTTTGTTTACATAAAGAAACCGAAAATTAGTATGATTTATAAAATTGAAAATTTATTTAGGTGAAAAGTGTGAAAAAGATATTTTTCTTTCTAATTTTATTCTTTTTATTTAATTTGGCATATTCTCTAACTGTTAAAGTTGAAGTGAAAGACTTATGTAAGCTTGAGGTAAAAAGTTTTTTTATAGATAGAGAAAATATTCCGAAAATTAATGCAGAATTTTATAATTCTGGAAGTATTCCAATAAGATTTAGGGTATTTTTAGATTCTGGAGCTAGATATTGGCTAAAGGAAAAAAATATTAATCCTGGGGAAATTAGTAGAGCTGTTTTACCATTTTTCCCTAAGGAAATAAATAAAATAAAGCTTTTTTATTGTACAAATTTTTCAGAGTATTATTTTAATGTATCAGATTTTAATCTAACTTTAGACAAAAGCATAAAAATAACTTCAGCTAGAAGTTATGGTGATATTTTATTTATTGAGGTTGAATCTGAAAAAGACTCTTACTTATTTATTCTACCTTCAGAATATCCAGATAGCTGGATTTTTGAGAAAAGTGAAGGAAGAGTAGCAAAAGGAAAAAGAATATTTCGAATTTTTTATAGCCCCTTAGGTAATGAGGAAATAGAAGTGGGCTTCTATTTAGTTTCATCGGATAAAACCTATAATTATCAAAAAGTTAGAATTGAAAAAATGGTAGGTATTAAGTATATTCTTTATTTTTATGATTACTTAAGATTTGTCTTTCAATTTTAAATGTTTTTCTATATTGTGGCTATATTGATCTTTTATTGTAGCAATATTGAAATAATATATTTAAAATATAGTTACAATATAGAAAATGGAAAACGAGAAGAAAATTGAAGATAAGATTTTAGATATTCTTAGTAAAGAAATACTTTCTATATCTCAACTTGCTAAAAAATTAAAAATGAAAAGATATTTGCTTTCTGGATATTTAGAAGCTTTGAAGGATCAAGGTAAAGTAGAATCTTTTATTGTTGGTAGGGCAAAGGTTTATGTTGCAAAAAACAAAATTAAAAAAAGTTTAGGTATTTTAATCTTTATTTCATTTTTACCTTTTTTACTTAATATAGGAAAGGCAAGTATTATTACTTCTTTTACCCCATCAGACGGAGAAGCGTTAGTTTTGAAGTTTAATAATGAAATAAAATATAGCGATATAATATCGGCTGAAATTATTTGTAGTGATAAGCCAAATGTTGTTATAGTTGGAGAAGGAAGTAACTATATTCCAAATTTAGTTCAAAAACAACAATTATTGTGGAAATTCGAATTTCCATCATCTTTACTTTCAAAGGGAAAATATAATCTAACAATAAACTGTAATAATAGCGAAGAATATCTTAATGTTGAGGTTAAATTTATAGAATTGTTTTTGAGCTCACTACCTTCATATTACGAAAACCAAATTATAAAAATAGATTTTACTCTAGATTCTGATATTAGTTTAGAAAATATTTCAATATTACCATTTATAAATTATGATAAAGCAAGTACAATATTACAAATTAAAAATAATGTTATATCTATTTTAATTTCTGGATTACCTCAAGGTGAGTACAATTTTTCTATAAATCTTTCATATTCAAGATTGAACTTTAGGTTTAGCTTTCCTTTAAAAATATTGCCAAATTATGAAGTCAAAATTTCTTCAATCTCTAAGAATATGGTTGAAAAGGGAGAAAACATAACTATAAATTTTGTTTTAAGAGAAAAAGGAATACCAATAGAAGCAAGTTATGAAAACGTTAAAGTATATGTTGGAGACGAAGAGGCACAAATATTAGCATTAAGATTTGATGGTACTAATAACATTTTAAGAGTTCTTTTGCCATCTTTATCTCCAGGAAAATATGATCTTAAAGTTGTTTTTGATTCAGGAAAAATATATTCAGATACTTTACCAATTTATTACATAAAACCAATTTATGGTACTCTTTTAGATTCTAATAGAAAACCAATTCAAGCTTTCTTTTACTTATATAAAAATGAGCAAGAAGTATATAGAAATAATACAGATTCGCAAGGAAATTATTTGATACGAATAGTTCCAGATACTTATGATCTAAAAATAGTATTTCCTCAATCTACTTTGTTTTTTAAAGATTTTTCATTTACTGGAGAGCAAAATTTTGTTAACTATAATTATATGGAAAATATTTTTATAGAAGGGTTAAAAGTTTATGCCCTTTATTCTTTTGATATAATAGGCTCTTATTCTAGAGTTGAAGTAAATCTTAACTATAAAGATTACATTGTAGAAGATGAAGATTTTATAAGGTTGTTTTATTGTGAAAGTTGGAATTCTCAAAAGTTGAGTTGCAATAAGAATTGGGTTAAGATAGAGAGTTTTGATTTGAATAAAGTTTCAAATACAATATTTCTATCTTTAAATAAATTATCAGCATTTGTTTTAGGTAGAGAGAAATACTTGAAAGTTTCTTGCAATGCTAACAAAAATAAGTTTTACTTAAATGATAGTGCAATAATAAATTGTTTAGTCCAAGATGAAGAGGGAAATCCGGTAAAAGAAGCTATAGTTACCTTTAAAATGGAAGGAAAAACTTATGTTAGAAAAACTGATGAAAAAGGTTTTGTTAGTTTTGATTTAATTTTGAATCAAGAAGGAAACTTTACTTATTCTATAAATGTTAAAAAAGACCTTTATATACCTTCTGATTTCAACTCTAGCATTTTAGTTGAAAAGAAGAGGGAAATTTTTGTTTTGGTTCCAGATACTATTAGAATAGAAAGAGGAAGCAATGTAACTATAGATTTTACTATATACAACATAGGTCAAGCAGATTTGAATGATATAGAATTATTTTTAGAAGGAATAGGTTTTGATTATACATTTTCTCAAGATTATTTGAAAACTCTTAAAGCTGGAGAATCTTTTAAGGGTAGCTTAACAATATATTGTAGAGAAAATGCTACCTTAGGAACATCAAGTATCAAATTTAAACTAAATAGCAAAGAAATTAATTATTCTAAAGATATAGGATTAACTATTCTAGAAAGAAAACAAAACTTAGTTACGGGTTTTGTTATTAAGTTACCTTCTTTAAAGTTAAGAAAAGAATACCTTTACTTAATAATTTTTGCTATAATTTCTTTTTCTCTATCTTTCATTTTAAAGAAAATAAAAAAAAGTAGAAAAATTAAAAGAGATTATAGTGAAATTTTTAATTTAATAGGTGGTAAGAATTAGAATCATAAGTATAATGTCTACTAAAGGTGGGGTTGGAAAAACTACTATAGCTAGCAATTTAGCTCTAGCCCTTCAAAATTTTGGTAAAAAAACTGCTCTAGTAGATTTTAATTTTACAACACCACACATTTCTCTCTATTTTAATATTTTTCCAACAAAAACGTTGAATAATTTTTTAAGAAATGAGTGCCAATTTTCTGAAATTTTGCATAATTACAATGGCTTAACAATTATTCCCTCATCTTTATTAATAAAAGATGTAGTACCAATAGAGCAAGATATAAAAAGAATTTTGGAAGAAAATTTAAAAGAATACGAATTTGTAATATTGGATTCTGCTCCAGGTTTAGGAAGGGAAGCAATGATATCATTAAATAGTTCGCATGAAGTTATTTTTGTTTCTACTCCAGATTTGATTTCTTTAGTTGATGTAACAAAAACATATAAATTTCTTCAAGATTTAGCTAATAGGCCAATAGTTTGGGGAATAGTTTTAAATAAAGTTAGAGGTAAAGATTATGAGTTGAATAAAGAAGAAATAGAAAGATATTCTGGAATGGTAGTTTTGGGTAGTATTAAGGAGAATGAAGTTTTTATTAAAAGTATAAACGAAAGAAAGCCTGCTTACTATTTGGATAATAATGTTAGAGAAGAATTCAATTTTTTAGCAGCTAAAATTGCAGGAGTTCCATATGAAGGAAAGAAAAAATTCAAAATATTAGATTTTATTATGAAGATTTTAAAGAGGTAGGTTTTATGAAGAAATTTTTATTTCTATTTTTTACTATTTTGTTTTTGATTAACATTTCTTATTCTCAAATATATTATGAATCTTTTAACCAAACCTCTACAATAAATATTACTGGAATTGCTGATGTGATAAATCAAAATGAAATAGATCAAAGGATTAATGTAAATGAGGATAATTTAACTTGGAATGTTAGAGAAGCTCAAATTCCTTTTAGAAAAATTAAAACTGTAGAATATTTTATTTATCAAGACATGACTCAAATGGCAGCAAATACAGAAAAAATCGGTTCTTTCACCGTTTACATACCAGAAAAAAATCCTATTATAAGAAGTGCTATAATAGAGATTAAAAACCTAGTATATAACGCTCAAATATCGGCTGGGCAAACAGTAAAACTTTCTAATGGAACGACCAATGTAACCCTTTTAACAACCGCTGCAGGACCATCGGGTTCAGGAGAAAATATGTTTTATACTTTCTTAGTAAATGCGACTGAAGCTTTTAAGATTTTCATTAATGGTAGCGGGAATTATAACTTTATACTTTATGTAAAGTTTAATACAATTAGACAAGGTGAAAACGCAAAGCTAATTTTAACTTACGAATATGATAGTGATTCTGAAAGAGAAATAAAAACTGTAAGATTTTTTGTCGGACAACTAACTTCAACTTTAGCTGTAGGCTCTTCAACAAACTTTATAATACCGCCTCTAAATTTACCAGAAAGAAATGTAGTAATTAGAGATTCTTTCTTTGAAACATACATACATCTACAACCTGGTGGAACTGTAGATGAAGGAATATCAATAGATTTGGATGGATCCAATGCCATATCTGGAACACCAATAGATAATGCTGGTGCTACAACTATAGATTACGTTTTTCTATACAAAAATATATTTGATCCTTCAACATCTCATACATTTAATTTTAAACCTACTGCAGGTTATGCATTGCACACAGTTGGTACAGAATTAGTTTTAACTTATGAATATGATTCAAACTCGGAATTACAATTAAAAACAGTTAGATATTTGGTAGGACAAGATGGTGGTTTATATACAAGCCCACATACAGCAAATTTTATTAGAGAAATTATATTACCAGAAACAAACATTTCTATAATAAACGCTTACAATAGAATAACTTTTGCTATAGCTTATGGTAGTGGAGCGGGAACAACAGCATACACAACAACAATTGGAGTAAATTCTTCAATCTTTGGCACAACACAACCTAGAGTAGATTATACATTGGGTTTAAGGGATGAGCAAGTTAGTACCTCAATGATATTATATAATGCAAGTGGCCTTTACAGTATTACAAACGGAACTCAAATTATATGTTCTGTTTACAGCTCAGCAGCAACTACAAGCTATTATACGGGAAGTAAAGGATGCGAATTAATATTAACTTATGTTTATAATGCTTCTTCTTCTACTTTTTTAAATAGCGTAGAATATTTTGTTGGAAGTAGTTATCACCAAGCTTTAGCAACTTCAACCACATTTCCATTCAGTTTTATAATTTCGGAGCCAAACTATAATTTTACGGATGCTTATTTAAGTGTTTATGGCTTCACAGGCTCAACAACAACAGGAACAAATACTTTAGTTTCTTATGTAAATGTACCTGGTTATACTTCTCAAACCTGTAACTTTAGAAATACTGGAGAAGCAAGATCTGATTTTTGTTGGGATTACGTAATGGATAATATAACATATGATGGATTATATAATGTTGTAGTTTCATCTGGAGTAACTAGATGGTTCTCTTCTAAACTAACTGTAACATATCTTTACAAACCAAATTATAAATTTGAAGTTGAGCACAATTCTACAATAAGCTTTAGAGGAATTTTGAGAAACATTTCAATAATGATAAATTTTACCTTAGAAAATTCAAAGAATGTGGGAATGTCTGTTTATAATTTTAAACTTAATCAATGGAATAGTTCATTATGTCCAACAATATTAGCTTTTGCCAATCAGTTTAACGTTTTTTGGTGTAATATTTCTTCTAGTCCAGAAGATTATGTTTCACCAGAAAATAAAATCGTGGTAAGATTTTATTCTTTTGGAAATAACAATATAACTATATTTAAAGAAGAATATGTTCAGTTTTTCATAACTTATGAATACGTGAATAAAGCACCTTTAATTTCAAATGCTACAGAGTTACCTTCTTCCCCAACAGTATATCAGAAAGGAAATAAGTATACCTTTAAAGTTTTTGTCACTGATGAAAATGGTGAAGAGCAAATTTCCTTAGTTATTTTTGAATTTGAAGGTCAAAATCAAACAGTTTCTAACTACAATTTAATAAATTCTACAACAAGAGAATATTGGATTGAAAAAGAAGATTTACCTGCTAACCCTTCTGGCTATAATATTAGATGGTATGCCAAAGATGTAGAAGGAGCATGGTCTAATGTTTTAAGCAGAATTTACATTATTAACAAAGGAAATCCAAACATAGAAATTTATTTTAGTGATACAAATGTTGATTATCCGACTGAAACAAATGTTACTTGCTATATTATAGAAGGGGATAGCTTTTCAATTTTAAATTTGTATAGAAATGATACTTTAATTTCTTCTAATTTTGGTTTTGCATCAGAAGTTTCAATTTTAGGAGCAGGAGTTTATAATTATTCTTGTGAATATTTGGAAACACAAAATTATACTTCAACTTATGTAAATGACAGATATTTATATGTTAACAAAGGCATACCAAAAATTAAAATCGAAATTAATGGTTTAGAAAATGATTATTATGGATATTATCCAACCGAAACAAATGTTACAGCTTGGTTAGAAAATCTATATAACGAAGGAGAAATTATACTTTATAGAAATCAAACTTATGTAGGAAAAGGAATATTGGTAGCAGAAAAAAACATTTTACCGGCAGGAATTTACGATTATTCTGCAATTTTTGAAGAAACACAAAACTATACATCTTATTTTGTTAGTAGAATAGTTACAATATACAAAGGAATTTCTAAAGCATATTTAATACTAATTCCAGAATCACCAATAGAATATGGAGAACAAACAGTTGCAGTATGTTATGAAGATAATCCAGAAGCTGAAGGAAGATTGTGGAGAAATTATACCGATGTTACTCATGAAAATAATACAGCAGTTATTTTACCTGCAGGTATTTGGTATTATGAATGTAATGTGTCTGAAACACAAAACTACACTTCTGCATCTAATTCATCAATTTATTTGGTAAATAGAGCATTAAGTAAAATTAGACTATTTTTAAATGATACGGAAGGAAACAAAACCTACATTTATGAAGATTATGCAAACATTACTGCTACCTTAAATATTCCAGATAAAGAGTTTTACATAGAAGCTAATTTTACTGGGTTAACTGAAATTATAGGTTATGGAAGTAATACAATAACAATTTTGACTAACAATTTTGGTGCGGGTGTTTACAATATTACTGCATATTGGTTTGGAGATCAGAATTATACAAGCGACTCTGTTACTTACTTTATGTTTGTTAATAAGAAGCCAACAACTTTATATCTTTGGATTAATAATACAAGGGAAAATAAGAATTACTATTCAAATGTAACATTAAATTTAACTATAGAGCTTCTCGGTTATTCTGATAAGTTAGTTGAATTGTGGAGCAATTATAGTGATGGCGAATTTAAAAGAATTTCTTATGGCTACTCTCCCCATCAAAGTATTTTATTTTTAGATAGAGCAGGAATATTTAATTATACAGGTTATTATCCTGGAAATACCAATTATACAGAAAGTTTGGAATCTTGGATTATTAAAATAGGAAAAATGAATTCTAGTTTAGATTATTTAAATCCGAAAATAGTTGGTGAAGATGAAAGTTCACTTTTAATAGCTAGTTGTGAGTGTTATCCTTTAAGCTGCTCAAATGTTTATATAGAAGCTCAATCAAATGGAACAGTTATACCTACAGTCAATGGAAACATAACTATTAATGGCTCGAATCCTTACTTTTTAGATTACTTAGATGGTAAATTTACAATTGTTTGGAACTTAACCTCTAATAAGGTTGGTACATATGAAATAAGAATTAAATGTAATTCAACAGAATTTAGTGATGTTTTTTCTGAGATAGAAATACTAAATGTTATAGATAAAAAAGCTCCTTACTGGTTTAATAATGTTAGTTATCCTATTAATGCAACATATAGGCCAATGCAAAATTATCATTTTAACATAAGTTGGATAGATAATACTAAAGTTGAGCAGGTTTTGATAGAGCACAATTTTACTGGAATTTTAATAAACGAAACTATGGAGAAGAACGGTGAAAATGGTTATTATTACTTTATTTCAGATTTAGCGGCAGGTACATATGTTTGGAAAAGTTATGCTAGAGATTCTTACGGAAATTGGAACGTTTCTGACGAATTTATATATATAGTTGAAAAATCTCCAACTCAAATTTTTGTTTATGTTAATGGTAGCGATGAGGATAGAGATTTTGAAGTTTATGATACAATAAATATTACTGCAATGCTGAATGTTTCAAATAAAATTATCTACTTAGATTCGAATATTACAGATTGGGTTTTGCAATATGGTGAATCGCTAATTACAAATATAACAAAATTAAACTATATCGGAGTTTACAATATTACTGCATATTGGTTCGGAGATCAAAACTATACTTCATCATCTAAAAGTATTATAATAAGAGTTTTAGATACAAAAAAACCACAATACTTAGAGTTTGGGCAAAGTAAAAATTGGATAGGAGTAAATGAAACAATCAACTTATATGCAGTTTGGAGCGATAATTATGAGCTAGATTATGCATGGTTATCTACAAACGAAACCGGAATTTGGAAGAATACTTCTTATATAAAGTTCGATCCACAAACGAAAGAAAGTATAGCGAGCTTTACTTGGAGAAACGCATCTATTCCAGCAGGTAGTGTAATAGCTTGGAAAATTTATGTTAATGATACCTCAGGAAACGAAAATCTAACTCCAATTTTTGTTTTCTATATTAATGCTAGTCAATTGTGGAATTTTACAACTTCTGGAAGAATATTTTCATCTCCAGCAATAGGAGATGTTAATAATGATGGAATAATTGATGTTGTTTTAGCTTCCATGGATAACAAAGTTTATGTTTTAAGAGGTAACGATGGTTCATTGATTTTCACTTTCTCAACAAATGGAAATATTAGTAGTAGTCCATCTTTAGTAAGAATTAATAATGAGCCATATTTAAGAATTTTCGTTGGCAGTTATGATAATAATTTATACGCAATTAATGGTAGCAATGGACAGAAAATTTGGAATTTTACAACTTCTGGAAGAATATTTTCATCTCCAGCAATAGGAGATGTTAATAATGATGGAATAATTGATGTTGTTTTTGGTTCAGATGATAATAAAGTTTATGCTGTTAATTCGATAAATGGAGAACTCGTTTGGTCATTTCAAACATTAGGTAGGGTTGTTTCCTCTCCATCTTTGAGAAAGATAGGAAATACTGTTTTTGTTTTCGTTGGCAGTTATGATAATAATTTATACGCAATTAATGGTAGCAATGGACAGAAAATTTGGAATTTTACAGCGAGAGATAAAATTGAAAGCTCTCCCCTTATTGATGATTTAGATTATGATGGA